>NZ_JAMPQI010000001.1:0-380901 GCF_028482365.1 Providencia sp. PROV122 | reverse complement strand
TGCTGTTGCAAACTCTTGCTCTTGTTTCGCTAATTTTTCTTGTAGCTGCTGCTGAATTTTCAGACTTTCCGCATACTGTTTCGCCAGCGAATCTTGCTCTGTTTTATTCGTTTTTAACAGTTGTTGTGCCGCTTTTAGCTCAGCCTCAAAAGCTTTAGAAGCTGCTTGCTGTTTCAACAGTTCAGCTTGAATATCGCTATTTTGTTTTTGAGTTAACTGAAGTTCTGACTCTTTTTGCTTCAGTAATTCCTTCTGTTTTTCAAGTGAAGCAGTCACGAGCTTAACTTGCTCGTCACTATTTTTATTTAATCGTTCCGCCTGCTCTTTTGCATCCGTTTCTAATTGAGTTAGCTGGGCGGTTAATTGTTCAACTTGCTTCTGAGCATTTTCAAATTGTAATTTTGCTTGCTCTATTTGTTTATCTTTCTCAGCAAGTTGTTTTTCTGCTAATGCTTGAGCTTGAATACTTTCGCTAAGTTTTTTCTCAAGTGCCGCAATTGATTTCTGCGCTTGTTGATTCTGTGCAGTGAGTTGTTCTAAATTATTTTCTTTATCTGCCAGTATATTTTTAACGGAGTTCAATTCATCCGTCAGTAATACAATGGTTTCTTTATCATCTGTTGCACTTAGTTTTTCACGTAACAAAGCAACTTGATTTTTATTTTCGGCAAGTTCGTTATTGATACGCTCTATTTCAAATTGTTTCTCGGCGATATCATGACTGAGTTCCGCTACACTTTTATTATGTGCAATTAATTTTTCGACTAATTGCCTATCGGTTAAAAGTTGATGATAAGCAATTAACTGACCAGCGCCTTGAGCAGCACCAAATCTAAATAGGTGAGTCGATTGTTGTTGCGCGAGCAGATCGGCAAGCTGTTCTAGGTAAGCCGTATTATCACGCAATACCCCCATTGAGTACTTAGCAGAGTAAAGCCCTAATGGATCTAGAACAATTTGGTATTTAGCAAAATCTTTCGATAAATACTGTGGATGCCATTGGTTTGAATTAAAGAAATAAGGGTAGGATGACAATAACAAAGACTGGTGTGCTGAACCAGTTTGTTGATCCACAATGCTTTCTTCTGGTAATGGGCATTCAGACAAAGCAACTTTAGGTTGTTCTGTCATCTGACCTTTAGCTTGTGTAGCTACTTTTGTCGTCGTAACTTTAGTCTGGGTCTGCTGAGTGACCGCCCCTTTAGCTTTAGGTTGGGTACGTGCAGGCGTTTTACTTTGGCCTGCATTTTTACCCGCAGCAGATTTAGATTTTTCTTTTGGCTCAGGAGCGAGCGGTAAAGATGAAAATGAGTCATATCCCTGACCTTGAATATTCAATGGCTTTTCCGGCACTTTACCTTCCTGCTCTAATTGCAGGTAAGTGTCAAAGTCATCAATGACATTATTGAAGCTATCCGATTTTGCAAATTGACTAAAAGCAGCCGAAAAAATGGCCAAAGATATACAAAGTCTTAGGTTAATTCTCATAATCCACTAATTTTTTCCAATGTTGATTCGGTAGACAGGACTGAGTTATAACGAACTTTCGCGCAAAGAACTTTTGTTTTAGCTTCTATTGCCATTTGTAACAGTTCAATCGTGTCTGGACTTGCTGTCGATGCGACTTGTTTATAAAGCTGATTAATTTCGCTCACTTCTTTAAAGGAACCGACTAAGCGATTGTAATCTGCTGGTGACAGTGTTTTCAGTGCATTAAGTTCTTTAATACAGGTGCTTAAACTCTGGAATGACTCACCTTCGCTTCCAGATTGATTTAGCATCGTAGGATTTTGCCCAGCGGGCTTATGATTAATTGCCGTGTTTAAAACAGTCTGAGAATCAGCATGGGAATAATCCATGTACTGCTGCCCCGTCGCTGAATTAGCCGTTGATGAAGCTGTGGCATCAGTTTTTTCTGAATAATTCGTGTTAGAGCCCCAAGAACAGCCAGAGAGAATTGCTGTCCCAGCCAAAAGCAAAGACGCAACAAAAATTTTATTGTTTGAAAACATATAGTTACCTTACCAGCACTTTTCTTCGCTATTATAATGACATTCAAGAAACCTAGTGTAAGCTAAAATTTATCTATTTTCTATAAGCCCTAATCTAGAAATAGAGTCATCTCATAAATTTTGGTTAATTATTTTAATCTTAGCACTAAATCGGTATCGACCCCATCATTTTTAATGCAATAAAATTACTAAGAACACTTATTTTGAGTTTTATAAATAATAACTGTAAAAAATTATCATCTAACGATCTCAAGCGAAACCTTTATCCGGTTAATAAACAATTCCACTGCAGGACGGCGGTGACTATTTGATTTTTCTGAAAAGTACAATATTTCAATATATGAAATATTTTCTAACAAAAAAACAAATTCGAATCTTTTATCTATTAACATTTTGTTAAGTACATTACACTTATTATGTTATAAACATAAAAATGATGTCTGAGTATTTCCACTTAAGCGCAACAATAAAAAATAATTAAGCCCTATTGATAAAGGAAATACATTAACAAAAATAATTTAACTTAAGTGATAATTTAATAATCGCTAACTGTACTAACGTATTATTTAACGATTTAGGATTGGATAAAACAATGCCCAGACTCAGCTGGGCATTGTTATTGATAGCACTAAACTTTAGATGGGCGTAATGCAGGGAATAAGATCACGTCACGGATCGTATGACTGTCAGTAAATAGCATGACCATACGGTCAATACCAATCCCGAGGCCAGCCGTTGGTGGTAAACCATGCTCTAATGCGGTGACATAGTCTTCGTCATAGAACATCGCTTCGTCATCACCTTCATCTTTCTGACGAACTTGCTCAGCGAAACGCTCTGCTTGGTCTTCAGCGTCATTTAACTCAGAGAAACCGTTACCGATTTCACGTCCGCCGATGAAAAACTCAAAACGGTCGGTGATAAATGGATTTTCATCATTGCGACGAGCTAATGGTGAAACTTCCGCTGGATATTCAATAATGAAAGTTGGTTGGATCAGGTGGCTTTCTGCAACCTCTTCAAAAATTTCACATTGAACACGACCTAAGCCCCAGCTATTTTCTACCTTGATGCCGATAGACTGGGCAATTGCAACCGCTTTATCCATATCATCCAAATCAGCAACGTTAGTTTCAGGACGATATTTACAAATGGCTTCCTTCATGGTCAATTTGGCAAATGGTTTACCAAAATCAAACTCTTGCTCACCGTATTTAACGACAGTGTTTCCTAAAACATTCTGCGCTAACGTGCGGAATAACTCTTCAGTCAGATCGATTAGGTCACGGTAATCAGCATACGCCATATAGAGTTCCATCATAGTGAACTCAGGGTTATGACGTGGAGACAGGCCTTCGTTACGGAAGTTGCGGTTAATTTCAAACACACGTTCGAAACCACCAACCACTAAACGTTTTAGGTACAGTTCAGGAGCGATACGCAGATACATATCGATATCCAGCGCATTGTGGTGAGTCACAAATGGACGAGCAGAAGCACCACCAGGGATAACTTGCATCATTGGTGTTTCCACTTCCATAAAGCCTTTGCCGACCATAAAGTTACGTAGCTCAGCTAAGATCTTCGAACGAACCATAAAGGTGTGGCGAGATTCATCGTTGGCAATCAGATCAAGGTAACGTTGACGATAACGTGTTTCTTGGTCTGCTAAACCGTGGAATTTGTCCGGTAATGGGCGCAGTGCTTTCGTCAGTAGACGCACTTCGTGACAATGGACAGTCAATTCACCTGTTTTGGTTTTAAATAAGCGGCCTTTAGCGCCTAAAATATCGCCTAAATCCCACTTTTTAAATTGCTCGTTATAAACGCCTTCCGCTAAGTCATCGCGAGAAACATAGATTTGAATACGACCACCCACATCTTGCAGGGTTGCAAATGATGCTTTACCCATAATACGACGAGTCATCATACGGCCAGCAATGGCGACTTCAATATTTAAGTCTTCTAGCTCTTCCGCTGATTTTTCATCATATTGTGCGTGGATCTTTTCCGATGTGATATCACGACGGAAATCATTCGGGAATGGGATCCCTTTTTCACGTAAAGCAACGAGTTTTTCTTTACGTGCTTTCAATTCGTTATTCAAATCGGGTGCTTGTTCTGCACCCTGTTGTTGCTGCTGAGACATTTTTTCCTCACAGGCCAGCTTTCAAGCTAGCTTCAATGAATTTATCCAAATCACCATCCAGTACGGCTTGCGTATTACGCGTTTCCACACCAGTACGTAAATCTTTAATACGTGCATCATCAAGGACATAAGAACGAATTTGGCTACCCCAGCCAATATCCGATTTATTCTCTTCCATCGCTTGCTTATCAGCATTCTTTTTCTGCATCTCCAGTTCATAAAGCTTCGCTTTTAACTGGCGCATGGCTTGATCTTTGTTTTTATGTTGCGAACGGTCATTCTGACATTGAGTCACAATATTTGTAGGTATGTGCGTAATACGTACTGCTGACTCAGTTTTGTTTACGTGCTGCCCACCCGCACCAGAAGCGCGGTAAACATCAATGCGTAAATCTGCTGGGTTAATTTCGATATCAATATCGTCATCAACTTCAGGGTAAATAAAGGCGGAGCTAAACGACGTATGGCGGCGGCCCCCTGAATCAAATGGGCTTTTACGCACGAGACGGTGTACGCCGGATTCTGTTCTTAGCCAACCGTAAGCATAATCACCGATAACTTTAATGGTTGCCGATTTTAAACCCGCCACATCGCCATCTGATTCTTCAATAATTTCTGTTTTGAAGCCTTTCGATTCTGCCCAACGTAAGTACATACGCATTAACATACTGGCCCAATCTTGGGCTTCAGTACCACCAGAACCGGCTTGTAAATCAATGTAGCAATCAGCGCTATCATATTCACCAGAAAACATCCGGCGAAACTCAAGCTGCTCTAGTTTTGCTTGGAGCTGAGTTAACTC
Organism: Providencia sp. PROV122; assembly: GCF_028482365.1. Classification (NCBI taxonomy): domain Bacteria; kingdom Pseudomonadati; phylum Pseudomonadota; class Gammaproteobacteria; order Enterobacterales; family Morganellaceae; genus Providencia; species Providencia sp. PROV122. The sequence goes on along the minus strand of NZ_JAMPQI010000001.1, from coordinate 375,938 downwards.
TTCACCTGCTTCATTAAAGGTGTCTTCATCATCAGCTTCAATAGCAAGTTCGAGTAAGCCTTCAACGTCTTCAAGGCCTTGGGTCATTTGATCTATGGTGTCAACAATCGCCTCAAGAGAAGATCGCTCTTTACCTAACGCCTGTGCTCTTTCAGGTTCGTTCCAGACATCTGGTTGCTCAAGTTCCGCATTAACTTCTTCTAAGCGTTCTTTCTTGGCATCATAGTCAAAGATACCCCCTAAGGACCGCTGTTCGCTCAGATAGGTCCTGAATCTTACTTTTTACTGGGTTAATTTCAAACGTCATTTTTCAATGTCTTATGTTTGGTCGTTATAAATAGAATAAATTCTTCACAAACCGTCAATGATAACGGAATTTCACTAAAATTTATAGCACTGCAAAAGCGAATCTTACCTCTCATCGACGTAAACTGAGAAAGTTCCCTTATTCAGGCCAAATGTGCTCAACCATCAGTTGAACACTCTTTTGACCTCGAAACTCGTTAACATCTAGTTTAAACGCAATTTTTGCGCGTTTCACACTATTATCAGGCCACCGCCGCACATCGATATTAAACATAATCGCATCCAGCATTGGCCCTCCCTTCACTGGCTCTAACATCATTTTAAGATGGCGTTCACCCACTAAGCGCTGTTGCAGCAACCGAAAATAGCCGTCAAAAACAGGCTCAGGGAATGATTGCCCCCAAGGGCCGCTTTCACGTAGTAACTCAGCAATTTCTAATGTGAACTCATCCTGTTTGAGTTCACCATCACTCCAAACAACACCTGATAGTTGATCGGGTTGAATAAGTTCCCCCATCAATGATTCAAAATGCTGCTTAAATAAGCCAAATTTACTCTCTTCTAGGCTCAAGCCAGCCGCCATGGCATGACCACCAAATTTTTGCATTAGCCCCGGTTGTAGGGTATTTAGGCGCTCTAATGCATCGCGCATATGCACCCCTGGTACTGAGCGCCCTGAGCCTTTTAATGTGCCGTCACCCGCGGGTGCAAAAGCAATCACAGGGCGGTGATATTGTTCTTTAATCCTTGACGCCAATATTCCCACAACCCCTTGGTGCCACTCAGGATGATAGATAGCTAGCCCATTGGGTAATTGGCTATCACTATACTCAATTTTATTAAATAACACGGAAGCTTCTTGTTGCATCCCCGCTTCAATTTCCCGCCGTGCTTGGTTTAATCCATCCAGCTCGTTAGCCAGTTCTCGCGCATAAGCCATATCATCGGTCAGGAGTAATTCAATACTCACAGACATATCATCTAAACGCCCTGCGGCATTCAAACGAGGCCCTAAAGCAAAACCAAAGTCGTTGGCGACCAAACGAGAGCATTCCCGCTTTGAGACCTCGATTAATGCTTTGATCCCCGCACAACAACGCCCCGCCCTGACACGATGCAGACCTTGATGCACTAAAATACGATTATTAGTATCAAGTGGAACAACATCTGCCACTGTTCCGAGCGCAACTAAATCTAAGAATTCGGCTAAATTAGGTTCGCTCATTCCCTGCTTAACAAACCAGCCTTCTTGGCGCAATTTGGCGCGTAACGCGGACATTAAGTAGAAAGTCACGCCAACGCCTGCTAATGATTTAGAAGCAAATTGGCACCCTTCTAGATTAGGGTTAATAATGGCATCGGCCTTCGGTAATACATCTCCCGGAAGATGATGATCCGTCACAATGACCTTAATATCATGCTGCCTAGCCGCTTCGACACCTTCGTGTGACGAAATACCATTATCAACGGTGATGATAAGATCCGCGCCGCGTTTGTAGGCTTCCTCAACGACAAGAGGCGTCAGCCCATAACCATTTTCAAACCGATTTGGAACAATGTAATTTAAGTTCACATATCCCATTGATTTTAATGCGCGAATAGCTAAAGCCGTACTCGTAGCGCCATCAGCATCGAAATCCCCTACGATGGTAATTACGCTATGGTTCTCCAATGCACTATAAAGTAGCGTTAATGCGTTATCTATCCCTGATAACGTGCGGTAATCTAATAAGTTAGCGGCTTTACGCTCTAGCTGTGAAATATCCGTCACGCCTCGATGGGCATAAACTCGCTGAAGGATTTCAGGAAAACCATCCAGTGTTTTAATATCCTCAGCGAGTGTACGCTGGCGTAAAAAAGTTTCTACATTCACAATGGTTAACTATTTTGTTCGAGTATCTTTAACAGTTTATCGGGGGATAAATAACCCGACAATAATTGCCCATCAGGTAACACGATCGCTGGCGTTCCTGTCATTTTAAATTGGCTACCTAACTTAACGTGTTTACTGAGATCAATTTTACATTCATCAATCATGGCAACTTCGTCACCTTTAAATGCTTTAGTTAATGCACTTTGAGGGAGCGCATTACACCATATAGATGCCATTTGTTTTGCAGACTCATGCTCCAAGCCTTGGCGTGGGTAAGCGAGGTAACGTACTGTGATACCTTTGCTATTTAATTCACCAACCGATTCATGGAATTTTTTGCAGTAGCTACAGGTAATATCGGTAAATACTGTAACCACATACTTCTCTTTCGGCGCTTTAAAGACGATCATTTCATCTTTTAGCGCTTCAACCTTTTTCATGAGTGGTTGATTAGAAATGTTGACTGGCATTTTGCCGCTTAAATCATAAATAGGGCCTTGTAATAAATATTTCCCATCATCAGTTACATAAATAATACCATCTGAAGTATCAATAGTATTAAGCCCTACAATAGGCGATGGTTTGATTGATTCTACAGAGATATTATATCTGGCAAGCTTCTCTTCAATCACTTTATCATCTGTTGCCGCAGACACTGAGGCGGAAAATGTTGCAATGCAAGCCGCCCATAAGAGTAGTTTATGTTTCATAATTATCCTTTAACGCACATCACCCCCTTGGATGATGCTGCTCATGTAACATGCGCAAACGCTCGGTTGCGACATGTGTATAAATCTGTGTCGTAGAGAGATCACTATGCCCTAATAGCATTTGCACAACTCGTAAGTCGGCGCCGTGATTCAGTAAATGTGTCGCAAATGCATGGCGTAGAACGTGTGGTGATAACGCTTCAGAATCGATATTCGCAATCACCGCATAATGTTTAATACGATGCCAAAATGTTTGGCGCGTCATTTTTGTGCCACGTTTGCTAGGAAATAAAACATCACTGGCTTTACCATTGAGTAAGTCAGGCCTACCTTCTTCAAGGTATTTTTCTACCCAATAAATAGCCTCTTCTCCCAGAGGAATCAATCTTTCTTTATTCCCTTTCCCCACAACACGTATGACACCTTGCCGTAGGCTAATATCAGAGAAAGTTAACCCCACCAGCTCTGAGACTCGTAACCCACAAGCATACAGGACTTCCAACATTGCTTTATCGCGAAGCTCAAGAGGATCCTCGGTTGCAGGGGCATTCAGTAGGTCTTCAACCTGCTGTTCACTCAAATCTTTTGGTAGCCGTTGTGGTATTTTAGGTGCGGCAATCACCGCTGAAGGATCATCAAGCCGTATTTTTTCACGATAAAAATATTGGAATAAACGCCGCATAGCGCTTAATAGACGCGCAGAGCTAGCCGCTTTGTATCCCCCTTCAATCCGTTCTGCCAAAAACGATTGTAAATCGATTGATTGAACACTTTCCAAATCCAATTGATTCGCTTCCAGCCACTTATCTAATAATTGCAAATCTAAACGATAAGATGCCAATGTATTTTCAGCGAGATCTTGCTCTAACCAAATGGTATCAAGAAATTGCTCAATTAATGGATTAAGCTGTTTGGTTTCCACGCTGCTTATATTCCTCTTCATAACCGCCACGTAAGCTATTATACCTATCCTATCTCAAGTTACAGCGCTATTGGTGATGTTCGGTTCGTCTTCTCATCCCCCTAAAATATTGAGAGTGTGTGCCCGATACCGTTCATTCTGTTACAATACCTCTCTACTGCAATGAAAACTAGTTACATTAACATGAAAATAGGTCTCTTTTACGGTTCTAGTACTTGTTATACCGAAATTGTCGCGGAAAAAATACGCGATATCCTCGGTGAAGATTTGGTTACATTACATAATGTCAACGATACACCGCCTGAACTGATGGAGCAGTATGACGTTCTCATTTTGGGTATCCCTACGTGGGATTTTGGTGAAATACAAGAAGACTGGCTGGCAATTTGGGATGCGCTTCCCAATCTTAAGCTTAACAACAAAATTGTTGCTATGTATGGGATGGGCGATCAGATTGATTATAGTGAATGGTTTCTTGATGCACTAGGCATGCTATATCATCAACTAAAGCCAACAGGGGTGCAATTTGTAGGCTTTTGGCCACTCGATGGTTACCAATTCGAAAGCCCGAAAGCACTGACAGAAGATGGTACACAGTTCGTTGGTTTGGCTTTAGATGATGTGAATCAATTTGAAGAGACCGATGAGCGTATCGCACAGTGGTGTATGCAAATCTTAACCGAGATTGAAGAATTACTGTAAGTTGACTATGCTGACTTTCCCCATTACTGCAATAACCCCTAATGATTAAATATCAGGATATTGCAGTAATAGTTGGTTTAAATTACGCCAGCTCTCTTCTGATAAGGCATCTTTTGCAACCCATAAACGGATCTTCTGTGGCTTACCTTGTAAGGCACTGAGTGTCAATAATACCCCCACACGGCTACACCAAGGTTGCTTAACGATACTCCACTCATTCTTTTTCCATTGGACTTTATTGCCATTAACCAGCACCGCAGTCCCTTTGATTTTGCTGATGCTTTTTTGGCTTTTTGCCCAGCTAGCAATCACAATCACTAACAGCGGCAACCACACCATTGAATTCCCTGGCGCCCATGGTGCGACCAATAGAATAAAGCCGACTACCCCATGAGCACAGGTTGAAAAAAGCTGAGTTTTCCATGAAATGGAGAGATTAGATTTCCACAGGACCACGATTTTTATTTCTTTCCTGAATCAATTTAACCATACCAAACAACTCATCGTCGTCTGGGCGCCCATGATTCATTAACCAGTTAAACAGATCAGGGTCTGCACACTCAAGTAAACGAACAAAAGTACGTTTGTCCTTGTCAGAGAGTCCTTCATATTCATATTCAAAGAATGGCATGATGGAAATATCCAACTCACGCATACCACGACGGCAAGCCCAATGAATTCTTGCTTTATTCTCTATATCCATTCCACTACGACCTTATTTGTTGCAGTTAACTGATAAGATTAATTATTTTCAATACTCTAACAGATAATTGATTGGGAAAACATGACCTATCGTACAATGTCGATAATTTTCATCACTCTATCGCGCTTTTATCCAAGAATGCCGATTAAAAATATTGAATAATTGATAGCGCATCATAATAACTACTTGCAATGTAATCCAGCTCTTTTACCATTAACCCCCTTCTGATACGAAAGAAAAACAGGTGAAATCATGACTACTGAAGTTGCTCACTCAAAACAATTCCCTCTCGATTCTCAGTCTTTACCACTTATATTGATTTCACTGGAAAACTGGGGATTAATTCATTTGCATGGCCTTGATGCTGAAAAGTACCTTCAAGGGCAAGTTACGGCTGATGTTAGCGCAATGACACCAGCACAACACACCTTAACCGCTCACTGTGATCCTAAAGGGAAAATGTGGAGTGACTTGCGTCTATTCCACCACCTTGATGGTTTCTCTTATATTGAAAGAGCCAGCGTACTTGATAGCCAATTAGCCGAGCTAAAAAAATACGCGGTGTTCTCGAAAGTCACCTTTGAACATAAGCAAGAGCTAAAATTACTCGGTGTCGCGGGGAAAGGCGCTCGCGAAGCATTAGCCACTATATTCACTACGCTACCTGATGCAGAAAACCAAGTCACCGTTGATGGCGTCTCAACAATTTTACATTACGCATTGCCTAACGAACGTTTTCTTATCGTCACAGATCAAGCAACCGCACAAAAAATTACCGACTCGCTTAATGCGGAAGTGGTTAATGATGAGCAATGGTTATCACTAGAAATAGAAGCGGGATACGCCGTCATCGAACAAGCCAGCAGCGCGCAACATTTGCCTCAAGCCACCAACCTGCAAGCCTTACCTTATGGTATTAGCTTTAAAAAAGGTTGCTATACCGGACAAGAAATGGTCGCACGGGCAAAATTCCGTGGCGCCAATAAGCGGGCGATGTATTGGCTGAAAGGCACAGCAACATCCGTTCCGGCAGTCGGTGAAGGTGTAGAATGGCAATTAGGTGATAAATGGCGCCGTACCGGTACTGTTCTTGCTGCGGTGAAATTAGCAAATGGTGAAGTGAATATTCAAATCATTATGAATAATGATATGGAAGCGGATAGTGTATTTCGTGTTACAGGGGATGAGCAAAGCCACCTAACTATTCAGCCACTCCCTTACTCGTTGGAAGAAGAAAAATAATTGAGGTTTTTATGTCATCTGCAAAAGGTAATAAGTCCGTTGACGTTTTAGATTTTGGCGGCTTTACCGAAGTTATCCAATTTTTAATGGAGTTGGATAAACTAAAAAGTGTTTATCGCAAAAATAAATTACTCAACAATGAGAGGCAGGAAAATACAGCGGAGCATAGTTGGCAATTTGCTATGGCTGCAATGAGTTTCGCGCCTTATGTCAAAGGGGTGAATGTTGATCACGCCATTAAGTTGGCCTTAGTACATGATATCGTCGAAATCGATGCAGGTGATGTCTTGGTTTACGATGTTGCGGCACGTGATGCTATTCGCGAAGAAGAGGTCAAAGCTGCTGTTCGTATTTTTGGCTTACTCCCTTCCCCACAAAATGAGCAATTTTTGGCTTTATGGAAAGAGTATGATGCGGCAGAAACATTGGATGCGAAATTTGCCAATGTTATCGATAGAACCATTCCTATGCTCTTAAATTTACATAATCAAGGGCAAAGTTGGGTCGAGAATAATATTCGCCTAGAGCAAGTGATCGCTCGAAATGAGTTTATAGAAGAAGTGTTTCCTGAATTTTGGGAGCAACTCTTACCACAATTGAAACTCGCCCAGCAAAAAGGTTGGTTGTTGTAATTTATTCACCAATAGAGTTTGCTCTTGGTGTGAATCAGTGAATCAAATACCCGGTAATAATATCGGGTATTTAACTCAATCGTGTTATCACGCGGAAAATACCAACGGCTATCGATTGATGAAAAAGATGCGTTTTATCCTTTCCCCACTATAACTAAAAACCCCCAATAATTGATAATACAACTATTGAGGGCTACTTATTATTTACAACACACTAATCACATATACTCTTCAATCGGCACACAGGAACAATGTAAATGGCGATCACCATAAACATCATCCAAGCGCTTCACGGCAGGCCAATATTTGTTTGCTTTTGTGGCCGCTGTTGGGAATACAGCTAACTCGCGGCTATAGGCATGCTCCCACTGCGCCACTAGCTCTGTTTGAACATGTGGAGCATTAACCAGTGGGTTATCTTCCAGTGTCCATTCCCCATTAGCCACTTTGTCAATTTCATTGCGGATGGCTAACATCGCATCAACAAACCGATCAATTTCCACCAGACTTTCTGATTCTGTTGGTTCAATCATCAATGTACCCGCAACAGGGAATGACATGGTTGGTGCATGGAAACCATAATCGATGAGGCGTTTTGCGATATCTAATTCGCTGATCCCTGTATCTTTCTTAATTGGGCGCAAGTCAACAATACATTCGTGAGCAACGTAGCCATCACGACCTGTATACAGAATGTCATAGCGGCCTTGTAGACGTTTAGCAATGTAGTTCGCGTTTAAAATCGCTACCTGACTTGCTTTTCTCAGACCATAAGATCCCATCATACGAATGTACATCCAACTGATTGGCAGAATGGACGCACTACCAAAAGGTGCTGCCGAAACTGCGCCTTGCTCAGTGATCATCTCTTGTTCAACAACTGAATGCCCCGGAACAAATGGCGCTAAATGTTTTTTCACGCCAATTGGCCCCATACCTGGGCCGCCACCACCGTGTGGGATACAGAAGGTTTTGTGTAAATTGAGGTGAGAAACATCGGCACCAATATAACCTGGCGTTGTTAGGCCTACTTGTGCGTTCATATTGGCACCATCGAGGTACACTTGCCCACCAAACTGATGAATGATCTCACAAACCTCTTTGATGCTCTCTTCATACACGCCATGAGTTGACGGGTAAGTCACCATCACACACGAAAGATTATCGCTATGTTTTTCTGCCTGCTGACGTAAATCCACCAGATCGATATTCCCTTCATCATCACAGCGTACCACCACCACTTCCATACCAGCCATATGTGCTGATGCAGGGTTGGTGCCGTGTGCCGATGCAGGGATAAGGCAAATATTACGGTGTCCTTCATGGCGGCTTTCATGGTAGCGGCGAATTGCCAATAACCCTGCGTATTCACCTTGGGCACCTGAGTTAGGCTGCATACAGACTGCATCATACCCTGTTAACTGAACTAGCCAATGTGATAGCTGCTCAATCATTTGATGATAGCCCTGAGCTTGCTCCGGTGGGCAGAATGGATGCATTTCGCCAAATTCAGGCCATGTGATCGGCAACATTTCAGCCGCAGCATTTAGCTTCATCGTACAAGAGCCTAGCGGGATCATCGCTTGGTTCAATGCGAGATCTTTACGCTCTAGGCTGTGCATATAGCGCATCATTTCCGTTTCACTATGATAACGGTTGAAATTCGGATGCGACAAAATGGCATCATCACGTTGCATTGAAGGGCAAATAGCACTCTCTTGGGCCGAAACTTGTTTATCAAGTTGTTCGAAATCCAATTTTTGCTCATTTCCTGTGATGATAGTGAATAGCTCATTCAAGTCTTGGCGTGTTGTTGTTTCACTGAATGTGATACCAACTGCACCATGAATATCAGTACGTAAGTTGACCTTCGCACTTTCCGCCCGCGCCAGAACGGCAGCTTTATCTGCTACCTCAATTGAGAGTGTGTCAAACCAGCTCTTATGACGTAGTGTGATACCCGCATCTTGTAGCGCCTTAGCGAAAATAGATGTCAAGCGATGAATACGCTCAGCAATCAATTTTAACCCTTTTGGGCCATGGTAAACGGCATACATTGCGGCAATATTTGCTAGCAACACCTGTGACGTACAGATATTTGAGTTTGCTTTTTCGCGGCGAATATGTTGTTCTCGGGTTTGCATCGCCATACGCAGTGCAGTATTACCGGACGCATCGCGAGATACACCAATAATACGGCCAGGCATTGCGCGCTTGTATTCATCTCGGCAAGCAAAAAATGCGGCATGTGGACCACCATACCCCATAGGCACACCAAAGCGCTGTGCTGAGCCAAAGACAATATCAGCGCCTTGTTTACCCGGTGCGGTTAACATCACCAGAGCCATCATTTCAGCGGCCACACAACTTATAATTTTACGCTCTTTGAGTTGCGCATACAGTTCACTGTAGTCATGGACTTCACCAGTCGAGCCTACTTGCTGCAATAACGCCCCAAACACACCTTCGTGTTCAAGGACTTTCTCAGCTTTATCGACTATCACTTCAAAGCCAAATGTGCCTGCACGGGTGCGAACAACATCTAATGTTTGTGGATGAATATCGTCAGCAACAAAAAAACGTTCAGCATTTTTTAATTTACTAATACGTTTCGCCATCGCCATGGCTTCCGCCGCTGCTGTCGCTTCATCTAAAAGGGAAGCGGAAGCTAATTCAAGCCCTGTTAAATCAATCGTTAATTGCTGAAAGTTTAATAACGATTCCAAGCGTCCTTGAGACACTTCTGGCTGATAAGGCGTATAAGCCGTATACCAACCTGGGTTTTCGAGTAAGTTACGTAAAATAACGGGCGGTAAAATAGCCGGGGCGTACCCCATCCCAATATAACTCTTATAGCGCTTATTTAAACTCGCTATTGCTTTCAATTCTGCTAACGCTTCTTGTTCTGTCGCCCCACCACCAACTCTTGGTGGCTCTGCCAATAAAATGGCTTTAGGGACAATATTGTCTGTCAGTGCATCAAGAGAGGTGGCACCCACAGTGTCCAACATCGTTTTTACTTGTTGTTCTGATGGACCAATATGGCGTTGAATAAATTCCGAACGGTTTTCTAATTGACTCAGAGGCATCGTCATAGCTGTGTTCCCATTCCTATATCTAATCTGCTGCTAAAGGGTAGGCTTCAAAGCAAAACGCCCCGTAATGACAGCATTACGGGGCGTTTTACGGTATTATTCGTCTTCTTCGAGCAATGCTGAGTAAGCGTCAGCATCTAACAAATCAGCCAGTTCTGATTCGTCGGTAATTTTAATACGGAAAATCCAACCTTCTTGATAAGGTTGCTCATTGACCAGTTCAGGCGCATCAACTAGCGCTTCGTTAACTTCAATGATTTCACCACTTAGTGGAACATAAATATCGGATGCAGCTTTAACAGATTCGACAACCGCACATTCACTTCCAATATCAACAGAGCTGCCCACTTCGGGGAGATCGACAAACACCATATCACCTAATAACTCTTGGGCATGCTCGGTAATACCTACGGTGTAAACGCCATCACCTTCATGACGGACCCACTCATGCTCACGGGTATATTTCAGCTCTGCAGGAACATTACTCATCATCAACCTCACTCTTATTTACGAATTTTTTCATTATGGGGGGATTAGCCACTCTTAAACGAGGGCTTTTCCTTCCCGCACAAACCCAGGTTTTACCACCTCAACAGGCATTTCTCGGTTACGTATTTCAACAATGGCTTTATCTTGTATTTCTTTTGGCACACGTGCCAAGGCAATACTGAAACCGAGTGTTGGCGAGAAAGAGCCGCTGGTAATAACCCCTTCTTGTAATTTACCTAAATCGTCGGTGAAACGTACCGTTTGGCCTGCTCGTAATATGCCTTTTTCACGCATAACAATACCGACTAATTTTTCGGTGCCTTGCTCTTTTAATTTCTCTAATGCTTCACGACCGATGAATTGGCGGTCTTCAGGCTTCCAAGCGATCGTCCATCCCATATTGGCAGCCAGTGGTGAGATAGTCTCATCCATGTCTTGCCCATATAAATTCATACCAGCCTCAAGGCGCAAAGTATCACGCGCACCTAACCCTGCGGGATGAACACCGGCTTTCAGCAATTGATGCCAAAACTCGACCACTTGCGCTTTCGGCAATGCTATTTCATAGCCTTTTTCGCCAGTATAGCCCGTAGTTGCAATAAAGAGTTCATCGGCTTGCACCCCATAGAATGGCTTCATATCTGCCAACAGGGCACATTGTGATGGCGTCAATAGCGAATGGACTTTTTGTTGCGCTGTAGGGCCTTGAACCGCTAATAGGGCAAGATCATCACGCACTTCAATAGAGACAGGATACGATTTCATATGCTGTTCAATCCATGCGATATCCTTATCACGGGTCGCGGAGTTGACAACCAAGCGGTAGAAATCATCATTAAGGTAATAAACAATTAAATCGTCAATGACTCCGCCAGAAGCATTTAACATCCCCGTATAAAGTGCCTTCCCTTTGTCGGTCAGCTTGGCAATATCATTTGCGAGAAGATAGCGAAGGAAATCGCGGCAACCTTCACCATGTAGATCAACAATAGTCATGTGGGAGACATCAAACATCCCAGCATCGGTTCTCACTAAATTATGTTCATTGATTTGTGACCCGTAGTGCAATGGCATCATCCAACCATGAAAATCCACCATTTTCGCACCGCAGGCTATATGTTCATCATATAGCGGGGTTTGCTTTGCCATGAATACCCTCTTTACATTTGAATATGATAGGGTGAGCGCCACTGTTGCTGTGCAGGAAAATGATTTATCACGCCACAGCCAATAACGCTACGCAAACGATAACATCTTATTAAAAACTACCACTGTTTTTAGTAAGAAACCATTAAAAAAAATAGGGCTACCAACACTCTGTATTACTGATTACAAGCGACATAATCCAGCTAATTTTGTTAAAAAATTGAGAATGATCACTCAATCCCACTATATTTAACCTAAAAGCGTAGAGTTAATCATCGTATCTCTAGAGATGTTAGTGAAAAACCAATGTTAGCACCCCACAGCAAAATTAGTAAAACTAATGCGAAATTTGGCTATAATTAGAATTTCTCAATCATGAATACAAAAAATAACGATGGCAATTACGTCAATAATCGCCTTGCCATCATTGAAAAAAATGAGTGTTCCACGAGCACAAAAAGAGAGGGATTGGCAGCGTTTACCACTGCCAATTGATAGGTAATATTATTTAGAGGGGGCTAACTGAACTTTTTCTAGCCATTCAGGCATATCAAACAGGCCCATAGCATGATTAAGTAGTTGAGGTTTCACGCCGGGTAAGCTATCTGCCAGCACCAATCCTATATCACGGAATAATTTCTTAGCCGGATTGTTGCCATCAAATAATTCACGGAACCCTTGCATACCAGCAAGCATCAAAGCCGCACTGTGTTTACGATGGCGCTCGAAAGTACGCAAGTAGAAATATTGCCCGAAATCTTTACCTTCACGATGCAGGCGTTTGATTTCCCCTAACAGCATGGCAACATCCATAAAGCCTAAGTTAACTCCCTGCCCTGCCAATGGGTGAATAGTGTGAGCGGCATCGCCAAGAAGTGCTAAACGTTGCGCCGCAAACTGTCGTGCGTAACGCCCCGTTAAAGGGATAGTCAGTCGTTCACTCTCCAGTTGACATAGCCCTAAACGCGTATCAAATGCGACCGCTAACTCTTTTTCAAAATCTACTTTATCCATTTGCTGACGTCTTGCTGCTTCTGTTGCAGGTTGAGACCAAACAATTGAACATAGATGAGGGTCACTCAACGGCAGAAATGCCAATATCCCTTTACCATCAAAGGATTGGCGTGCTACCGTCTCATGGGGCTGCTCTGTGCGGATCGTCGCAACTAAGGCCGTGTGCTCATAATCCCAAAATGTCAGAGGGATATCGGCATGACCACGTAACCAAGAATTGGCACCATCCGCTCCGACAATAAGCCTTGCGGTTAACATCGAATCATCAGTGAGGGTAATAAAAACATCATTTTCCCCCCAAACGACTTTTTGAATAGTCGCCGGCGCCAGTATAGTCACCTCTCGCAAGGTGGATGCTTTTTGCCATAACGCATCACGAATCACGTTATTTTCAACAATATGCCCTAAATGGGAGAGGTTCTGCTCTTTTGCAGAAAACTGGATACGACCAAAGCTGTCATTATCCCAAACTTCCATGCCGTTGTAGGCTGAAGCCCTCATTGATTTTATTGTTGACCAAACATCTAAATAGCTTAGTAATTTTTCGCTCGCTGCATTAATCGCAGACACTCGCAGTGCATAAGGGTCACTGTCCGAAAAAGGCTTTTTCGCTGGATGACTTTCAATTACGGCAACACGTAGCCCTGTGCCTTCTAAACCACAGGCAAGTGCTAGGCCAACCATACCACCACCGGCGATAACCACATCAAACGATTGCATATTTTTATTCCTCTTAGTTCTGTGGTTATTGTTCCGCCACCCAGCCAAGTGTTTGACGAGCTAATACATCACGTACTGACGGTAACATTTCCATTGCCATTAAACCTAAATTACGTCCAACCACTAACGGCAAACAGCGATTTGCAAAAATACGAACCAAACCATCTGTCATGGTGACCGTTCGTTCTCTATCAATAGCACGCGCTTGCTGATACGTATTTAACAGTGCATAAGCGCCAATATCCTGACCTTGTTGATGTGCGGCAACCACCAATTCCGCTAACTGCATGACATCACGGATCCCAAGATTAAAACCTTGCCCTGCAATAGGGTGTAGCGTTTGCGCTGCATTTCCCACTAACACAGTTCGATGGCTAATTGGATTTAACGCTTTTCGAAGGGATAACGGATAACAAAACCGTGTTCCCACTTGAGTGATTTTACCAAGCCGCCAGCCAAAAGCTTGCTGAAGTTGCTGAATGAATGTTTCATCATCCCACATTTTAATCGTTTCGGCTTGCTCTTGATGATGGCACCAAACTAATGAGCTGCGCCCTTGCGACATCGGCAACAAGGCTAAAGGGCCAAACTCAGTAAAACGCTCGAATGCTTGCCCGTGTGGGTTTATCGCCGTTTTTACATTGGCAATTATTGCAACTTGCCCATAATCGTCCTGCTGCCACTGCATATGACAGGCATGGCCCACGGCAGAATGGCTACCATCTGCGGCCACCAATAAGGAGCCTGAAAGAGTTTCGCCGTTATCTAGCGTGACTGACACACATTCACTGTGCCGCTGGATATTTTCAACTTTCGCAGGGCAATACAGAGTAACGCCGGGAGCTTTACGCAATAAGGCAAATAAGCGCTCCCCTGCATCATGGAGTTCAATCACATTACCAAGCTCAGGGATGTGATAATCCTGCGCGTTGATATTGACAAACCCGGCATGCCCTCTATCGGAAACATGAACATGAGTTATTGGTGTGACACAATCCGCCAGTGCTTCCCAAATACCAATTTTAGACAATCGCTGACATGTTCCATGGGCAAGCGCTATCGCTCGAGCATCAAACCCTGGATGTGTGCCTTCCGGTAAGGAAGCTTCTATCAGTGATACTGACAATTTTCCTTGGCTTAATGATGAAATAGCCAGAGCCAATGTTGCCCCTGCCATTCCACCACCAACAATAATCACGTTCATGTTGTATTAATTACCTTTTACTACTTATTTTAAGCATTTTTAGCTTCAGCCATTAATGCCTCGATTTCATCAGGATCCTTCACCACTAAATCGGTCAAGTTTTCATTACCATTTTCGGTAATCACAATGTCATCTTCTATGCGGATACCGATCCCGCGATACTCTGGTGGCACATCTGCATCAGGCGCAATATACAGCCCCGGCTCTACGGTCAGAACCATGCCCGGCTCTAAGATCCTATCACGCTCCACCCCATAGCATCCGACATCATGAACATCTAACCCCAGCCAATGGCTTAAACCATGCATAAAGAATGGGAAATGTGCTTTGTTTTCGATCAATTGATCGACATCGCCATGCAAAATACCCAGTTCCACAAGTCCTTCAACTTTGATTCGAATGATTTTTTGCGTCACTTCATGAATGCTGGTGCCCGGACGATATAATTCTAAAGCCGTATTCAATGCTTTCAGTACGATATCGTAAATAGCGCGTTGCGGCTGCGTAAATTTACCATTGACGGGGAAAGTACGTGTGATATCACCAGCATAGCCATCAAATTCAGCCCCCGCATCAATTAACACCAACTCTCCATCTTTCATTTCACTTTCATTTTCAGTGTAATGCAGAATGCAGGCATTTTCACCGCTGCCAACGATCGAGTTATACGAAGGGTAGCGTGCCCCATGGCGAGTGAATTCGTGCTCCAACTCCCCACAAAGCTGATATTCATACATGCCTGGTTTACAGGTCTTCATTGCTCTGATATGCGCTAATGCAGAGATCTCACCTGCTTTGCGCATCACCGCAATTTCAGCTTCCGATTTAAATAAACGCATCTCATGCACTAAAGGACGCCAATCAATCATAGTATTTGGTGCGCGCAAATTGCGGCGACTACCTTTACGAAGTATATCTAGCGCACCGAAAACTAGTTTGTCTGCATATTCGAATTCGCCTTGCGCGTGATAAATCACATCAAGTCCATTAAGGAGTTGATAGAGTTGTTCTTCAATTTCATCAAATGGTAATGCTTTACTAACGCCCAGTTTTTCAGGCGCTGCTTCTTGCCCTAATCGACGACCAAACCAGATTTCAGCCGTTAAATCACGAACACGGTTAAAAAGCACCGTATGGCTATGTTTTTCATCACTTTTGATTAGCAGTAAAACGGCTTCAGGCTCACTAAACCCTGTCAGGTAAAGAAAGTCGCTGTGCTGACGATACGGGTATTCGCAATCTGCATTGCGTTGAGCCACAGGCGCTGAAAAAATAATAGCGGCGCTTGCTGGCTTCATCTGAGCCAATAATGCGTTACGACGAGAAATAAATTCCTGTTTATTCATACCGTTTCTGCCTTATTATCTAGATTGTTGAGTAGAGGGTTACGCTTATTTATTAAGCGAATATACTTACCACACTTCAAATTACCTTGTTATTTGCACAGGCTCAATCACCCAAGTAACATCAATTCTTTACTCTTTCGAGGGGATATCTTTGCTTGCCGCCTAGATGCAACTCGAATTAGGTAGAGTACAACGGCAAGCAGTTAATCTGTACCTGTTTCACTTTACAAATGGCTATTTAGCTCAAATAAGCAAAGATGGTGCACAGGCACAAACTGTTTTAATGAAGAATGGGTTTATTATTGCCAGTTGTCGACTGCTCTTTTTTCCCTTCGGTGAAAGTAATATAACAAAGCTGAACAGCGACTCTGACATATTCGACGACTTCTTCTAACGCCTGCTCAAGCTCCTCTTGGTCTTCATCTTCATCATAACCAAGCATGCCAATATTACGTAAGTCGTTAATCACTTCACTGACTTCTTTTTTATCTGCAAGTTTAGGTTGAGCCACGCCAATACCTAATAAGAAGTGGTTTACCCATCCTGCCAGTGCATCTGCGTGATCAAAGACGGACGCATTTTCATCGGGAAATAGCATTGAGAACGCAAATTCACTGTCGTCCAACACTTGGAAAGTCGTGTCATATAATTCACGTAGTGGTTGAGCAATAGCTTGAGGGAACGCTAAACCATCATTAGCCAGATCGTGGACTAATGTCTGCCAGCCACTATCGCGACTTCCTCCACAAATCAGTCCTGTAATTAAACCGTGAATTTCTGCGGCAGTTAGTGCGATAGAATGCTGTTGGAGAAGGTTGTCCAACGTTTCATAATTTGGTAAAGATTTTTGTATAGACATCTGAATTCGTCATGTTAGCTAATGATTCATGATATGCTACCATCAAGGATGGTCGCTATACCAGTAAGCTTTTGATCTGTATTTTTAATAAAGCAGCTAAAATTAGTGAATAAACCATCTATTATTTTACGCCGAACATTGTATTTGCGGCGAGTCCTATTCGTATGGAGGTATCATGTCCGCACAACCTGTTGACATTCAAATATTCGGGCGCTCAATGAGAGTCAACTGCCCTGTCGAACAAAAAGAAGCCCTACTGGCATCCGCCCAAGAACTTGAGCAACGCCTTCAAGATCTCAAAGATAGAAGTGGTGTTACTAATACAGAACAGCTTATTTTTATCGTTGCATTGAACGTGTGTCACGAATTAACACAAGAAAAGACAAAAACACGCGATTATGCATATAATATGGAAGAGAAGATAAAAATGCTGCAACAAACAATCGAGCAAGCATTACACGATCAGGTAAAAATCACTGAGAGGCAGGTTATGCCTATCGGCTAAATTTGCTTAATAATCATACACTAGTATAAAAAAATAAACGAAAATAGGGTTGCTTTTTAAATCCAATTTCATACAATGAAGTACATAGAGTGACGTTACGCACTCAAACCAAATTTCTCTGAGATGCTCGTGAGTGGGTCAGTCCCCTGAGCCGATATTTCAAAAAAACAGAATGTGGTTATTGCGCTGGTGAGCACGCCTGATTCGCTCAGGAAGCCTAAAGGTTGCTAAACTACGTTCACCTTGAACCAAGGGTTCAAGGGTTACAGCCTACAACGGCATCTTGGAGACCCTCAATTTTTCCCATAAGCTTGCTTCTAATACTATTATCTCACGCTCATTAGGCTATACTTCCAACCATTACTTACATATTTATCAAACCACTAATAATAATAGAGTTAATAGCCTCTAAGGTTGCGGATCTTATGGAAGATAACTTATCAGTCATGCGTCAGCAAATTCGCCAATCGGTTCGTCAGTTACGCCAGCAGCTGAGTCCAGAGCAACAACAACTGGCTGCAAAAAAAATCGTACAACATACCTTATCTCACCCTAAGATTGCTCAAGCACAACACATTGCGTTGTTTCTTTCTTTTGATGGCGAGATCCACACTCAACCATTAATTGATGCACTATGGCAGCAAGGGAAAAAAGTTTACCTGCCCGTATTACATCCCTTTAGCCCTCATCATCTGCTGTTTTTAAACTATGCGCCGACAACTCAGTTAGTTAAAAATCGATTTAACATTGATGAACCCCCATTAGACGTAACCGAAGTGCGACCCATAAATCAGTTAGATGTCATGATGATCCCACTGGTTGCCTTTGATGAACAGGGTCAACGTTTAGGTATGGGAGGCGGTTTTTATGATAGGACTTTAGCTAATTGGCAGCAGAAAGGATTTTACCCAATAGGGCTTGCCCATGATTGCCAACGGGTCACCGCTCTCCCCGTGGCACATTGGGATATTCCTCTTCCTGAAATTATTACCCCACAAAAAATATGGCACTGGTAACCCAGTGCCATAATATCCATTCGATACGCTTGGTTAAATGATTAATACAGTAGTCGAGCGCGGATAGTGCCCGGCAATTGTTTCAATTTAACCAGAATATCATCAGCGTGATCGGGCTGTTGCGTGATAATATCAATTACAACGTAACCAACATTTCCAGCAGTACGTAAATACTGGCCAACAACGTTGATATTGTTTTCAGTAAACACTTGGTTAATGCTATTCATCATTCCAGGGCGGTTTTCATGAATATGCAATAGACGGTTAGTATCTTCAGTATGTACTGGCAGAGAAACTTCAGGGAAATTAACCGCGGAAAGCGTCGAACCATTATCTGAATATTTCGCTAATTTACTTGCAACCTCTAACCCGATATTTTCTTGTGCTTCTTCTGTTGAGCCACCAATATGAGGCGTCAAAATCACGTTGTCGAACTTGATTAGCTCACTAATGAATGGGTCATTAGGGTCATTGTTCGCCGCAGGCTCTGTCGGGAATACGTCAACTGCCGCACCTGACAGATGTTTGCTTTCCAGTGCATCAGCCAAAGCAGGGATATCAACAACTGTACCGCGTGACGCATTGATGAAAATGGCCCCCGGTTTCATCAGTTCAAACTGCTCTTTTGCAAACATATTTTTGGTGCTTGCTGTTTCTGGCACATGCAAGCTCACAACGTCGCTCATGTTTAATAGTTCAGCCATTGAGCGAACTTGTGTCGCATTGCCCAGCGGTAATTTATTTTCAATATCATAAAAATAAACATCCATACCAATCCCTTCAGCCAAAATACCTAGCTGAGTACCGATATGACCGTAACCAACAATCCCTAAGCGTTTACCGCGAGCTTCAAAGCAACCTTTCGCCTGTTTTTCCCAGATGCCGCGATGCGCTTTCATATTCGCTTCCGGAATACGACGTAACAGCAGTAACAATTGACCTAAAACCATCTCAGCAACGGAACGGGTATTTGAGAAAGGCGCATTAAAAACAGGGATACCGCGTTTCGCCGCAGCATCTAAATCCACTTGGTTTGTACCAATACAGAAACAGCCGACAGCCACTAATTTTTCTGCTGCCGCAAAGATCTCTTCAGTCAGATGAGTACGGGAGCGAATACCGACAAAACGCGCATCTTTAATTGCTTCTTTTAACTCTTCGTCCGACAACGCACTTTTGTGATATTCAATGTTGGTATAGCCTGCTGCTTTTAAATTATCAACCGCGCTTTGGTGAACTCCTTCCAATAGTAAAAATTTAATTTTGTCTTTTTCCAAAGATACCTTAACCATTTACCCTACCCTATCAGCTTAAGATTCATAACAGATGAACTTTCCGTGTACCAACATAGCAAAAAACGGCGCAGTATCAATACAATCGTTTGCCTCATTTATCTGGTTAAGTGCGAAGAAAAAGAAGTTATGTGGCAGAAAATCAGGGGCGGTAACACAAAATAAGGATTTTGCCTGTGCAATAAGCATTAGTGTGAGATATATCACCAAAATAAGGGGGAAATAAAAATTGCTATTTTTTTTATTGCTAGATGATATTAGTAAAATAGATGACTTAGACAGGCATCTATCTTCCAAACCAATAGACCAATTGTTTTTACAGCAAAAATTTACTTAACTAAATTAATCGCTTTTTCTTTTACCATTCGCACAAATTGTTGGCTCTCTTCTGTCGACGCAAAACAGCGTGCTGGAATGATAATGGCGAAAACACGGTCTATAAAAAGATACAATAAATCACCATCCGTCCGTACAAATTTAAATGACTCCCATTTAATCAATGCGTTGCCATATTTACTTACCTCATGAAGCCCAATCTCATCAAAACGATATTCCTTTTCACAAAACAGGTAGCCGCCTTCATCAGGAATTGCTCGATTAAACGTTTTCAATAATCGAACGGCAATAAACAAAAATAAAAATGAGGCGATAATAAACGCAATGGTTAACTGAAAAAGGGTGATATTTAAAAGCTGAAAGGCCACAATAAATGCGATGAAAAAAACAACCGCCATCACAATCAACGATTTATCCCATGCACTATTCTCGGAAAAATAGTCATTTTTATAACAGTAATTATTGAAACGGACATATTCGTTGCGTTCGAGTTTGACTTTGATGTGATCTACCATGTCAATACATCCCTAGTATCATGAAATGATCATTTGAGAAAGGCTAAAGTCAGTCGTTCCTAGCTATGCTGTTATCAGCATAGCTAAGTCAATCTAACTGGCTAAGGGGGATATTCAAATAATAACCGATTTCTAACAAACAGCAGTATTAAATCGATATTCAGAACAAACTATTTAATCGTTTTTACGCCTTCAGAAGTCCCCATTAAAACAATGTCAGCGCCACGATTTGCAAACAAACCAACCGTAACAACGCCTGCAATGGCGTTAATTTTTTTTTCGAGAGCAACAGGATCCACAATGCTTAAATTATGCACATCAAGAATCACATTACCGTTATCAGTAACGACATTTTGGCGGTACTCTGGTACACCACCTAATTTAACAAGTTCACGCGCGACATAGCTGCGTGCCATTGGGATCACTTCAACAGGGAGAGGGAATTTACCCAATACATCCACTTGTTTAGACTCATCTACGATGCAAACAAATGTTTTGGCAATCGCTGCCACAATTTTTTCACGTGTTAAGGCTGCCCCGCCACCTTTGATCATGTTTTTATGGTGATCAATTTCATCTGCACCATCAACATAAACATCCAGCGAATCAACATCATTACAATCTAACACAGGAATGCCCAGTGATTTAAGTTTCGCTGTCGATGCTTCTGAACTTGAAACTGCCCCCTCTATCTGCCCCTTCATTGTTGCCAAAGCATCAATAAAATGAGAGGCGGTAGAGCCAGTGCCGACACCAACAATCGTGCCCGGTTTCACGTAATCTAATGCTGCCCAACCTACTGCTTTTTTTAATTCATCCTGAGTCATGCGATGCCTTCTACTATTTTTAAGAGTGAATGAGGTTTTTATCTGCTAATAATATTATATAACGGACACCTAACAAGTTCAGCTTTGTTCGTAATATTCTGTGATTCACACATTGTCATCAATATTGCAGGTGTTCTGAGGCAAAATATGGCATAGTGAGTCGTAGAATAACAACAAGGAGAATACCCCCAATGAAGCGCCCTGATTACCGCGCGTTGCAAGCACTGGATGCTGTCATTCGTGAAAGAGGATTTGAGCGGGCAGCTCAAAAATTATGTATTACACAATCTGCCGTCTCACAGCGGATCAAACAATTAGAGAACCTATTTGGTCAGCCGCTACTCGTTCGGACAGTACCGCCACACCCCACAGAGCAAGGGCAGAAGCTATTAGCACTTCTTCATCAAGTAGAATTACTCGAAGAACAATGGCTCGGTGATGAAAACGGGGGGTCAACGCCATTACTACTTTCACTTGCAGTCAACGCCGACAGTCTAGCAACTTGGTTATTACCTGCACTTAATCCTGTTTTAGGCAATAGCCCAATTCGTTTGAATATCCAAGTGGAAGATGAAACACGAACACAAGAACGGTTAAGACGTGGCGAAGTGGTTGGCGCAATCAGTATTCAACCTCAAGCATTGCCGGGGTGTTTAGTCGATAAACTCGGAGCATTGGATTATATTTTTGTTGCATCACCCGATTTTGCAGCAAAATATTTCCCTGAAGGCGTCACACGTTCATCGCTTCTTAAAGCGCCAGCAGTAGCCTTTGACCACCTTGATGATATGCACCAAGCTTTTGTACAACAGAATTTTGGTCTATCGCCCGGTAGTGTGCCATGTCACATCGTTAATTCATCAGAGGCATTTGTACAACTGGCAAAACAGGGGTCAACTTGCTGTATGATCCCACATTTACAAATTGCTAATGAGCTTAGTACAGGTGAATTAATTGATTTGACGCCAGGGCTATGCCAACGTCGGATGCTATATTGGCACCGTTTTGCCCCGGAAAGCCGTACGATGAAGAAAGTCACTGACGCCCTACTCAAAACAGGGCGTCAGATGTTAAAACAAGAAGATGAAACTTAACGTTTTAATTCAAAAACCACATCAACTTGGTCGTTAAAATCAATACTCTGCTGCTCATAAGTTTCGTTGACATCGCGCTCAGGGGCAGCAGAGAGTGCCATTTTCGCTCTGTAATTCATGACTGGCGCAGGGTATGGGGTCGCATCTGGTGCACGATAATTCACACTGTACACAGGCCCTAACTGAACATTAAACCCTTTTGCCAATGCATTCGCTTGTTCAATCGCATTTTTAATCGCTTTTTCTCGAGCCTCATCGCGATATTGTTGAGGGTTATTCACACCGAACTGAACTGAATTAATTTCATTAAGCCCTGCTTTTAATGCACCATCAAGCAAGGTATTGAGTTGATCTAATTTAGTGACTTTAACTTCAACAGAACGAATTGCTGTATAACCTACAATGGATGATTTCTGAGATTCTTTATCATACTCATATTTTGGTTGAGTACGCACATTAGCAGCATTGATATCTTTCTTTTCGATACCATTTTGTTTCAAGAACTCAAAATATTCAGCAACACGTTTATCAACGCCTGTTTTAGCCGCTGCTGCATCTTTTTCAGTCACTTCAACATTGATATTTAATGTCGCCATATCCGGTGATGCTTTAATTATTGCATTACCTGACGTTGTAATATGTGGCCCTTCAGGAAGCGGATTAGCTTGTGCAATAGCAGGAACCGCAACACCAGCCATCATGGCAGCAAGAACAAGAGACTTTAACTTCACAGGACCTCCTAATAATCAATAATAAGAAAGTTGTGGTGACATAACTTATTTATCCCACAACCTTACTTAAACATTAACACATCCTATGTGAAATTCGTTTCGGATTAATAAGAAATTATCAATACCCTAACCCTTGCTTCGCTAATTGAAAGGCAATAAACCACATCACCATTCCAACAAAGAGATTAATTACGCGTTGTGAACGTGGCTTATTTAGTATGGGGGAAAACCAAGCCGCTAATATCGCTAAAGCAAAAAACCAAGCAAAAGATGCGGTCAGTGCCCCTGCCGTAAACCACGGCCGTAATGAGCTTTCTAACTGCCCTCCCACACTGCCTAATACCACAAAAGTATCTAAATACACATGAGGGTTTAGCCACGTTACCGCAAATAGAGTCACGATCACTCGCCAACGATTGGCAACCTTATTCTCTGCTTGCACCCTAACTTCATCGCGACTAAAAGCGCTACGACATGCGCCGTAACCATACCAAGCTAGAAACGCTACCCCAGCCCATGTAATCAATTGCAACAGAATTTCAGACTGGCTTAGTAATGCACTTCCTCCAAAAACGCCAGCAATAATTAATGCGGTATCACTTAAGGAGCATAAAAATGCACTCATCACATGATATTGCTTTCGACTTCCCTGCTGCAAAATAAATGCATTTTGCGGGCCTAATGGAAGTATCATTGCAGCACCAAGTAAAGCACCCTGAATATAAATCGTAAACATGCATAAATTCCTAATAATTATTCATTTTATTCAATGAGATTCTAATTAGAAAAAATTATTAGGGAAAATTATTATTTCTTATAGAAGATTAGAATAACTTATTGTGACATTCGCTATCTAAACGATAGGAAAGGAAAATCAGCAAATAAAAAAAACTGGGTACAGTACAATAAACTGACCCAGTTTTATCATTCAATAAATACGCTTATTCTGTCATATCTTTTTTCACTGCAACAGCAGCCTGTTGATGTAAATGGACATCCATTTGAGGGAATGGTATACCAATATCGTGCTTATCGAGTGCACGTTTGAAATTTTCCATTAAATCCCAATATACAGGCCATGTGTCACCATTTTTAGCCCAAAAACGGACTAAATAATTTAATGAAGATGGCGCCATTTCGTGTAAACGGATAGTCACACCTTTATCGTGTAAAATACGCTCATCAGCAGCAACAATGTCACCTAATACTTTTTTGACTAAATCAATATCTGAATCATACGCCACTCCAACAATAATATCAGTTCGGCGATCAGGTTCACGAGTGATATTGATAATGTTATCTGCAATAATTTTACCATTCGGAATGACGATAATGCGATCATCCGCTGTTCTAAGTGTGGTAGAGAAAATTTGAACGTTTTGAACCGTTCCTTCTACAGCCCCAATTTGGACATACTCACCAGCTCGCAGAGGTCTAAACACGACTAATAATACACCAGCGGCAAAGTTGCCTAATGAGTTTTGTAATGCTAAACCAACAGCTAAGCCCGCAGCACCCAATACAGCAATCACAGATGCTGTTTGAACACCAATTTTGCCAAGTACAGCAATAAACGTAAACGCAACAACAGTATAACGGACAATCGCGGATAAAAATTCACTCACGGTAGGGTCGATGCCGCGTGCTGTCATCACACGATGTAAGCCACGTCCAACCCACTTAGCAATCATCATACCGACAATAAGAATGACGATAGCAGAAACGATATTCACCGCATACTGAACTAACAGATCCTGATTTGCCGCAAACCAATTCGTTGCGTCATTCAACGCTCCGGTAACATCATCAGTATTCATACAGTCCTCTAATTTTTAAATGGAATTACTCGGTAAATGAAATTATCACATGCTCCCAACAATTTAGTTCTTATTCAAACTAACCATGTGATATTGCAATTAAATAATAACTACAATATCTAAAATCTGACAACATTTTAAAACAAAAATTTATTTTACTTTATTTTCTAAAACGAATTGTCTGTAATCGTTAAGCATACTCATAAAATCATCAATGCCGCAAAATGCGACACTTTCATTATCATAGTAACTCATTCCCTCTTCTAAACCCTCCGTCTCGAAAGCAAGTTGATTCGCTCGGATCATCACTTCTTCATAGTCTAATACCAATGTGTATTCATGACCGATTAATTCCCATTGCTTCTCGCTACCTTTAATCGATTCGTATCCGGCTTCTATTTCATCTAACAGACTAAAATCGCCTTTAATTTCCTCATTAAGCCAATAACCAACCGCTTCATGATCCATCGAAAATTTTGCCGATATCTCTCCAGTTATATCCTGAAAAAATTGGTATTCCATAATCCACCTCACACCAGACGTCATTCGTTATAATTATACCTCTAGTTCAGTATTATTGTTCGCTAAAACATGAGATAAAAAGAAAGCTCACTATGATATGGGGAGCATTGATGAACTTTTGTTCTGCAAAAAACGACAAACGGCTAATAGCAGAACAAAGTAAGCGTCATCGCATAACACGACATAAAGAAGAAGGATAGGAGTGTCTGATGATTAACCATTTAGACCATCTGGTGTTAACCACAACCGATCAAAACGCGTGCATTGATTTCTACACCCATGTACTCAAAATGAAGTTGATAACCTTCGGTGAGCAGCGCTATGCGTTGCAATTTGGGCAGCAAAAAATAAATATCCACCAATATGGTAAAGAATTTGAGCCAAAAGCTCATTTACCCGTACCTGGCTCACTCGATTTATGTTTTATCAGTAATACACCAATAAACCAAATTATGACGTTTATTCAACAGCAAGGTGTCGAGATTATAGAAGGCCCTGTCAAACGTACAGGCGCAATGGGAGAGATATTATCTATTTATATTCGAGATCCTGATTTAAATCTTATTGAGATAGCAAATTATATATAGCCATATACTACTGCTAAATTCGTACAAAGGTAGCACGAGTCGTACAGACTGGCTACCTAATCAAAAATTAAGCTGTCCCCAATACACTATGCCATGAGATATCGAGTGCCTGATTTTTATTTATATTACTTAATAACAATGGATATGTAACTGTGAATTTTGATAAATTATACTGCTTGGAAAAATGATTTCACAATATTTTGATTATATTTTATCTGTACAAAATCATTTAGATAATCAAAAATTTATACAGGCATAAGTTAACATTAGATTCCCCGCATAAAATACAAATCCCATTTTTTATTATTAAATACTAAAATTAAAAGTAATTATAGCTTCTGCATTATAATTAACTTCATCATTAAGCTCAATATTTGCTTTAGCCAAATCATTTCGTGAGTTAATAAACATACTCTCTTGTTCAAAATTTGCTGAAAATACTTTCCCTGGTATTAATGACCTCATAAATTCATTCTTACTTATTGATTCACCATTTGCCTTAGACCATCCATAATATTCCCCCTTAGTTAACACATATTGCCCAAGACCCGCTGTTGAATGTATTGAGTTATATAAACGGCGAACATATCCAGAATTATTATCGACCTTAGCATCTTTTACTAAAAATGAGACACCACCAAGTGCGGCCGGTTTACCCCCATTAATATGAAAATATTTATGTGCAATATCAGGACTTACTGGCGTCGAAGGTAAATTTAAGCTTTCATAAAGATCCGTCGCCATGAATAGTAAATAAGTCTCTGCGTCACATGTCACTGTAACCGTATTTTTTATTTTTGAGTTTTCCGGGAAAATATATCTATTCGACATAGATATAACATCAACAGAGAGTTTTCCCATGTCATATATGATATTGGTTTGCTCTTCTCCATTAACCATACAGGTTGGTGGCTTAATATCACCAGATATTTTTAAATTAGCATTTGTATCTGCATAGCTTAAACCAGCGGCTAATAATGGTAATACACCTAAACATTTTACTGTATTTTTCATATTAAATTAACGCCCCTAATAATTTAAATAGGTCAACAACCTAACCCGATTAGAATAAAATAAAATTAAATACCAAAACCAAATGATAATGTCGCACTGCCATCTAGGGATACATCACCAGCACTCTCTTTTACCTCACCATAAAACATTGGCTTAACTTCAAAATCAGCCGCGAAAATTTGTCCTGATGCTAACTTTGTCGATGTTTCAGCCCAAGCTGTTTTTTTCGATTGGCTTATTAAAAGTTCTGGCACAGCGCTCCCTCCCGCAGCCAACACAGAGACTTTTTTAGCGCCTTCATCACTATTTCCTTTAACAGTCGCATTTGACATTGTAATAGTGTAAACACCAATATTTTGGCTATTATCAGCACCATATTTACCTAAACCAAAGAAGATATCGCCTGGATTTATGACACTATCACTACGATTATCTTTGGCTATAAAATTTAAATAAGTGGCAGCATCACACACTATTTCAATTCTTTTCGTTTCACCATCTAAATATAAGATATCTGAACTAGGAAACATTTCTGGAGCGATATCAAATCGATATTCAATATCCACTTCATTCTGATTATTGATAGAGCATGTTGGTGGTTTAATATCGCCAGATACTTTCAAATTAGCACTGATATCTGCATAACTTAAACCTGCTACCAATGACGGCAATAAGCCCAAACATGTTATTGTGCTTTTCATCGTAAATTAACAATCTCAATAGGTTAAATAGGTCAATTATCTAACCTATTTAAAATAAAATTAAATACCAAAACCAAATGATAATGTCGCACTGCCATCTAGAAATATATCCTCAATATTATTTGTTCTGATTATATTTAATACCGCATAAACCTCAAAATCAGCCGCAAAAATTTTTCCTGGTGCTAATTTTGTCGATGTTTCAGCCCAAGCTGTTTTTTTCATTTTCGCTATCGAGGTTTCTGCTACGGCTTTGCTTCCTTCTGGTAACACTAAAACACGTTTAGCATCTTCTTCACTATTCGCTTTAACAGTCGCATTTGATATTGTAATGCTATAAACACCAATTTCATTATTATCAGCACCATATGTACCTAATCCAAATAATAATGCTGCGTCGCTAGGACTAATGCGATTATCATGAGCCACAAAACTTAAGTAAGTCGTTGCATCACATACGATTTCGATTCTTTTCTTTTGTTTATCTAAAGATGTTCTTCCTGAACGATTAAGCATTTCTGGCGATATCGTGTAATTATATACAATATCTACTTCATTCTGATTATTGATAAAGCATGTTGGTGGCTTAATATCACCAGATACTTTCAAATTGGCACTGGTATCTGCATAACTTAAACCTGCTACCAATAACGGCAATAAGCCCAAACATTTTATTGTGTTTTTCATCATGAATTAACAATCTCAATAAGTTAAATAGGTCAATTACCTAACCTATTTAAAATAAAATTAAATACCAAAACCAAATGATAATGTCGCACTACCATCTAGAGATATATCCTCAATATCATCTGTTCTGATTATATTTAATACCGCATAAACCTCAAAATCAGCAGCAAAAATTTTTCCTGGTGCTAATTTTGTCGATGTTTCAGCCCAAGCTATTTTTTTCGATTGCTCTACCGAAATTTCTGACTTAACGGTATTTCCTGTCGATATTAAAACGTTTTTGTCGGCTTCTTCACTATTCGCTTTAACAGTCGCATTTGACATTGTAATGGTATAAGCACCAATATTTTCTTTATTATCAGTACCATATGTACCTAATCCAAATAAAATATGACCTTGTTCTGAAGAAACGCTATCAATACGGTTATCTTTGGCTTCAAAGCTTAAGTAAGTTGTAGCATCACACACTATTTCGATTCTTTTCTTTTGTTTATCTAAAGGTGTTTTTTCTGAACGGTTAAGCATTTCTGGCGATATCGTGTAATTATATACAATATCTACTTCATTCTGATTATTGATAAAGCATGTTGGTGGCTTAATTTCACCAGATACTTTCAAATTAGCATTTGTATCTGCGTAACTTAAACCCGCTACCAATAACGGCAATAAGCCCAAACATGTTATTGTGTTTTTCATCATGAATTAACAACCTCGAAAATTAAGATAGGCCAAATAGATGGCCTATCTTAAAATCACGTTAGATACCAAAACCAAATGATAATACCGCGTGGCCATCTAAAGACACGTCACCTGAGCTATTCTTTAAGTCTTCGCTCAATGTTGGGGTAACTTCAAAATCAGCCGCAAAGATTTGTCCTGAGGCTAATTGTGTTGATGATATTGCCCACGCTGTTTTGTTTGTCTTTTTAACCAAGGCCTGTGCGGCAGAGAAAAGCGTGCCTGATCGGATCCCTGTCTGCTTTCCTGCATCTTCACTGTCTGCTTTCACCGTCGCGTTTTTCATATTGATGGTATAAAAACCAATATTTTTACTGCCGTCTGTACCAAATTTACCTAATCCAAAGTTGGTATCAGCAGCCGTCATAGGGCTATCACTGCGGTTATCTTTAGCTTCAAAGCTTAAGTACGTTGTTGCATCACACACTATCTCAATTTTTTTCGATACTGGCGTTAATGTTAAGTTACCTGATAAAGGGAACATACTTGGCGCTGTATCAAATTTATATTCAACATCCACTTCATTTTGGTTATCGATAGTACATGTTGGTGGCGTAATCGAGCCCGTGACTTTTAAATTAGCAACAGGTGCTGAGAATGCCGCATATGAAACAGAAATTAACGACAGTGCACATAATGTTTTCTTAAACATGATTAACCTTCTTATAATAAAAAACAAAAAAAGAAAAATAGAATCTATTACCAACATTTATATTAGTAATACATAGAGAAAAATATTTAAACTCGCTGTCATTTCTTAGCTTAACAAGAGCTATAATAAATAATTTTGGTTACTGGTATTAAACACCTCTAAATATGATAAAACATTCTACTTTTATGTAATTTTAAAATATCTTACTGAAATAATGTTTTTCAGATGTAAGTATTATAGATAACTTTTTTATAATTATCATTACACCAAAATCGAGTAAACCGCACTTTAACCTAAAAAATCACAAATGTAACATTTTATTTCATCATTAAAAACAATAAAGTAGATTAACATCTAGCTATCGCACCTATGATTAATGAGGAAATAACTCCAAACAAATCATAATAAGAACTAAAGAAAAGAATAAAATACCTAATTTAATGTAGTTTAATAATTAAACATAAATCCTTTTAATTTCAACTCGGTTAGAGAGTAATTATTCACATTGGAAAAACACTTCATAATAATAACCTTTATCCCTATGATTATTAATCACTTTAGAAGAAGTATCGTCAAGGTAATACACAATATCACGAGTAATATTGTTTCAACATCAAGTTTACCTTGCCTATTTCCTTTAGTATAAAAAGACTATCACGATTTTTTATCTTATCACTACAAAACTCTAGATGATAAAGTCGGTTTTACTCAATCTCAGGCAGTCAATTATAGGTAAAGCATGAATTTCCCCAGTTAATATCAAGGTGGCATAAGCCGTATAAACTTGCCACCTTGATAAAATTAGGCTGTTCCAAAGCAAACCGACTCTATCTTTAAATTTAAAGGCCTCTTTTTAAAAAATACTTTTCTATCTCTGTATGAGTCTCAAAGTTATAAAACAATGGCTTTAATGTATCATACAATTCATGATTATCTTTTTCTATCTGCTGACGCAGATATGAAAAAAAGGAACTCACATCGCAATCAAGAATGCACAATATATTTAGTAAAGCATCAACAGATATTGTATTAACCCCCCTTTCATATCGAGAGTATTGTTGCTGCGAAATGCCTAATTCACTCGCCATTTTTGTCCCTGAAAATGAACTTGCTTTTCGCAATCTCTTAATTTCTTCACCAATCACTTTGGTGAAAAAGTTTTTAGGTATTACATTATTCAAGGTTAAATTACCCTTTTACTATATATCCTGAAAAATTAAACCCCATTCAATATGCTAAAGATAAATGGGCCTTAATATCTAATTGCCTATAATAGGGAATTAGTGTTCCACAGCTAAAATAGCGTTATCACTCATTTTAAATCCATAACGACTTAAAGGGGAGATAGATATACTCGTTGCATTACCTTTAATATTGACAACTTTGCTTTCACCAGGTCTGATATAAAACTGGTCTAGCGCGTAATCTTCGTTACTCGGTAAAACTTTAAATGAGGGTGATAACCTAATGACTTGCTTTCCATTATTTTTTAATGTTAACTGATTATTTTTTTGGCTCACTGAAAGAGCGTCCCAAGGTGTTTGGCTCACTTTCATATTAGCAGGAGAAACTAACATTGCCACATCCTGACGAATAGGCATTTTAGTGACATTCTCTTTACTTGCCCCAATACCTTGAAATGATGCTTTTAAAATTACTTCATCGGAAATATCAACGCCTTTTTTCAAAATAAAATTAATTTGTTGACTTTGTTGAGGTTCAATACGAACAATCGGTGGCGAAATCATAATATCACCAGCAAGTTTTGTTGAACCATCTAGCTCTTCAACTTTGGTTGATAATAAAATAGGTGAATTACCGGTATTTTTAACATTAAAAACCTTTCGCCCTTCTCCTGCATCTAATATTACAGTCATGGTTTCTAATTGGAAACTTGCATGAACATTTGTGCTCACTATTAATAAAAAGCTTGAAAGAATAGTTGCAAATATTTTTTTCATAAATAACCTCTTTATCAAAATCTATGTTTAGTTTTTTGATGACTTATTGACATATTGCGTCTACTTCTTCATAAAGCAACTCAGATGAAAAATGTTCTGGTACTGTGTATTTCACAATACAATCATCTGAGTTTGGCGAACGAAGAATTAATTCATCACCAATTTGTTCGTTAGTTAAAAAAGTATTCCCTTCACCCATAATGGCACTGACATACTTTCCTTTTTTATTTATTAAGCTTGCACCACTAGGTGCTTTTTGACCGTTTTTAAGCGTAATACTCAGTAATAACTGTCTCATTTCGGTAGCTTTAATTTCTTTTGTAATAACACTTCCTCTAGCAACTGCAACATCGAACGAAGTGGTATCAAGCCGAATATTTAACGGTAAATCTTGCGTGTTCAATTGAACCGTTGTTTTCCTATTTGTTGGTAATGACGAAATGGCAGCCGTACCAAAATGATTCGTGATTGTTGAACCACTGCCTAACGCACTCACCTTAACATTTGGTTGATTTGGAATATATATAATCCCAAAAGTATTACTTAATGGCACTGAAGAGGTTGCA
This sequence comes from Providencia sp. PROV122, assembly GCF_028482365.1. Lineage (NCBI taxonomy): Bacteria > Pseudomonadati > Pseudomonadota > Gammaproteobacteria > Enterobacterales > Morganellaceae > Providencia > Providencia sp. PROV122. Next base: position 343,414 of record NZ_JAMPQI010000001.1, on the reverse strand, counting down.
ACTAGCCCATTTGAATAAGCAATAGCGCCTGTAGCAGATGACATAAATGAGTAAACATTATTTTCAGTCATGGAAGCATTTAATGATAATTGTGTATAAGCATTCGTATTATTAATGCTCCCGTTAACACGATTTACATCACTGCTACGACCTGCACCGATAGAGTAATTCCACCTATCATTCTGTCTATAGTTATAATTCGCCATTAAAGTACTACGGTCATCGTAATATTGGCTTTGTATACTTGCACTTGAACGGCTATTTATTGGGATTGATGCATTCAGATAAAAGCGATTGTCTTGATCTGTTCCAGACTGAAAAGATAAATTTAATGAGACATCACCGATCTTTCTGCTATAACCGACTAAATGACTTACTGTATCTGAACCGTCTCCATAATAATGGTTATAATTTAAACTATAGCTAAAACTTCCCCAGTTAATATCACCCCAACTTGTATAAAGTGAAGAAGAAGTCTGAAGGTCTCGACTAAACCATGGTAAATTCCATGCATCTTCATCCAATATTGGTTGCTGTTTTTCTAATGTACTATCTAACGTCGGATACTCATGACTGCGATATAGAAATGAGACTCCCAATGATGCGGCACCTTTGGCCAACGATGTATTAAAGTCTAACTGGCTTCCCTCTTTTTCATCATTACGAGAAATTGAAACATTGCCTCCACCATTAATGAGTAGTTTTTCTCCAAATGAAGAATGAACACCACCACTTACAGATTGATATTTATCTGAATATAAAGCCCCTGCTGAATAATCTATTTTTTTATATTGTGCGCTTGCTTCCAAACTACTAATTAAAGGATTATCACTTTCTTGAACACTATTGACTGTACGATATTTACCAATAAAAAATTGATAAGATAAAGGTGATAAATTTTCAGTTGCTTGATTTGAGGTCATTACTTGATATTTCTGACGCTCACCATTATCTTGAATAACTGTTACATCAACTGGTGTTCCATTGATAATATTATTAATTCTATTTAGTTCAAAAGGACCAGCAGGCACTATTGTTCGATAGAGCAGACGACCATTTTGCTGAACCTCTACGGTTGATGGCGAATTTGCAAAACCAGCTATCGGTACAACTAATCGATTATTAAGCTGTAATGCACTGTCCGAATAGAGTTGAATGCCATTAACTGGTATACCAGAATAATAACTGCCTCGGCTATTCAGTTGACCTATTTCAAATTGAGACTTTAATGACTCGATACTACGCGATAATACTGTTTCATTAAATTGATACTCTGAGTTCCCTTTACTTGAAGAAAAACTACTATTATTGCGTAAAACCCAGTTATTCCAGTTTGCTCCCGTTTCAAATTCACCTTGATAAAACTCTTGGTTATTATGGCCATTAATATGCATACCGTAAATTCGATAGTTATTAACTAAACCAAAGCCACCATAAGTCAATTCACGACCTAGCAACTTAGGATCAAAGTTGTTTTCAGCGACTGTAATATCAATAGCAAACTCATTAGGTCGCATTACCACCCGTGAATCAGGATAGACATCTTGAAAAACATGACATCCATCTTCTAAATTTGTCGATTTTAATCTCAACGTCTTCTGCAAACTATCATCAAGGCAAAGATGACCACTATCATCTATTTTGGCATTAACAGAATAAGTTTGATCACCATTTAATTGTATTGTGACATCATGGTTACCAGGAAGAAATTGGCTCCCTTGCATAAAATAATCAGCGACTTCTTCACCGTAACCAAGTGCCTTTAATGAATCAATATCAAAATTCACTTTTGAGTTTTTATCAGCATTATCTTGATTTGATGAATATGAATACTCATTATATAACATGAATATTAAAGCCATAAAAAAATAGTAACGTCGTGTTTTTTTATTAGTATATAACATACATGCTCATTGCTTAATTATAATTAATGTGTTCAGGCATTAAATGCCAAATGAAAAAATCAATTCAGCATTACCGTCTAATTCAGCACCATTAACAATAGGCCCATGGGTTTCTTTTAAAGAATTAAGTTTAGGCGAAACAGTAATATCAACAGAAAATAATTTTCCCGAGGCAATATGACTTTCACCCGTTAACCAACCATAGGTTCTATTTTTTTTCACCGTTATAGCAGATGTTCTTGTTCCTGATAAATTTTCGCTTAAAAACAACTCCGCTTTTTCATTATCAACATTGGCATGACTCAACGTTAATCGATAATCACCTATTTTCCCTGAACCATTTACGTTACCTAACCCAAAATAGCTTTCATCATCCATACGGGAGGAATCATGACGATTATCAATAATTTTTAAAAATAAATTTATCGGTGTATTGCACATCACTTGCCATGTTTGTTTTAATTCTGGAAGCGCTGTGACTTTGTTTAATTTAAAATAATGGGCATGTAACTGGGAAAATTGATAGTTCCCGTTATTTGGTGGGATAATTTCACAACTTGGAGGTGTCACAATATCGGTGATTATATTTTGCCTATATACGCCCTGAGCATTTGAATAATCACAAAAATAGAACATTAACACTACTGTAAGTTGATATAATATTATCCGCATAAGATACATGCCCATTTTTTTCATTATTAAAGACTAAAGCTAAATGTAATTACAGCTTCTGCGTTATAATTAAGTTCATCATTAAGTTCAATATTTGCTTTAGCTAAATCATCTCGTGAGTTAATAAATACACTGTCTTGTTCAAAACTCGCTGAAAAGACTTTTCCAGGTATTAATGATTGCATAAATGCATCTTTACCCCCGGCTTCATGCTTAGTATTAGACCATCCATAGTATTCACCTTTAGTCAATACATAATCTCCAAGCCTAGAAGTGGCATGTGTTGAATTATATAAACGGCGAACATATCCAGAATTATTATCGACCTTAGCATCTTTTACTAAAAATGAGACACCACCAAGTGCGGCCGGTTTACCCCCATTAATATGAAAATATTTATGTGAATACGAGCTTGATACCGGTGTTGAAGGTAAACTCAAACCTTGGTAGGTATCTGTCGCCATAAATATTAAATATGTTTGAGCATCACATGTCACCGTAACGGTATTTTTTACTTTCGAATTTTCGGGAAAAATATACATGCTCGACATAGGTATAACATCAACAGAGAGTTTTCCCATGTCATATATGATATTGGTTTGCTCTTCTCCATTAACCATACAGGTTGGTGGCTTAATATCACCAGATACTTTCAAATTGGCATTTGTATCTGCATAACTAAAGCTAACCGCTAGTAATGGTAGTAAACCTAAATACTTAATTGTGTTTTTCATACTCAGTTAACAACCTCGATAATTAAGATAGGCCAAATAGATGACCTATCTTAGAATCACGTTAGATACCAAAACCAAATGATAGTACCGCGTGGCCATCTAAAGACACATCACCCGAGCTATTCTTTAAGTCTTCGCTCAATGTTGGGGTAACTTCAAAATCAGCCGCAAAGATTTGTCCTGAGGCTAATTGTGTTGATGATATTGCCCACGCTGTTTTGCCTGTCTTTTTAACCAAGGCCTGTGCGGCAGAGAAAAGCGTGCCTGATCGGATCCCTGTCTGCTTTCCTGCATCTTCACTGTTTGCTTTCACCGTCGCGTTTTTCATATTGATGGTATAAAAACCAATATTTTTACTGCCGTCTGTACCAAATTTACCTAATCCAAAGTTGGTATCAGCAGCCGTCATAGGGCTATCACTGCGGTTATCTTTAGCTTCAAAGCTTAAATACGTTGTTGCATCACACACTATCTCAATTTTTTTCGATACTGGCGTTAACGTTAAGTTACCTGATAAAGGGAACATACTTGGCGCTGTATCAAATTTATATTCAACATCCACTTCATTTTGGTTATCGATAGTACATGTTGGTGGCGTAATCGAGCCCGTAACTTTTAAATTAGCAACAGGTGCAGAGAATGCCGCATATGAAACAGAAATTAACGACAGTGCACATAATGTTTTCTTAAACATGATTAACCTTCTATAATAAAAAACAAAATAAAGAAAAATAGAATCCATTACCAATACTTATATTAGTAAATATATAAAAAAATATTTTAATTATTATTATTACTTATCTTAATAAGAGTTATAAAAATATTTTTACTGCCGATATTAATTACCTCTAATTATGATAACACATTCTATTTTTATGCATCTTTAAAACATCTCAACGAAATACTGTTTTTCAGATGTAAGTATTATAGATAACTTTTTTATAATTAACATTACACCTAATTCGAGTAAATTGCACACTCACCAAAGGAGTCATAGATGTAACAATTTATTTCACCATTAAAAACAATAGAATATAGTAATAGTCACTCATACCAATCAAGATTGATAAGAAAATAACTCCAAACAAATCACAATAAGAACTAAAGAAAAGAACAAAATATCTAATTTAATGTAGTTTAATACTTTATAATATAATCTTTCAATTTTAACTCGCAACGCGAGTAATTATTTGCATAAATAAAACAACCAAGTTAAAAAAATACCACACCTCTTTGATTATTATGACTTTTTAAAATAAAAACATGATAAATATAGCCTTCAATGCAACGAGTAATATTGTTTCAATATCAAATAAGCATCATCAAATTAATATAATCAATAAAAAGATAATCTTTTTTCTTTTTTTAATATTCAAATTAAGAATTTCAAATAATGATAAAATAGTCTTTTTTAGCTAGTCGTTTTAAAAAGTAATCATACCAAGATTGAAATTAATGAATATTAATTAGCCAAAAAGATAACAGTTTAGAGTGATATCGATATAGATCTACAACAAAATATCCGCATACTCTGTCACAATATTGCGTATTCGACGCTTACGATCTAACCGAATTACTCCTCTGTATCACTTAAAACCACTTTTTATGCATTAACTATATAGATTCCCCTTCATCATCCACCAAACGATAAAGGATCTATTGCGCTTCCTATCGAGCGATTAGCGACATTTTTCCTCACTGTTACTATCGCCTATCAAATCGGCTAATCAAGTTACTAACACCCTAATTAGCGACCATAAAAAAAGCCCTGATTAAATTCAGGGCTTTTGATTTGTTGCTAAATCGCTAAATTAAACTGTTGTTTGGAAGATAACACTATCTGCTTTTTCAGTATATTGCTCTAACTGATCAAAGTTCAGATAACGGTAAGTATCCTCAGCAGTTTCATCGACCTTATCCATAAACTGCAAATACTCAGCAGGCGTAGGGAGACGACCGAGCAAAGATGCGACAGCAGCAAGTTCAGCCGAAGCCAAGTATACATTTGCCCCTGTACCAAGACGGTTCGGGAAATTACGTGTTGAGGTTGAAACAACGGTTGCCCCATCTGCAACACGTGCTTGGTTACCCATACACAAAGAGCATCCCGGCACTTCAATACGTGCTCCGCTCTTACCAAACACACTGTAATAACCTTCTTCAGTCAATTGTGCTGCATCCATCTTAGTTGGTGGAGCAACCCATAGGCGTGTTGGTAGCTGCCCTTTATGCTGATCTAACAGCTTACCTGCCGCACGGAAGTGACCAATGTTTGTCATACAAGAACCGATAAAGACTTCATCGATTTTTTCATTTTGAACATCAGACAGCAAACGTGCATCATCAGGGTCGTTAGGAGCACATAAGATAGGCTCTTTGATCTCATTTAGGTCGATTTCGATCACTGCGGCATATTCTGCATCAGCGTCTGCTTCAAGAAGCTGCGGGTCAGCTAACCAGTTTTCCATTCCTTTGATACGACGCTCAATGGTACGGCGATCACCATACCCTTCTGAGATCATCCATTTCAGCAGAACAATGTTTGACTGGAGATATTCAATAATTGGTGCTTTATCCAGTTTAATCGTACAGCCTGCTGCTGAGCGCTCTGCGGAAGCATCTGCTAATTCAAATGCTTGCTCAACTTTTAGCTCAGGCAACCCTTCAATTTCAAGAATACGACCAGAGAAAATATTCTTCTTACCTTTTTTCTCAACAGTCAGTAAGCCTTCTTTGATTGCATATAAAGGGATAGCATGAACAAGATCACGAAGCGTGATGCCCGGTTGCATTTCTCCTTTAAAGCGCACTAAAACAGATTCAGGCATATCAAGCGGCATTACACCTGTTGCTGCTGCAAATGCCACCAAACCAGAACCTGCTGGGAAAGAGATACCGATTGGGAAACGGGTATGCGAGTCACCACCCGTACCGACAGTATCTGGCAATAACATACGGTTCAACCATGAGTGAATGATGCCATCGCCTGGGCGCAAGGAAACACCACCACGATTCATAATAAAATCAGGTAATGTATGGTGCGTAGTCACATCAACGGGTTTTGGATATGCCGCAGTATGGCAGAATGATTGCATAACTAAATCTGCGGAGAACCCTAGGCAAGCTAAGTCTTTTAGCTCATCGCGTGTCATTGGGCCTGTGGTATCTTGCGAGCCAACAGAAGTCATCTTAGGCTCACAGTATTCACCTGGGCGAATACCTGGGCGGCCACAAGCACGACCAACCATTTTTTGAGCCAAAGAGAAACCACGATTGCTTTGTGCAACAGATTTCGCATGACGGAATACGTTAGTTGGCTCTAAGCCAAGTGATTCGCGCGCTTTAGCCGTTAAACCACGGCCAATAATCAATGGAATACGACCGCCAGCACGGACTTCATCAATCAATACATCCGTTTTCAGTTCAAATGTTGCCAGTAACTCACCCGTTTCATGGTTACGCACTTCACCTTTATATGGGTAGATATCAATAACATCGCCCATATTCAGCTTAGATACGTCCACTTCAATAGGTAACGCGCCGGCATCTTCCATGGTATTGAAGAAAATAGGGGCGATTTTACCACCAAGTACAACACCACCACCACGTTTGTTAGGAACAAACGGAATATCATCCCCCATAAACCATAACACAGAGTTAGTTGCTGATTTACGAGAAGAGCCTGTGCCCACAACGTCGCCAACATAGGCCAACGGGAAACCTTTCTTATTCAGGGCTTCAATCTGTTTAATTGGCCCGACATTACCTGGCTCATCCGGCTCAATACCATCGCGAGCATTCTTCAGCATAGCTAGGGCATGAAGCGGAATATCAGGGCGAGACCATGCATCCGGAGCTGGAGACAGGTCATCTGTGTTAGTTTCACCTGTAACTTTAAATACAGTCACAGTCAGCTTTTCAGCCAGCTCAGGACGCTCGATGAACCATTCAGCATTTGCCCATGATTCAATAACTTGTTTCGCGTACTCATTCCCTGCTTTTGCTTTTTCTTCTACATCATAGAAGTTATCAAACATGAGCAAAGTATGGGAAAGTGCTTTAGCCGCGATTGGTGCTAGCTTAGCATCATCCAAAGCTTCAATTAGCGCATGAATATTGTACCCGCCCTGCATTGTACCGAGCAGTTCAATGGCTTTTTCTGGGCTGATAAGAGGAGAGGTAGTTTCACCTTTCGCGATAGCGGCTAAAAAGCCCGCTTTGACATACGCTGCTTCATCAACACCGGGGGGCACACGGTTGGTCAGCAGGTCTAATAGGAAATCTTCTTCACCTTTAGGTGGATTTTTCAGTAATTCTACTAATGCAGCAACTTGCGCAGCATCTAATGGCTTAGGGACAATCCCTTGAGCGGCACGCTCGGCTACGTGCTTACGGTAATCTTCTAGCACGACGTTCTCCTCGCTTCATTGTAATTTATATACCCGGCTGTCTGCACCATCTTGAAAAAATCATCATCCGGTGCCAGGTCAGAGGAACTTGCTCGCATAATCTCAATGGCAGTAAAATTATGCCCAGCTTCGGGCGTTCAGCATAGCAGAGTTTAAACGAAATGTTAATTCATTCACAAGAAAGCAACATCCCTCTGCTTACTTTAAGCCTTAACCATTAATTTCGGGTTATTTTTTAGCTTAAGATACTATAAAGAGTTATAAAAAGCAGATAAAACCTCACTTTTTATAATGCATTTACGCATTTAACGCACCCTTTTTGATGTGTTTTTACCTCTCATATCACAAATTATATTTTTATCGTAATTTTATTTACGTTACTAATTGATAAGGCAAATCATTACGATTGGCTTTAATTTTTTTAAAGGTTTTAATTGATTTTATTGCCCTTTTAATCCAATTAAATTACCAAACGGATCTTCAAGCTGACACATTCGTTTGTTACCTTCTATTAACATCGGCCCTCGATACCGTTTTGCACCTAATTTAGATAAATGCTCAACCGCTAAATCGAAAGATTCCACCTGCCAATATAATACTGTGCCTCGTTTGCCTTCACAGACCTTTGCGTCAGCTTGGACAACCTCGATAGTGAAATTCCCTACGTGTAATACGGTAAAATCAAACTCTGGTAGATATTCGGCAACCGCCTGTGGAAAGGCTTGTTGATACCAAGCTAAGCCGATAGCAACGTCAGGAACATGGATTAAAATAGCAGTCGGTATTAGTTTCATTGAATTAGCTTATTTATGTGAGTACCCATAATCGATAATGATATGTCAGGTTCGTTCACAATTGAAGGTAAGTTACGGAACGTATAAACAATAATCCAATTTGCCATGACTTACGTATTTACGTGTTATCAAATGCACATCCCTTTATTAGATATAAATAAAAACAGAATAAAAAATGAGAATTTAATATTCCATTAGTCATCTAAACATTATTGTTGATAATTTTTTCCTTAAGAATATAAACACAACTTAAATAAGAGGATAAATATATATGACTCTCTGCTTATATTTGAAAAAGTAAAAAGCCAATGTGTTTCCACATTGGCTTTATGCTCTTTGGTCATAAACAGCCAACTAGAGAGGCCGTTTATTAAGGCGACTTAAGAAATTATTTTTTCTTTTTCGCTTTTGCGTTTGGTAAGTCAGTGATGCTACCTTCAAAGACTTCCGCTGCCATACCAATTGATTCATACAGCGTTGGGTGAGCGTGGATAGTCAATGCGATATCTTCTGCGTCACAGCCCATTTCAATTGCAAGGCCAATTTCACCCAGAAGTTCACCACCATTAACACCGACAACAGCACCACCGATAATACGGTTAGATTGCTTGTCGAAAATCAGCTTAGTCATACCTTCTGCGCAGTCAGATGCAATCGCACGGCCTGATGCTGCCCATGGGAATGTTGCAACTTCATAGCTGATATTTTTCTCTTTCGCTTCTTTCTCAGTTAAACCAACCCAAGCCACTTCTGGCTCAGTGTAAGCGATTGATGGAATAACTTTTGGATCAAAGTAGTGTTTCAGGCCAGAGATAACTTCAGCCGCTACGTGACCTTCGTGAACACCTTTGTGCGCCAACATTGGCTGACCAACGATGTCACCAATTGCAAAAATGTGAGGTACATTAGTACGCATTTGCTTATCAACATGGATAAAGCCACGGTCATCAACCTCAACACCCGCTTTACCAGCATCAAGGTTTTTACCATTTGGAACACGACCAATCGCGACCAGAACTGCGTCATAACGTTGTGGTTCAGCAGGTGCTTTTTTACCTTCCATTGTGACATAAATACCATCTTCTTTTGCTTCAACGGCAGTCACTTTGGTTTCTAACAGTAAGTTAAATTTCTTGCTGATTTGTTTAGTGAAGACTTTAACCACATCTTTGTCAGCCGCAGGGATGACTTGGTCAAACATCTCAACAACATCAATCTGAGAACCCAGAGCATGATACACAGTACCCATTTCCAGACCGATGATACCACCACCCATAACAAGCAGACGCTCTGGAACTTCTTTTAGCTCTAACGCATCTGTCGAATCCCAAATACGTGGATCTTCATGAGGAATGAATGGTAACTGAATAGGACGTGAACCCGCAGCAATAATCGCATTATCAAAGTTGATAGTTGTGCTACCGTTTTCGCCTTCAACAACCAGTGTGTTAGCACCAGTAAATTTACCAAGACCGTTCACAACGTTTACTTTACGGCCTTTTGCCATACCAGCTAGACCACCAGTCAGCTGGTTAATCACTTTCTCTTTCCACAGGCGAACTTTAGAAATATCGGTTTTTGGCTCACCAAAAACAATACCATGTTCAGCCAACGCTTTAGCTTCTTCAATCACTTTAGCAACGTGCAATAGTGCTTTAGAAGGAATACAACCAACGTTCAAACAAACTCCACCCAGAGTTGAATAACGTTCTACTAAAACAGTATCTAAACCTAAGTCAGCGCAACGGAAAGCCGCAGAATACCCTGCAGGGCCTGCACCAAGTACCACTACTTGGGCTTTAATTTCAGTACTCATCATGACCTCTTTTTGTTTTGTCCAGCGGGGCAGCCGAAAAACGAATTATTCCACCGGAAAATACACACCGCGAGCAGTTTACAGAATTGTTAACATCCTGAAAAGGCTCATTACGTGACGTAACTCGCAACGTTTCGGATGAACAGTAAAAAATTCTGCCCCAGCCTAAATAAAACAGACCGGCTAATAAGCCGGCCTAATTTATTACATCACCAGTCGACGAATGTCGCTCATCAATTGACCTACTAGGGTGATGAAACGAGCACCATCAGCGCCGTCGATCACACGGTGGTCGAATGAAAGAGACATAGGCAACATCAGTCGAGGCACAAACTCACTACCATTCCAAACTGGTTTGATGGAAGAGCGAGATAGACCCATAATTGCAACTTCTGGTGCATTAACAATTGGTGCAAAACCAGTTGTTCCGATGCCACCAAGGCTAGAAATAGTGAAGCATCCACCTTGCATATCAGAAGCTGTTAATTTGCCTGCACGCGCTTTCTTAGAAACTTCCATCAGTTCGCGAGACAGTTCCATAATGCCTTTTTTGTTCACGTCTTTGATAACAGGAACAACTAGGCCATTTGGCGTATCAACCGCGATACCGATGTTGACATATTTCTTCATGAATAGGCGTTGGCCATCTTCAGAAATAGAGCTATTAAAACGAGGCATTTCTTCTAGCGCACGAGCAACAGCCTTCATCACAAACACCAGTGGCGTGATTTTAACACCGAGTTGTTTCTTCTCAGCTTCTTTGTTCTGCTGCTTACGGAAGTCTTCGACATCTGTAGTGTCGACTTCTTCCATCAACGTAACATGAGGGATCATCACCCAGTTACGGCTTAGGTTAGCACCAGAGATTTTTTGGATACGACCCAGTTCAACTTCTTCAACTTCACCGAACTTGCTGTAATCCACTTTTGGCCATGGCAACATGCCCGGTAAACCACCACCCGCAGCGGCTGGTGCTTCGGCACGCTTGATGGCGTCTTTAACGTAAGATTGTACGTCTTCGCGCAGAATACGACCTTTACGACCCGTTCCTTTTACTTTAGCAAGGTTAACACCAAACTCACGCGCTAAACGGCGGATGACTGGCGTTGCATGTACATAAGCGTCGTTTTCAACAAATTCATTTTTGCTATCAGCTGCTTTTGCTGGTGCTGGTGCTGGCGCCTGTGCGGCTGCCGGAGCGGAAGCGGCTGGCGCTGGTGACGCAGTTGGTGCCGATGCTGCTGGTGCTGCACCTGCAACTTCAAACGTCATGATCAGTGAACCTGTTTTCACTTTATCACCAGTGGCGATTTTGATCTCTTTCACGGTACCGGCAAAGGGTGCAGGAACTTCCATTGATGCTTTATCGCCTTCAACCGTAATGATTGATTGCTCAGCTGAAACAGTATCACCAACTTTCACCATAACCTCAGTGACTTCAACTTCATCACCACCGATGTCAGGTACATTAACATCTTTAATTGCCGAGGCTGCTGGCGCTGACGCAGGTGCCGATGCGGGTGCTGCTTCCGCTGCCGGTGCTGATCCTGCAACTTCAAAGACCATGATCAGTGAACCTGTTTTCACTTTATCACCAGTCGCAATCTTGATCTCTTTTACAGTACCAGCAAAGGGTGCAGGAACTTCCATGGAAGCTTTGTCACCTTCAACAGTGATCAGCGATTGCTCTTCTGCAACTGTATCACCTACTTTTACCATGATCTCCGTCACTTCGACTTCATCGCCGCCAATATCAGGGACAGACACTTCTTTCAGAGCTGCTGCTGTTGGGGCAGCGGCTGGTACCGCTGGTGCTTCTGCTGACGCAGCCGGAGCCGCGCCTTCTGCGGATTCAAAGACCATGATCAATTTGCCAGTGGTGACTTTATCACCTACTGCAATTTTAATTTCTTTAACCACACCTGCTTGTGGTGATGGGACTTCCATAGATGCTTTATCGCCTTCAACAGTGATCAGCGATTGCTCTGCTTCTACTTTATCACCAACTTTAACCATAACTTCGGTGACTTCAACTTCATCAGCACCGATATCAGGCACTTGGATTTCAATAGACATTGATTATTACCTCTTATGCCAGACGTGGGTTAACTTTTTCTGGGTTGATGTTGTATTTTTTAATCGCTTCTTCAACGACTTTAACATCAACTTCACCACGTTTAGCCAATTCACCTAACGCCGCAACGATTACATAAGATGTATCCACTTCAAAGTGGTGACGTAGGTTTTCACGGCTGTCAGAACGACCGAAACCATCAGTACCTAATACACGGTAATCGCTTGCTGGTACGTAAGTACGAATTTGTTCTGCAAACAGTTTCATATAGTCAGTTGATGCAACGGCTGGCGCATCATTCATTACCTGAGCAACATAAGGTACACGTGGTGCTTCAGAAGGATGCAGCATGTTCCAACGTTCACAATCTTGACCATCACGAGCCAATTCAGTGAATGAAGTAACGCTATACACATCAGAACCGATGCCATATTCCGCTGACAGAATGTTAGCTGCTTCGCGAACATGACGCATCATAGAACCAGAACCTAACAACTGAACTTTACCTTTGCTGCCTTCGATTGAATCCAGTTTATAAATACCTTTACGGATCCCCTCTTCAGCACCTTCAGGCATTGCAGGCATATGATAGTTTTCATTCAGAGTCGTGATGTAGTAGTACACGTTCTCTTGTTTTTCACCATACATACGCTCTAAACCATCCTGCATAATGACGGCAACTTCATAAGCATAAGCAGGGTCATAAGAGATACAGTTAGGGATAGTCAGTGATTGAATATGGCTATGACCATCTTCGTGTTGTAAGCCTTCACCATTTAAAGTTGTACGGCCTGAAGTACCACCAATCAAGAAACCACGAGCTTGCTGGTCACCCGCTGCCCACATTAGGTCGCCGATACGTTGGAAACCAAACATTGAGTAGTAAATGTAGAATGGGATCATCGGCAGGTTGTTTGTGCTGTATGATGTTGCAGCTGCTAACCATGATGAACCTGCACCTAGCTCGTTAATACCTTCTTGTAGGATCTGACCTTTAGAGTCTTCTTTATAGTAAGCCACTTGCTCACGATCCTGAGGCGTATACTGCTGACCTTTAGGGCTATAAATACCAATTTGACGGAACAAACCTTCCATACCGAAAGTACGAGCTTCGTCAGCAATGATTGGCACTAAACGGTCTTTGATAGAGTTGTTTTTCAACATCACGTTTAACGCACGAACAAATGCGATAGTGGTTGAAATTTCTTTTGATTGCTCTTCTAGCAATTGGCTGAAATCAGATAACGTAGGGATTTCTAATTTCTCATCAAAGTGCGTACGACGTGCTGGTAGATAACCACCTAGAGCTTGACGACGCTCATGCAGATATTTGTATTCTTCTGAATCTTTATCAAAAGTAATAAATGGCAGTTTTTCCAGTTGATCATCAGCCACAGGCACATTGAATTGATCACGGAAGTGACGAACACCGTCCATGTTCATTTTCTTCACTTGGTGCGCAATGTTCTTACCTTCAGCTGTTTCACCCATACCATAACCTTTGATGGTCTGAGCTAAAATAACAGTTGGCTTGCCTTTAGTTTCTGCTGCTTTTTTAAATGCGGCATACACTTTCTTCGGATCATGACCACCACGGTTCAGCGCCCAAATTTCGTCATCAGTCATGTCTTTAACTAATGCAGCAGTCTCTGGGTAACGATTGAAGAAGTGCTCACGAACGTACGCGCCATCACGTGATTTGAATGTTTGATAATCACCATCAAGGGTTTCGTTCATTAATTGAACCAGTTTGCCGCTAGTGTCTTTACGCAGCAACTCGTCCCAACGATCGCCCCACATAACTTTGATGACTTGCCAGCCTGCACCATTAAAGATACCTTCCAGCTCGTTGACAATTTTACCGTTACCTGTAACAGGGCCATCTAGACGCTGTAGGTTACAGTTAATCACGAATACAAGGTTATCTAGCTTATCGCGTGTCGCGATAGTGATAGCACCTTTAGATTCTGGCTCATCCATCTCACCATCGCCTAAGAAAGCGTACACTCTTTGAGCTGAAGTGTCTTTCAGGCCGCGGTTTTCAAGATATTTCAAGAATTTCGCTTGATAAATAGCATTTAGCGGACCAAGACCCATTGAGACAGTTGGGAATTGCCAGAAATCAGGCATTAATTTAGGGTGTGGATAAGAAGACAGACCTTTACCACCAATTTCTTGGCGGAAGTTATTCATCTGCTCTTCAGTTAAACGACCTTCCAAGAATGCGCGTGCGTAGATCCCTGGGGAGATATGACCTTGGAAAAAGACCAAGTCACCGCCATCATTGTTGTTATGAGCGCGGAAGAAATGGTTAAAACAGACTTCATATAAAGTTGCAGAAGACTGGTATGATGCCATATGGCCACCCAGCTCCAAGTCTTTTTTAGAAGCACGCAGTACAGTCATGACTGCGTTCCAACGAATTGCGGAGCGAATACGGCGCTCCAAATCCATGTTACCAGGGTATGCAGGCTCGTCTTCAACAGCAATAGTGTTGATATAATCAGAACTACCAGATGCACCAGCAGCAATGTTAACACCGCCTTTACGCGCTTCATTCAATACCTGTTCGATAATGAACTGAGCACGATCAACACCTTCTTCACGGATGACCGATTCAATCGCCTGTAGCCAGTCGCGAGTTTCAATCGGATCCACGTCATTTTTCAACATATCTGACATGGTGTATTCCTTATCTGTTATCTATTTTTTAATGTTTATGTGGAGCCTATCTTCGCGCTACTTTCTACAAAATAGCGAGAAGATAGGCCCTGCTGTTGTTGCCGCTAGAACTCTCACAGAGAGTAGTCACAGTAATGCAGACGCAGCAGTCAGTAATCTGCATTACTAATTTAATTCAGGATGTTGCTGCAACCTACGTAGAGAACGCTCCCGCCTTGTTTGTTCACGACTAATATCCAAAAGTAGCTCTTCAATAAAGGCTAAATGGCGATGGGAAGCCTCCCTTGCCTTCTCAGGCTCTCTTGCCATTATAGCGGAGAATATTTGAGCTCGATGTTCACTAACTGCTTTATACATTTCTTTGCGGGTATACAAAAACTCAAAGTTTTGACGAATATTCTGTTCCAACATTGGCACCATACAACGTAGCAAATGCAGTATCACCACATTATGCGCCGCTTCTGTGACAATCAGTTGATATTGCAAAACCGCATTTGATTCCGCATTAATATCGCCACTTTGTTGAGCTTTAATAATTAGCTCATAGCTTTGTCGAATTCGCTCCAAATCCTCATCCGTACCACGCAACGCCGCATAATAAGCAGCTATCCCTTCAAGGGCATGGCGTGTTTCAAGAAGATCAAATTGAGATTCGGGATTCCCCGTAAGAAGTTCAGTTAGTGGGTCGCTAAAACTTTGCCACATCTGTTTTTGAACAAAAGTTCCCCCACCTTGGCGGCGAGATAATAGACCTTTAGCTTCAAGAGTTTGGATAGCTTCACGCACTGATGGCCGAGAAACGTCGAACTGTTTTGCCAGCTCACGTTCAGGAGGCAGCTTTTCGCCGGGGCGCAATGTCCCTTCGAAAATAAGATGCTCGAGGCGCTGCTCAATAACATCTGATAATTTTGGTTGGCGAATTTTACCGTAAGCCATAACCTGCCATGATCGTTAGTGATTAATTATTGATTAGGTATTGCTCAGTGTTAATTGGTAATACCAATTTCTTTACGGATTAATAAAGTAACAAAGTATTCACTAACTGTCCATAAAGACCTTGAGCTAAATCATAAAATCCTGCAAATTTTAACAGATTTTTTTAAATTTTAGCATGTTTTGATAACTAATCCTCCGATTGCCAGCACGGTAATTTAACATTTGAAGCGAATTTCTATGCTATAAACACGCTAACTGAATCGATATAGCCAAACCATTAGTGTTTTAATATTCAATAATAACGAATAATAACCAAATTAGCTCACAATAACCGTTTCAAATGCAGATCCGCAAGGAGCAACCTTAACAATCTAGTTAAATATTCACGTCATTTGTTATTTTACGCAATGTAAGCGTTGTCTATATTCACCAAGATAGCAAGGCTACACGATATAAAAATCTGTAATCGGCTCATCTATCGATTAATGATGAGGTTACATCTTGATTAGACTCTAACTGCACTGCGTTTTATAGATAAAAATGTCTGGCTAATTAGTTGGAATGAATACACCTAGAATAGTTCAAAAAACAGCAAAGCGCCCTAGATGATACTACCTATACGAAAAAATAAGCCTGCCTCAACCTAGGAGGCCTACTAGCATGAGACGGCGATGCTCGCTTTCGCGGCCTATCGCTCCAATATTTATTTTCGTTAGCTAGTAATCAACAAGCTAATATCAAGGCCATACTCAAAACCCACCTTTCTGAGTAAAAAGCGTTGGCGTAGCACTCCCTCGTTTTAGCTTTATGCACAGCGTAATAAGGTGGATTTGTTAAGCTAACGGCTCTCAATTTTCATATTTGCTATTACTGCTGCCATACATGAATCAAGGCAAAATGCCCACTGTTGTGACTAAATAAACAGAAAATCTCTTCCCCCTTTCTTGTTATGAGAAAGGGGGAGTTATGATGGTTAATATTTATTCTGTTGTTGCTAAATGCGGCCATCATCGGGCACTAGGTTAGCGATGGGAGTCCTGGCTATATTGCTTATTTTTCTTCAATAAAACGCATTGAAAGATCCATCGCTCTAATATGTTTCGTCAATGCACCAACAGAAATGAAATCAACCCCAGTTTCCGCAAATTCTCTGATAGTATCTAATGTAACATCACCAGACACCTCGAGAGCGGCTTTACCCGCTGTCAGTACAACAGCCTCTTTCATCATCGTGACAGTGAAATTATCAAGCATAATAATGTCTGCATTCGCCTTTAATGCTTGAAGTAATTCAGTTAAATCTTCAACTTCAACCTCAATAGGAACTTCCGGATGAGCTTGCCTCGCTAACGCCACTGCTTGAGCAACAGAGCCTGCCGAAATGATATGGTTTTCTTTAATTAAATAAGCATCTGATAAACCAAGACGATGATTAAAACCCCCACCCATTAGTACCGCATATTTAAGAGCACTTCTTAAGCCGGGGATCGTTTTACGTGTATCTAATAATTTGGTTCTTGTGCCTTCAATTTTCGCCACATACTGAGCAGTTACAGTAGAAACAGAAGACAATGTCTGGATAAAGTTCAATGCCGTTCTTTCTCCAGTGAGTAATACTTGTGAAGGCCCTGACATTTCACAAAGCAGCTGATTTGGCGCAACCTTATCTCCATCATTCACATGCCATACAATGCTAACTTGCCCACCAAGCTGGCTAAAAACTTCTTCTAACCATTTTTGTCCACAAAAAACACCTTCTTCCCGTGTAATAATACGCGCTTTAGCTTGTGAAGTAGGTTGTAAAAGCTGCCCCGTAATATCTTGCTTAAAATCAACTGTTTGCCCAAGATCTTCTTTTAACGCGTGGCTTACTATAAATGGAATATCGCTATTTAACCTTTCAAGCAATAATTCACGTCTTTGTTCTTCGCTATAACGCCTCGTCGCCATCAATCCACTCCAATAAATTTATTGTGCCCATTGCCATCTATACCCATCATGTATCAAGCCTTATGGCGCACGTTATTCATCTTGCTATCGCCCAATCATCTAAGCTATTACAGTACATACAACTCAATGTGCTTGGGTATGAAAATAGAACCACCGCTACAAACATACATCTCGAATAATTTTGTGTATATGCTAATCTTCTCAACTCAAGATAACGAATATAAGCGAGTAATAAAACGGGAATACTATGCTACCAGAGATAAAAATACATAATGGCTGGCTACAAAATGTAACTCATATCCCTTCACCACACCATGATGAGCGCCCTGAGAACGTTATCCCTTCCCTGTTAGTTATCCATAATATTAGCTTACCCCCCGGCCAATTTGGTGGGCCTTATATCAACCAGCTTTTTACTGGAACACTCGACCCAACAGAGCATGCCTTTTTTGATGAAATCAAACACCTTCGTGTTTCAGCCCACTGTTTAATTCGCCGTGATGGCGAGATTATTCAATATGTTCCTTTTCATTTAAGAGCTTGGCACGCTGGGCAATCCCTTTATAAGGGTAGAGAAAAATGTAATGATTTTTCAATTGGGATCGAGCTTGAAGGCACGGATTTTGAGCCTTTCACGCCTTTACAATACAATTCGCTAGTAAAACTGACACATGCTCTTATTGAGCTATACCCTGAATTACAAGATAACATCACCGGTCACAGCGACATTGCCCCCGGCCGTAAAACAGATCCCGGCCCTTATTTTGATTGGCAACAATTCAAGGCTCTGTTAAAACATAAAAGATAATATAATTTATAGTGCAACCGACTTAACTGAGTGCCTTATCTCTGTTTAAACCTACTTTAGATGGACTCTTTTAAGTCTCTACAATGACTGCCCCTCGCCATAAACCGCGAAGCTTTCCACTTTTCGACCCGCAACTGCCGATATGACGGATAAGACTGCTCTTTGTCGGCTGATACGACAAGCTCAGCTATTGCCCCCTATAATTCCCTTATGCCGGATGTGGATTGTCAGTCATGTTCAACGATGGATTACTCTTTAAAGCCCTTTAGGTTTTTCGTCTTATATCCCAATCCACACTGCGCGAGGTTTATAGCATTCTCTCTAAAATAGCCCCTACTTCCCCCGCTTCTACTCATTAGTTTTATCATACTTTCTCATTAACTCGATATTTTATTGTCCACCATATTTACCTTTGCGAGTCTTCTCCCAAGAAAATGTAATACGATACATTTTTTATTTTAATTTTTCGTAGGTGCTCGTATGCAGGGTTTGAAGAGATTAAATAATCAAATGGAACAATTTAAGATACCTCCTCACTCAACAAGGAGGCTATATGAATCAACAAGGATTTTCTTTAATTGAAATAATGGTTGTCATTGCAATAATTTCTATATTAAGTGCTATTGCAATACCGGGATATCAAGGTTATATGCAAAAAGCGGCAATAACCGATGTATTACAAACAGTTTTACCATATAAGAATAATATTGAAATTTGTGCGTTTAATAAAGGCTCATTAACTGGCTGTAATGCAGGAAGTGAAAATATTCCTAATAATATAAAAGGAAAATATATCAAAACAATAGATGTAAAGTCAGGCATTATTAACTTTATAGCCGATAAGAGTCTTGCCAATCTCTCTGTGACTTTAACCCCAATTATCCCTACTGATAGTTCACCATTCCAATGGCAAGTAGCCTGCGAACATGATAGTGACAGTAAATTAAAAGCATTATGTGAAAATACCTTCATCTTTTAATATAAGGTAAGTTTATGAATAGCACCAGGGAAAGAGATTTTATATTTAAAGAATTAAAAAGTATTTGTGATAAACACTATATTATTATTGTTGATTACAATCATAAAAGATTATCTATAGGTGTACCTAAAAAGCCAGATGACAATATACTTGCTACTTTACGTTTTATTGCTAGCGTGCCGGTATGCTATGACATTTGGCCAAAAGAAAAGATTGATCATTACTTCAATAAAAAATATGAGGAGATCCAAGAGCCAGAAACAAACTATCAACCTAATGGCGCCGAGCAGCTAGATACACGTTCACCCGCCGTCGATTTTGTAGAGAATATGCTCAAAACAGCGGTAAGAAAACGCGCATCTGATATTCATATCGAACCATCAAAACAAGGGATAAAAATCCGTTTACGTGTAGATGGCAAGCTCTATTTTATTCCTTCACCACCTCTCGAAATCAATAATGAAATTATTGCTCGAATAAAAATAGTTGCCAAATTGAATATTGCAGAGAAGCGATTACCACAAGATGGGCAAATGAGTTGGCATTTCGAAGGGCATAATTACAGTATTCGCCTGTCAACGATACCAACATTATATGGTGAAAAATTGGTTCTACGGATACTTAGCACCCAGCTAAAGTATTCTATAGAACAAATAGGGATGCACAATAATTTGCTATTAAGTTTAAAAAAAGAGCTATTGCAACCACAGGGCTTAATTCTTGTCACAGGCCCGACTGGCAGTGGGAAAACCGTCACGCTCTATAGTGCATTAGAGTATCTCAACCAATCTTCACGTAACATATCTACCATTGAAGACCCTATTGAGATCCCACTATCTGGAATTAACCAAGTTCAAGTAAACGATAAATATGGCTTGAGTTTCGCTCACATACTAAGAGCCTTACTCCGGCAAGATCCTGATATTATCATGGTAGGAGAAATTCGAGATGAAGAAACGGCACAAATAGCAACCAGAGCCGCACAAACAGGCCATTTAGTCTTATCAACTCTACATACCAATTGCACATTTAGCGCCATTGAAAGGATGGCGCAATTAGGTGTGAGTCAATCCCAATTGAGTTCTTGCTTAAAAATGGTGATTGCACAAAGGCTGGTACGCCGATTATGCCCAAACTGTAAAGTCACACACCCTAAAAATACACAAATTAGCGACAATAAAACGATTAAAGAGTGGTCATCCACGGGATGTGATCTCTGTTTTGCAGGGTTTATGGGGAGAACCGCCATATATGAGTATCTAGGGCAAGATGCACTGACTGAGATTTTTCAGCATGGAAAACAATGTATCACTCATTTTCAAACACTTTTTCAGGATGGATTGAACTTAATTGAAGCAGGTGAAACCACATTACAAGAGCTCTATGCTATCACAGGAACAGGGGAGATTATTTAATGTTTATCTATTCTTATACTGCTTTATCTCATGACAATAATATTGTCCAAGATTTTATTATTTCTAAAAATAAAAAATCAGCCTTTATTGAACTCTTAGAAGCGGAACAAACTCCACTTCATATTCGTTTAAAAGCCATATTCATTCTCAACGCAGCCAATATTAACTACCGAACGCATTTTTTCTATCAACTAAATTCCCTCGTATCATCCGGTATTAATTTACTCCAAAGTCTATATATTTTGCAAAAAAACACACACTCACCATTTTGGCAAAAGATTATCACATCGACGATCACTGACTTAAAGAAAGGCAATCGGTTTTCTGATAGCTTAAGAAAACACCCTAACATCTTCACCCCCACCATAATCAGTTTAATAAGCGTCGCAGAAAAAACCGGAAATTATGAAAATAACTTTAAAATCATTGCAGGTATGCTAAAACACAATGAAGAGACAAAGAAAAAAATCACTAAGTCACTTAGATACCCTATTGTATTAACATTGTTTTCTATCGCATTAATCTTCATTATGTTGGTTTATGTGTTACCACAATTTGAAACTATTTATCAAAGTTTTCAACACGAGCTTCCTTTAATCACAAAAATCATGATCTATTTATCTAATTTGATCACTGATTATTTCCCTTATTTTTTACTTATAACGCTAATTATTTCATTACTGATTTGGAAATTTAAAGCGAATACCGTAAGACTCATTATTACGTTGCTATTTTATGTTCCACCTATCAAAAAATTAATCAAAAATAGTAACTTGAATATCTTTTTCTTAACCTTATCCTCAACACTCCAAGCGGGTTTGCCACTAACAGAATGTTTAAAATGTACAGCGGATACACTGCATAATCCGTTGTATAAAAAAGAAAGCCTTTCTGTATATCATGCTGTTTTAAAAGGGGAGTCATTATCTGCTGCCGTTAAAAACAGCGCTTTCTTTCCAAGTATTGTGCATCAGCTAATCGCTGTTGCAGAAGAGTCTGGTCAGCTTCCTCACTTCTTACAGTATTTATTTACACATTTTTCAACGCAACATACTAGCTTAACTGAAAAGTCATTAAAGAATCTCGAACCTATCTTACTATTGCTAATGGCATTCCTCGTTGGAACTATTATGGTGGCAATGTACCTCCCTATCTTCAATTTAGGAAATGTTATAACAGGGATTTAATGGCTTAATTATAGGATAGCATTTTGCCTATTTATGCTATAAAACTACTTGCGGATGTTAAGATCAGTAAACCTACCGTGCGTATTATCTTGTGAGTGAAGACAAATCAAAAAAATCCGTGTAACCTACTATTTTTCAATAGAATGAAGAAGAATATGAGCTATATTGTTGCATTAACAGGGGGGATCGGTAGCGGTAAAACAACCGTTGCGAATCACTTTGCCAAGCTAGGAATACCGCTAGTTGATGCTGATATTATTGCCAGAAAAGTCGTCGAGCCTGGCTCACCAGCCCTTGAAGCTATCGCCTCTCGTTATGGCGCAGACATTATTCAACCTGATGGC
The DNA here is from genome assembly GCF_028482365.1 of Providencia sp. PROV122. Taxonomy (NCBI): domain Bacteria; kingdom Pseudomonadati; phylum Pseudomonadota; class Gammaproteobacteria; order Enterobacterales; family Morganellaceae; genus Providencia; species Providencia sp. PROV122. Next base: position 320,710 of record NZ_JAMPQI010000001.1, on the reverse strand, counting down.
TCTCTCAATCGACAACGTCTTAGGGAAATTATTTTTTCTGATGTCGCCGAGAAACAATGGCTAAATGCCCTACTTCATCCCTTAATTCATCAAGAAACACAACAACAATTACAGCAGGCCGATAGCCCTTATGTGTTATGGGTTGTACCTCTGTTATTTGAAAATAAACTCGCTCATCTTGCCAATCGGGTGCTGGTTATTGATGTCACCCCTGAAGAACAAATTTTACGCACGGTACAAAGAGACAATGTGAGTGAAGAGCATGTAGTGAATATTTTGAAAGCCCAAACCAGCAGAGAAAACCGTTTACTACAAGCTGATGATGTTATTACAAACCATGATGGTGAATTAAACATAGCTGAAAAGGTAGCCACATTGCACGAAAAGTATATGACGTTAGCACAACAGCAAAAATAGGAAATAAATATGAGTGAATCAAACACTGTAAACTTCGTCACTTACGAGTATCCATTGAATGAAAAAATTCGCTCATGGTTAAGGCTCGAAACACTATTACAACAGGTTTATGAGCTTAGTCACATTACATCCTATACCTCTGGTATTGCCTTTTTCCGCTCAGTTTCAGAATTAATTGAAATCCTTGATAGAGGTGAAGTACGCTCTGATCTGATCAAAGAGCTAGAAAAACAGCGTAAGCGTTTAGCTGCATGGGCCGAGGCTCCAAATGCAGACAACCAGTTGATCTCAACACTTCTTGATGATCTTGCGGCTAAGATTACCAATATCACCGCGGCGCCTAGATTTGGTCAACAATTACGAAATGACAAAATTATTAGTATGGTGCGCCAGCGCTTAAGTATCCCTGGTGGATGCTGTAGTTTCGATCTGCCCACATTACAGTTATGGCTTCATATGCCACAAGAACAAAAAGATCAGGCTATTAGCGAGTGGCTAAAGAGTCTCATGCCACTCAAAGATGCATTAGATACTATCTTGAACTTAATCCGCCACGCAGGCGCTTTTGAGCTAAAAGAGTGCCATAATGGTTTTTATCAAGATAGTGTTGAAGACAAAGAGTTATTAAGAGTGAAGTTATCCAGCGATAAATTAATTTTCCCTCAGATTTCAGGTCATAAAACGCGATTTGCTATCCGTTTTCTTCACATTGACAGTGAAAATGGTATTGTACCCACAACGATGGCCTTTGAATTATCCTGCTGCTAATAAGGGGTAGTAATAAATGACTGAGAAAATTGAAGTTAATTGTCCAACTTGCCAAAAAGTTGTGGTCTGGGGTGAAGAAAGCCCTTATCGGCCCTTTTGCAGTAAACGCTGTCAGCTCATTGACCTAGGTGAATGGGCTGCTGAAGAAAAGCGTATTACCAGCCAAGGGGATATTTCTGACAGCGATAACTGGAGCGAACAACCCGACCAGTAGCAACATGAATGATGAGCTTTATATCCCAATCATTCCTCTGAGATAGATTGAGATATAAAGCATTTTTGATAAATATCCTGCTGCTATAAGCTAGTAATGATATTTTTCTACACGAACAAGAAAACATTAATATGGCTGTTTACCTTGGGATACGGCCCCGGTTTATCGTCAACAACCCCTAACTTAATCTCAGTGAATATCTTCTGCGTTTAACATATCAATAATCACTCGGTTAGCTGGAGGAAATTCACTTGCGACCAAGTCTTTTTGATCGACCCAACGCCCTTTTTGTCCCTCTTTCCCATAAGGTTCATTTTCCCAAGCTGAAACCATAAAGAAGTATAAAGTGACATAACGTTCATCAAATTCGTGTTCGACACAATGAAAAAGCTCACATTCAGTGACGATAATGCCAACTTCTTCTTCTAGTTCACGGATAAGTGCATCTTGCGGTTGTTCGCCGTTTTCCAGTTTTCCCCCGGGAAATTCCCAAAAACCGGCCATATGCGTTCCACTTGGACGCTCTGTAATAAATATTTTTTGCGCGTTATTACGAATAATTCCAGCAGCGATATAAAGGTGTTTTTTTTCCATAATTTCTTCGTTAAAAAGGCGGGTTACCCCGCCTTGTTTGATGTAATAATTAATTATTTTAACCGACCATGACACTGTTTGTATTTTTTACCTGAACCACAAGGACATGGGTCATTACGACCAATTTTATGACCTTGTGTTGCTATTTGCGCTTCCGCTTCAGACATCAATGATTCAGCGCCAGCTTCATGGCTTAACTGTTGTCTTCTTGCTAAACGCTCAGCTTCTTCTTTACGTTGTTGCTCTAAAGCTTCAACTTCTTCAGGCAAACGAACTTGCACTTTAGAAAGTGTACTGATTACTTCATATTTTAACGATTCAAGCATATTCGCGAACATGTTGAAAGATTCACGTTTATATTCTTGTTTCGGATCTTTTTGTGCGTAACCACGTAAATGGATACCTTGGCGTAAATAGTCCATCGAAGCTAAGTGTTCTTTCCACAACGTATCTAACGTTTGTAGCATGACACCTTTTTCAAAGTTACGCATCATTTCTGCGCCAACAATCTCTTCTTTCTTCTGATAGACTTCGATGGCTTTTTCCATTATACGCTCACGAAGCGTTTCTTCATGTAACTCTGGTTCTTTATCCAGCCACTCTTTAATGGGTAAATCTAAATCAAAGTCACTCACCAGTCGTTTTTGTAGGCCTTCAATATCCCACATTTCTTCTAGTGATTGCGGTGGAATATAAGTATCGATTGTTGCCGTAAAGACATCTTCACGAATGCTATCCACGGTTTCTTTAATGTCACCACCATCGAGCAATTCGTTACGCTGACTATAAATAGCACGACGTTGGTCACTCGCAACATCATCGTACTCAAGAAGTTGCTTACGAATATCAAAGTTACGGTTTTCTACTTTACGCTGTGCATTAGCAATCGCTTTGGTTACCCATGGATGCTCAATCGCCTCACCAGGTTTCATACCTAATTTACGCATCATGCCTGTGACACGATCAGACGCAAAAATACGCATAAGCGCATCTTCCATTGATAAGTAGAAGCGAGAAGAACCGGCATCCCCTTGACGACCCGCACGACCACGTAACTGGTTATCAATACGGCGGGATTCATGGCGCTCTGTACCAATGATATGCAAACCACCCGCGGCAAGAACGGCATCATGGCGCTCTTTCCAACGTGCTTTAATTTCATCGATTTGCTCTTGAGTTGGCGATTCTAAAGCAGCAACTTCTGTCTGCCAGCTACCACCTAACATAATATCGGTACCACGACCTGCCATGTTAGTCGCGATAGTTACTGCTCCCGCTTGACCCGCGTTTGCAACAATATCTGCTTCTAAGGCGTGGAATTTAGCATTCAATACGTTATGCTCAATTTTTGCTTTTTTAAGCGCGTTAGAAATTAACTCTGACTTTTCAATTGAGATTGTACCGACCAGAACAGGCTGACCATTTTGTGTTCTTTCACGAATATCTTCGATAATAGCCGCAAATTTATCTGTTTCTGTCATATAAACCAGATCAGGTAAATCTTTACGGATCATTGGACGGTTAGTTGGAATAACAATCGTATCGAGTTTATAGATAGAACTAAATTCAAATGCTTCGGTATCCGCTGTACCTGTCATACCAGCAAGTTTTTCGTACAAACGGAAATAGTTTTGGAATGTAATCGATGCCAATGTTTGGTTTTCGTTTTGGATCTCAACACCTTCTTTGGCTTCAACAGCTTGGTGCAAACCATCTGACCAACGACGCCCTTCCATTGTACGACCTGTATGTTCGTCAACAATGATAACTTGACCATCTTTAACGATATAGTCGACATCCAAAGTAAACAGCGCATGCGCACGTAGGCCGGCCATAACATGGTGCATCAACATAATGTTAGATGGCGAATAGAGTGATTCCCCCTCTTCCATTAAGCCTGCTTCTGTCAGCAGCTGCTCAATCAGCACCAAGCCGCGTTCAGTCAGCGTAACTTGACGTGATTTTTCATCAACAGAGAAGTGACCTTCGCCTTGGAAAGTGTCTGAATCTTCTTTTTCTTGACGCACTAGCTTAGGAATTAATTTATCGACTTTTTTATACAGCTCTGAACTGTCTTCAGCAGGGCCTGAAATAATCAGTGGGGTACGAGCTTCGTCGATAAGAATGGAGTCAACCTCATCCACTAACGCATAATGAAGTTTACGCTGTACGCGCTCCTCTGGGCTAAATGCCATGTTATCACGTAGATAGTCGAAACCGAATTCGTTGTTAGTTCCGTAAGTGATGTCAGCCGCATAAGCCTCACGTTTCAGCGCAGCAGGCATACCCGGAAGGTTGATACCAACGGTTAAACCTAAAAATTCAAATAAAGGACGGTTATTTTCGGCGTCACGCTTAGCTAAGTAGTCGTTTACTGTAACAACGTGAACCCCTTTACCCGTTAAGGCATTCAAGTAAGCTGGCAATGTCGCGGTAAGTGTTTTACCTTCACCTGTACGCATCTCAGCGATACAACGTTCATTCAGAACCATACCACCAATCAACTGTACGTCGAAATGGCGCATACCGAAAACACGTTTACTGGCTTCACGCACTGTCGCAAACGCTTCTGGGATCAAGCTTTCGAGACTTTCATTCTTGCTTAGGCGATCACGAAATTCCTGCGTTTTTGCCTTAAGCTCATCATCGCTCAATTTTTCAAATTCAGGCTCAAGACGATTGATTTTTTCAACCTCTTTACGCAAGCGACGTAGAGTACGATCATTACGACTACCAAAAACCTTGGTTAATAATTTTGTTAACATATTGATATATTCTCAGGTAATTCAGTTAATTACTAAATAGTAAAACCCTGTATTTTGAATAAATACAGTGCATCTCGAACAGATGCTTAAATAAAACTAACAATTAACTGAAAGCAGGGCCCGCACGGATACCATGTACCTGAGCAACCCAAATAGCGGGTTGGTATGCAACGAAATGAGGGTAAGCATAGTGATCAGTTTGATCGAAACTATCACTCCATTGAAGTGAACGTTGTGCCAACATGGCATACAACGTATCAAGCATGACTTGAGGTGCTAACAGTGGCCCTTTTTTTTCATCTTGTTGATTTGCATCATCATCTTCAGAGATTGAAAAAGCGAATGTTAATTGCCTAATCACATTCCTGACCGCATGCTGCTGCCAGTAATTCACGGAATAAGAAGATGATGATGAGGAGCGCTGAGGGCTTTGCTGAGCAAATAAATTATCAAACGCATTAACCGCTTGGTTTTGGCGATTAATTGAAGAGGAGTTGAACTGCGTTTGCTGAGCATCAGATAACGCATTTAAAATCCCAGGCATGCCAATGCTCGTAGCCACAACCCCTAGTAAAAGGTGCGGCCAAAAGTATTTTATACCAAATTGTCGCCAAAGATTTAAAATGCCCATCAAAGTCTTATATTATATTTCTAATATACCATTCTTATTCATGATTGCTTAACAGCATGCCAACCATACCCGCTTGCTATAACTCACCAATCTCTATGATTGTGGCCCTTGTTGGCGCGATTTTCTCAAACACCCAACAGCACCTTGCTACAGCCTTGGTAATTTAGAGTATACTTAGATACTAAACCTACCTATTTAGACGGAGCTAACAATGAGAGATAGCCACCCACAAGCTTTGTTCGATGTTCTTGAGGAGTCACTCGCCAAAACGCGCAGCCCCTTGCTCACCATTCAACGTAATGCTATCGCGATTAATAAACTAAACAAAGCCGTTAAAGCACTGCTGCCAAGCGAATTAAAACCCATGTGCCGCGTAGCAAACTACCGTAATTGCATTTTGGTTATCGAAGTTGCTAACGCAAGTTGGATGACGCGACTGAATTACGAAAAACTTCAGCTACTTTCTGCATTACGAAACTCTATTCTACCATCTTTATCTTCTATAGACATCAGAATCAATCCCGTTCTCATGCGAAAAAAGGCTGAAAATAGCTCACTGAATAATCAAACAGCTAAAACTGCTCAGGTTGCGAATAAACGTAAGATCAGTACAGAAACGGCAAAACAACTTTTGCATTTAGCGGAGAATAGTCCGAAGAGATTAAAAGAGAGATTAGAGCGGCTGGCTGCACTGGCCGGAGAGAGTACCAGTACAACCAACAGAAAAGACTAACACATCATTATATATGTGGTAGTAATATCACTGCTTACTCAACACTGACTATTATCAGTGTGATTAGGCGTAAACAGTTGAAGGTGCTTTGAATGCCACCGGCAATTCAGCTTCATCTTCAAATGTGACCAGATCCCAAGCAGATTCTTTTGCTAATACCGCTTGTAGAAGTTTGTTATTCAATGCGTGGCCTGACTTGTATGCAGTAAATGCACCAATAATATTATGTCCACACATGAATAGGTCACCAATAGCGTCGAGAGTTTTGTGACGAACGAATTCATCTTCAAAACGTAGGCCATCTTCGTTGAGTACACGATAGTCATCAACAACGATAGCGCAATCGAAGCTACCACCTAAGCATAAGCCTTGGGATTGCAGATATTCAATATCACGCATAAAACCAAATGTACGCGCACGACTAATTTGGCGCACAAACGCTTCTGCTGAAAAATCCAGCTTATAACGTTGAGTGCTGCTATCAATCGCTGGGTGATTAAAGTCAATGGTAAAATCTAGGCTAAAACCATTGTATGGTGCAAATTCTGCCCATTTATCACCATCTTCTACACGTACTTTCTCTTTTATACGTAAGAATTTTTTCGCACTGTTCAATTCTTCAATACCAGCATCTAGTAATAAGAAAACGAACGGTGCTGCACTGCCATCCATGATCGGGATTTCAGGCGCATTGACTTCAATAACAATGTTATCGATACCTAATCCTGCCAAAGCAGCATTCAGATGCTCTACGGTCGAAATACGCACGTTGTCTTCGTTGACTAAGCAAGTACATAACATGGTATCGCGGACAGACTTAGCATCAGCCGGAAAATCAACCGGAGGATTTAGGTCAGTACGACGGTAGATGACCCCGGTGTTTGCCGCCGCTGGACGCAGAGTAAGCGTGACTTTTTTGCCGGTATGTAAACCAACACCAGTCGCTTCAACTATACGTTTAAGTGTCCTTTGTTTGATCATCGTATTTTTCTCGCAATGTTATCCGTCCTGCTGATTATCTTACTAGATAACCAGCGGGAAAGTTTAGCACAAAAAGCGGAGAATCCAATATTAATTAAAATTAATCGGCCTGTTTACGCAAAAATGCCGGAATATCTAAGTAATCAGGTTCTTTATTCGCTTGCGTATTTTGGTCATTCACCGCTTTCGCAGCAACTGGTTTTTCCTCTGTCAGAGAAGACATGCTATTTTGCATTTGCTGATAACGCTGCTCCATAGACGCTTGCTGTGACATCTTGTTATTCACCAGAGTGATTTCAGGGCGTTTGTCCATACCGATACCGGTAGCCACGACAGTCACGCGCAATTCATCATTCATCTCAGGGTCAAGTGATGTACCAATTACGACGGTTGCATTATCAGATGCGAATGCGCGGATGGTATTACCCACCGTTTCAAACTCATCCAAACGCAGGTCGAAACCAGCGGTAATGTTGACAAGAACACCACGTGCGCCAGACAGATCGATATCTTCCAACAGTGGACTTGAAATTGCCATTTCAGCCGCTTCTTCAGCACGATCTTCACCACGAGCCACACCGGACCCCATCATTGCGTAGCCCATCTCTGACATCACAGTACGTACGTCAGCAAAGTCCACGTTCATCAGACCTGGGCGTGTGATCAATTCCGCAATACCTTGAACAGCGCCTTTCAGTACATCGTTAGCAGCGCCAAATGCATCAAGTAAAGAGATACCACGACCCAAGACTTTTAATAATTTATCATTTGGAATCGTAATCAATGAGTCAACATGCTTAGATAGCTCAGTGATACCAGATTCCGCAAATGCCATGCGCTTTTTGCCTTCAAAGTTGAATGGCTTAGTCACAACAGCAACTGTTAAGATGCCCAGCTCTTTGGCAACCTCAGCCACAACTGGGGCAGCACCTGTACCTGTACCACCACCCATACCAGCTGCAATAAAGACCATGTCAGCACCTTCAAGTGCATTACGTAAAGCTTCACGATCTTCTTCAGCGGCATTGCGACCGACTTCTGGGTTTGCACCCGCGCCAAGGCCTTTAGTGATACCAGTACCGATCTGGATTGTTTGTCCGACTGCAGTTTTACGCAGTGCCTGTGCATCAGTATTGACGGCGAAGAATTCCACGCCTTCAATACGTTCCCGCACCATGTGTTCAACGGCGTTACCGCCGCCGCCACCAACGCCGATGACTTTAATCACCGCATCGTTGGTTAGCTCCATTGGTTCAAACATAATGTCTCTCCGTTTTGTGCTTTACTTCGAAGCTAATAATATGCTTCTGAATAAAAATTAAAATTCTTTTCTCAGCCAGCCTGTGATTTTACTAAACCACCCTTTAACTGAAGCACGTTTTTCCGTTTCGGTATCATCGCCAAGATGGCTCTCTTTACCGTAATGCAGAAGCCCAACCGCAGTTGAATAGTATGGCTCCTGAGCATAATCCGTTAAGCCTGTAATATTGAGCGGAATACCGACCCTAACTTGTGTATGGAAGACTTTTTGAGCACATTCGACGAGGCCATCGATTTGTGCCGCCCCTCCCGTTAGCACGATACCCGCTGCCAAATGGTGTTTGACACCTTGTTGGCGTAACTGTTCCTGTAAATTTAAAATTTCTTCATTTACAAGGTTTAACAGCTCTGTGTAACGTGGTTCAATGACCTCCGCTAAAGTCTGACGTTGTAGACTTCTTGGAGGACGCCCTCCCACGCTAGGGACTTCAACAGTTTCATCTTTGCTCACTATCGAACCGACAGCGCAGCCATGACGAACTTTGATTGCCTCCGCATCACTCGGTGGAGTACCGAAGGCATAAGCGATATCACTGGTGACGACATTACCTGCATAAGGGATAACTTTGGTATGACGTAGTGCCCCACCGGTGTATACCGCCATATCCATGGTTCCGCCGCCAATATCGACAACACAAACGCCAAGTTCGCGTTCATCTTCGGTCAATACTGAATAGCTCGCCGCAAGACCTGCAAAAATCAGCTGGTCGACTTTTAATCCACAACGCTCAACCGCTTTTACAATATTTTTTGCCATGTCGTTATGACAAGTAATCAAATGTACCTTGGCTTGCATACGTACACCTGACAAACCAACAGGGTTCTTAATACCTTCTTGGTAATCAATCGCGAATTCTTGTGGTATGACATGAAGAATTCGATGCTCATCACGAACCCTAACTGATTTTGCGGTATGAACAACACTGTCAACGTCTTCTTGTGTCACTTCCTCTTCCGAAACGGGCACCATGCCGATTTCGTTTTGGCAGCTAACATGCTTACCTGATAACGCAAGATAAACTGAAGAAATTTGGCAATCCGCCATCAACTCAGCCTGATCAATCGCCCTTTGCACGCATTTAACGACTGATTCCAAGTCATTAACGCCACCTTTGTCCATTCCACGAGATGGACAACTTCCCACCCCGATAATATTCACCATACCATCGGGCAGAATTTCGCCGACAAGGGCCGACACCTTGGAAGTTCCAATTTCAAGGCCTACAACTAATTTTCTGTCCGTCGTTTTGATCATTTGCTTCTGCCTAGTCTGAGTTATTAGCAATATTAATTATTGTAACTCCAGTGGAGCATCCACTAGGAGCGGAGCCCACCCCACCGCAGCACCACTGGTATAACGAAGGTCAACATAGTCGACACGTTTATCTGTGGCTTGCTGCAAAAGCGGATAAAGTTCAAGGAAACGATTTAACCGCTGAAAAACTTCTTTTTTCCCGAGCTCTACTCGGACATCATTATCTAAGATAAGTTGCCAAGCATGGCGTGCCGTCATAGATACTGATTTCAATTTTAAATTGTGTTCTGACAATATTCTTTTAAATTCAACGTACTCTTTTATAACTTCTTTTTGGCTACCTTGGGGGCCATAGAGCATCACATAATTGCCCTTGCTGCTTTCACTCGCAGGGAGGCTAAATACTCGCCCCTCCTGATCAACCATATTTTGGTCATTCCAACGTGCGTAAGGTACGTATTCTACCAGATGTATCTTTAACTCATCAGGCCACTGTTTGCGAACCGTCACCTGACGGATCCAAGGCATCGCACTTATCTGATTTTGGATGGCATTGACATCAACTGTCATAAAAGTACCAGGTTGCCCTAGAGATAATATCGCCTTCCTTACATCATCATTGCTGGTATAGTGGCGCTCTCCGGTTAATACTAACTTTGACATTGGCAGCCTATCTGCATCTTTCATCCAGTTCATGACGGTCCAGCCACTCCAAATGATTGTTCCCACAACCATTAGAAAGAAAATCAACCCGCCGAGAAAAGCACCATTACTTGGGCCTGACCCTGACTCGTTGTTGTCATCATTATGCTTATGATGCCGAACATTCAATGCTGCCTGTGACATATCAGTTAGCCAATTCCAAAATACGTACTACCAACTGCGAAAAATCCATACCTGCTTGGCGCGCTGCCATTGGCACTAAACTGTGACTTGTCATTCCTGGTGAGGTATTCACCTCTAGCAAGTAGAATTGACCGTCACTATCTTGCATCACATCAACTCGCCCCCAACCGCGACACCCAACCGCCTGATAAGCACGCATCGCAAGTTGTGATAACTGCGCTTCTGATCCTGCATCTAAGCCACTTGGGCAAAAATATTGCGTTTCATCAGAAAGATATTTCGCCTCATAATCGTAAAACACCCCAGGAGGCTGAATACGAATTGATGGTAATGTTTGTTCACCAAGCACTGCGACCGTATATTCTGGACCACTTAACCATTTCTCAATCAGTACGGTTTCATCGAAACGAAACGCTAGTGCCAACGCCGCTGATAAATCACCTAAATTATCAACTTTGCTCATCCCTACACTTGACCCTTCAAGGCTCGGTTTGACAATAAGTGGTAATCCTAGATATGCGACTAATTCTTCAATTTTTTCAGTTTTAAGTGAACTAAACTCAAATTTACTCAACGAAACATAAGGCGATACTGCTAGCCCTGCTCCTTCCCAAAGTTGCTTTGTTCTTAATTTATCCATACTCAAGGCGGAGGCCATCACGCCACTACCTGTGTACGGCAAACCTAAAAACTCCAGCATCCCTTGAATTGTACCGTCTTCTCCCCCTCGGCCATGAAGGGCGATAAACACTTTATCAAACCCAGCATCCTTGAGAGTGAACACTGGAAAATCTTTTGTATCAATAGGATGCGCATCAATTCCAGCCTGACGTAAACCAGCAAGCACCGCATTGCCTGATTGAAGAGAAACTTCACGTTCAGCAGATGTTCCGCCAAATAACACCGCGACTTTCTCGGCCATGAATCACTCCTCTACCATGGGTGGCTGTAATTTTGTTTCAGCAAGATTACGCGCTATTTTACCAATATTCCCAGCACCTTGAACTAAAATTAAGTCATTATCTTCAAGTGCTTGAGCTAAAATTTGTGCAACTTGTTCAGGCTCTGCCACATAAATTGGATCAAGCTGACCACGACCGCGTATCGTCCGACATAATGAACGACTATCCGCCCCCGGCACAGGCTTCTCTCCCGCAGGATAAACCTCTAGCATCAGCAATACATCTACTTGGCTGAGGACATGGGCAAAGTCATCATATAGGTCACGAGTACGTGAATAACGGTGTGGCTGAAACACCATCACAATTCGTTTGTCTGGCCATCCGGCTCTTGCCGCTTTTATTGTCGCGTCAACCTCTGTTGGATGGTGACCATAATCATCCACCAACATCACTTCGCCTTCTTTACCATTCACATGACGTAGTGAATAGTTTCCAAGAAAATCAAAACGGCGCCCTGTACCTTGGAACTCAACCAGTGCAGACAAGATATGCTGATCATCAATGCCTTCTTCCGTCGCCACGGCGACAGCCGCTGTTGCATTCAGAGCGTTATGTCGCCCCGGTGCATTCAGCACTACGGTCAGTTCCGGCATATTTTCACGGGCAATAGTAAAGAAGCCTTGATTACCTTTTTGCTCATATTTAACGATGCGTACATCGGCATCTTCACTAAAGCCATACGTCGTCACGTAGCGACTGACTCGCGGTAATAATGAACGGATCACAGGATCATCAATACACATCACCGCACGACCATAAAATGGTAAGTTATGCAGGAAGTTGATGAACGTATCTTTCAAGGTTTCAAAGTTACCTTGGTAAGTATCCATATGGTCCGCTTCAATGTTAGTAACCACTGCAACTAAAGGCTGCAAATGTAAGAAAGAGGCGTCACTTTCATCAGCTTCTGCGATTAAATAACGGCTACTACCTAAACGGGCATGAGTCCCCGCGGATTTCACTAGACCGCCGTTAACAAATGTAGGATCTAAGCCCGCTTGCGCATAGATCCCTGAAATCATCGCTGTTGTCGTAGTTTTACCGTGTGTACCTGCCACTGCAATACCATGACGATAACGCATTAATTCCGCCAACATTTCAGCGCGGCGGATAACAGGAATACGTAATTCATGCGCCGCTTGGATTTCAGGGTTATCCGCTGAAATTGCAGTCGAAACAACGACTACGCTCGCATCTTCAACATTCTCAGGACGGTGATTAAAATAAATAGTTGCACCTAAAGCCGTGAGTTGCTGAGTAACGGCATTTGGCGCTAAATCAGAACCACTAATTTGGTAACCTTCATTTGCCAACACTTCGGCGATACCACCCATGCCAGCACCACCGATACCGACAAAATGGATGTGCCTGACTCTTCTCATTTCTGGCACTGATGTTCTTAATTTCGCCAACTGTTGTGTATTCACTGTATGTCTTCGCTTTTAGTTAATTCTATATCTATGCCATGTTATCGATGGTGATAACTATTTAGCCACTTCACTGATTACTGCTGCTACACGCTCTGTCGCGTCGGTGATAGCACAAGAACGTGCTTTTTTCGCCATCGATAATAATGCTTGCCTATCCCACTGCGCCAATAGGCTAGCAACGTTATCCGCAGTAAATTGTGGTTGCTCAAGGATTTTTGCCGCTCCCGCCTTTTCTAGCGGAAGCGCATTCCAATACTGTTGACGGTCTTTATGCTGAAATGGCACAAAAATCGCAGGTAACCCTGCTGCGGCAATTTCACTGACCGTTAACGCTCCAGAACGGCAAACCACAATATCCGCCCATGCATACGCCTGAGCCATATCATCAATAAACTCCGTAACTTTATACTCGGAATTAACTGAATTTTTTAGCCGTTCATTATACAACGCTTCTGTAGTTTCCTTACTGCCTTTTCCCGCTTGATGCCAGATATTTAACTGTTTGCCTACTTTTTCAGCAACCTCTGGCATTACTTGGTTCAAAATACGCGCGCCTTGACTACCACCTACAACTAGTACGCGTATTTTACCGTCGCGATCCGATAATCGCTCCTCGGGCAGTGGCAGCGCTAAGACATCTTTTCGTACTGGATTGCCAACAATTGGCGCATCCGCAAAAGCACCGGGGAACGCTTGAAGTACTCGTTTTGCAATTTTTGACAACCATTTATTCGTTAAACCTGCAATCCCATTTTGTTCATGTAGCACCACAGGTACACCTGATAACCAAGCCGCAATCCCACCAGGCCCTGAAATATATCCGCCCATACCGAGTACAGCGTCAGGTTGATATTGTTTGATAATGGCTTTTGCTTGGCGTATCGCTTTAAAGATCCGCCAAGGCGCGGCAGCCAATGCTAACGCGCCTTTACCTCTAAGCCCTGATATCCGTATAAATTCAATCTCAATACCATGTTGCGGTACTAACGTTGCTTCCATGCGATCGGCTGTGCCTAACCAACGGATTTCCCAGCCTTGAGCCTGCAAATAATGGGCCACAGCTAAACCTGGGAATACATGCCCCCCAGTACCACCAGCCATGACTAATAACCTTTTTGCTTGACTCATTTAACACTCCTTACAAACGCCTGCGCTTTTTGCAGACGTGTTTCAAAATCGACACGTAATAACACGGCAATAGCAGCAGACATAATTAATAGGCTTGAGCCACCATAGCTGATCAATGGTAATGTTAACCCCTTCGTCGGTAACATACCGGCAGCAGCCCCAACATTAACTAATGCTTGGAAGGTAAACCAAATACCTATCGAACACGCTAAATAGCCAGCAAATAATTGGTTAGCTAATAAAGCTCGACGGCCTATCATCATTGCGCGAAATGCCAGCATAAATACCATCAATAACACCAACACAACGCCAATATAGCCAAGCTCCTCAGCTAAAACCGAAAAAATAAAGTCCGTATGCGCTTCTGGTAAATATTCCAGTTTTTGGACTGAGTTCCCTAACCCTTGCCCAACTAACTCACCTCGACCAAATGCCATTAATGATTGGGTAAGCTGATAACCGCTACCAAACGGGTCTTCCCATGGATTCAAAAATGATGTCACTCGGCGCAAACGGTAAGGCTCAAACCAAATCAGTGCTAATACCCCGACAACACACGCCGCAATCCCAATAATAAAGGGAGCCAATCTTGCTCCGGCAAGGAAGAGCAACCCTAGGGTGGTGACGACTAGTACGATAACGGTTCCCAAGTCAGGCTGTAGTAGCAATAATGATGACATCACAATCAAGATACACATTGGTTTTACAAAACCAAGGAAGCGTGTTCTCACTTCCTCTGACTTTCTTACTAAGTAACTGGATACATAGCAAAATAGAGCTAATTTAGATAACTCAGCCGGCTGAATTTTAACAATACCGATATCAATCCAACGCGATGCCCCGTTGACAGAGCTCCCTGCAACCAGTACTACCGCTAATAACAGCAGGGAGACCATTAACAATACAAAGCTGTATTTTTCCCAAACTGCCATTGAGATCCGCATCACGCCTAACACTAAAACAAAGGCAATGGCTAAATAAACGGCATCACGCTTGGCAAAATAAAAAGGATCTTCTGTCAATCTTTGCCCCACCGGCATGGATGCCGATGTCACCATAATAAAACCGATTGCAGCGAGGCCAAGTGCCAGCCATACCAAGGTGCGGTCATAGAGTGTTGAGCCAGCAATAACGCCCCCCTTTTCACCAAGTACCCAGTTTTTTATGCGCACAGCACCTGGTATAGTCATCAGCCTAACTCCTTCGCTAACTGAGCAAAAATCATCCCTCGCTGCTCAAAGTTTTTAAATTGGTCGATACTTGCACAAGCTGGAGACAGTAAAACCATATCGCCTGATTTTAAATGTGGAGCCAAATAACGCATGCTCTGCTCCATCGTTTCCGTCAGCACAGATTTTTCAGGCTCCAATTGGGCTAGAGCTTTACCGTCACGACCAAAGCAGTACACACGCACATTATCTTGGGCAAGATATGGCTTTAAGGGTGAAAAATCGGCAGCTTTACCATCACCACCTAATAGCAGATGCAGTGTTCCATCCACTTTTAAGCCATTTAGTGCGGCTTCCGTGCTACCCACATTGGTCGCTTTAGAGTCGTTAATCCAACGTACTCCGTTGTTCAATAACACCAGTTGGAAACGGTGCATTAATCCAGCGTAATTTTTCAGTACATCCAAGCAAGCCTTACGCTCTATGCCTGCAATATCTGCCAGTGCAAGCGCTGCCAGCGCATTCGTGTAATTGTGTTGCCCAGTCAAATGCATATCAGCAACATCAATGATGGCTTGCCCTTTCGCAACTAATAAACGCTGCTGTGTATCAAAATAATAATCACCACTATCGACCCCAAAGCTGATACACGCTTCATGACGTCTATCTCGTGGTAACGTCAGTGGGTCTTGCGCGTTCACAATGCAATTCGCCGCATTATGATAAATACGTAATTTAGCGTCGCGATACTGCGCTAACCCTAATGGATAGCGATCCATATGGTCTTCTGTCACATTCAGTACGGTTGCCGCTAAGGCTTGTAAACTGGATGTGGTTTCTAATTGGAAGCTTGATAACTCAAGCACATAAAACTGGTTACCTTGGTTCAGTAGGGATAATGCAGGAATACCAATATTGCCACCCACACCAACAGAGATACCTGCGGCTTTTGCCATTTCCCCGACTAAAGAAGTCACCGTGCTTTTACCGTTAGAGCCAGTAATGGCAATGATTGGTGCATCAGCCTCACGACAAAACAGCTCAATATCGCCAACAATCTCAATGCCTTTATTAGCCGCCTGTTGCAACTCAGGTGTCGCTAGAGCAATACCCGGACTTGCGACAATCAAATCAGCTTCTTGTAACCATGAGTTATTTAAACTGCCATGGTGATATTCGACATTGCTAGGTAATTGCTCTACGCCAGGTGGGGCAGAACGAGTATCTATCACACGTGGAATGACACCTTGTGATAAGAAAAAGTGCACACAGGATAGGCCTGTTAGACCTAACCCGATAATCACCACTTTTTTACCTTGATACTGTTTACCCTGAATACGAGCCATGTTTAACGTACCTTCAATGTTGCTAACCCAATCAGGACTAGCATTAAGGAAATAATCCAAAAACGCACAATTACGCGTGGTTCCGGCCACCCTTTCAACTCATAATGATGATGAATTGGTGCCATACGGAATATACGTTGACCACGTAATTTGAAAGAACCCACTTGTAAGATGACTGATAATGTTTCTACAACAAACACGCCACCCATAATGACTAACAAAAACTCTTGGCGTAGTAGAACTGCGATAGTACCTAGAGCGCCTCCGAGTGCTAAAGAACCTACATCCCCCATAAAGACTTGTGCTGGGTAAGTGTTAAACCATAGGAAACCTAATCCCGCACCAACAATAGCCGTACAGACGATCACTAGTTCACCAGCGTGTGGCAAGAATGGAATATGCAAGTAACTCGCAAAGTTAACGTTACCTGTCGCCCACGCGACCAAAGCAAACCCTGCCGCAACGAATACTGTTGGCATAATTGCTAAACCATCAAGACCGTCAGTTAAGTTAACGGCATTACTGGTTCCAACAATCACAAAGTAAGCCAGCAGAATATAAAGCATTCCCAGTTGAGGCATCACATCTTTAAAGAAAGGTACGACTAATTGTGTCGCTGGCGTCTCGTTACCGACTGCATACATTGAAAAAGCAACAATGAGCGCAATGACGGATTGCCAAAAATATTTCCAGCGAGCAATTAAGCCTCGGCTATTTTTTCTAACCACTTTTAAGTAGTCATCAGCGAAGCCTACAAGGCCATACCCCACCAATACCAACAGGACACACCAAACATAGGGATTATCTAAACGTGCCCACAACAACACCGATATACTGATTGAAAATAGAATCAGTATGCCGCCCATTGTAGGTGTGCCACGTTTACTAAAGTGAGACTCAGGCCCTACATCGCGAACGACTTGACCAATCTGCATTTTTTGTAAATAGGTAATTAAACGTGGCCCCATCCATAACGCGATAGCGAGTGCCGTTAGCAAACCGACAATGGCTCTGAACGTCAGATAAGAAAAGACGTTAAAAACAGAAAAATGATGCACCAATATTTCGGCAAGCCAGACTAACATGCAAAGCACTCCTTTAATGCATTCACGACATCTTCCATCGCGGAGCTACGTGAACCTTTAACTAAAATAGAAACAACTTCATTCTGCTGGACTAGCGGAATCAGTCGGGTTAATAAATCTTTTTTGAATGCAAAGTGCTCACCACATTCACTGAATTGACTGATCATTTCGCTCAGTGTACCCACACTCAGTACTTTATCCAGACCTGCATCTTTTGCCGCAATGCCAACGCGTTGATGACAATCTTGTGCGTAATCGCCAAGCTCGCCCATATCACCTGCAATCAAAATACGATAGCCGGGCATTTTAGCTAAAACATTAATTGCTGCAATCATTGAGCCATCATTCGCGTTATAAGTGTCATCCAATACCACTTTTGTTGGACTCAGTTGTACCGGATATAAACGCCCCGGCACCGCTTTCGTCGTCGCTAACCCATTGCGAATATCTTCCAGCGTTGCGCCAACTGAAATGGCAAGCGCACTTGCCGCAAGGACATTGGCAATGTTATGCATCCCCGGTAAAGGCAATGTGATTGCAATTTGCCCAACTGGCGTATGCAACGTAAAGTTTGTTGAAAGTTGTTTAACTTCAATATCCGATGGATAGAAATCCGCTTTGTCTTGTGGCTTCAGCGAGTAATACCACACGGTTTGCCGCGGTTGAAATTGCCAATGTGGCGAATAACTATCAAGGTTAACAATCGCGGTACCTTCGTCAGGTAGACCTTGGTAAATTTCCCCTTTTGCGCGAGCCACACCTTCAGGTGAACCAAAGCCGGCAAGATGTGCTGCAAATAAATTATTCACCAGTGCACTCTCAGGCTTCACGATATTCGTGGTATAGGCGATTTCATTTGGATGATTCGCCCCCATTTCAATTACGGCATAATCATATTCATGAGTTAGCCGAAATAGCGTTAATGGCACACCAATATCATTATTTAAGTTACCCGCTGTATACAGGGTTTTGCCACGCTGAGATAAAATGGATGCGGTCATCTCTTTAACAGAGGTTTTCCCCGAGGAGCCTGTTAAACCGACTACTTTCGCTTGGCTTTGCTTGCGCACCCATGCAGCAAGTTGCCCCATAGAAAGACGAGTGTTCGCCACAATAACCTGTGGGCAATCAACATCAAGCTCACGCTCAACCAGTAATGCAACGGCGCCATTTTCAACCACAGAAGGGGCAAAGTCATGGGCATCAAAACGCTCACCTTTTAAGGCGATAAATAAGCAGTCTTGACCAATTTGGCGGCTATCTGTACTCACTTCACTTAATGTCAGTGTAGCGGCATCAATACCTTCAGCATTAAATAAACGCCCAGCCGTCACGGCCGCCAGTTGAGCTAACGTTAAGGGGATCATGCTAACACCCCCAATAGCCTTGCAACGGTTAGGCGATCTGAATAATCTAAACGGCGATGACCGATAATTTGATAATCTTCATGGCCTTTACCTGCGATCACAATCACATCATCCGCATTTGCCTGCATGATTGAGCTGGTAACCGCTTCCGCACGCCCTGGGATCGCAAGAACTCGACTTGAATCGAGGATCCCCGCCATAATGTCATTGATAATATCTAACGGCTCTTCACTGCGCGGGTTATCATCAGTAATAACGACTTTATCCGCCCACTCTTCTGCCGCTGCGCCCATCAAAGGTCGCTTGCCTTTATCACGGTCTCCCCCGCAACCAAAGACACACCATAATTGGCCTTTACAATGTAAGCGTGCTGCCGCCAACGCTTTTTCGAGTGCATCCGGTGTGTGCGCATAATCAACAACCACGGTTGGTTTGTTTGGCGCACTAAACACTTCCATTCGACCACATACTGGTGAAAGAGATGATGATGCCTCTAATAGCTGTTCTAACGAATAATCCATCGTCAGCAGTGTTGCCATAGCTAACAATAAGTTGCTGACGTTAAATGCGCCCATCAATGGGCTTTCTAACGTTCCGTTGCCCCATGATGAGGTAAATTGAATGGTTGCTCCGCGATCATGATATTCAACCGCTGTTGCTTGTAACCATGGCCCTTGCCATTGCTCAGGAATTCGTTGTTCCATAGAAACGGCGCAAGCTTGCGGTAAACGCTGTAACCATTTTAGACCCACATCATCATCAGCATTAATAATTTGCGCTTTGGTTTGATGTGTCGAAAACAGTAACCATTTCGCCGCTTCATAACTTTCCATATCACCATGGTAATCTAAATGGTCACGGCTTAAATTTGTAAATACTGCGGCATCGAAAGGTAAGGCAGCTACGCGACCTTGCACAAGGCCGTGAGAGGAGACTTCCATCGCGGTTAATGTAGCCTTCTGCTTCAATAACTGAGTCAACTCAACTTGAATATCCACAGCGGAACCTGTGGTGTTTTCACTCGGCGCAACTTGCCCAAGTAAACCATTCCCTACGGTCCCCATGACAGCACTGGTTTCACCTAATCCTTGTGCCCACTGCGCGATCAGTTGAGTTGTCGTCGTTTTACCATTAGTGCCTGTCACCCCAACCAATTTCATTTTTTCAGCAGGATGTTGATAAAATGCCCCCGCTAATGCTGATAGGCGACTATTCAGATCATTTAGGTAAACAACGGGAACGCCGTGAATATAACGAATTTCACCTTCAGCGGCTTCACCATGCGCTTCTGCAACCACCGCGGCGACCCCTTGGGCGATCGCTTGAGAAATATAGTGTCGACCATCTGATTGATGGCCTTTAATTGCGATAAACAGATCACCGGCAGCCGCCTTACGACTGTCTAATGTCATCTCACGTAACGAGACACTTGCTGTGCTAACGCCAAATGGCGAAAGAAGATCACAAAGATTACGATCTGCCACTTTTAACCTCTTTTCTGTTAAGAACTGTGTCGTTTTTATCGTCTGTTTGTAGTGCATCAGGTTCAACGTTCATCATGCGTAAAACACCGCCCATAATTGAACCAAACACGGGTGCCGATACTGCACCACCATAATATTTACCCGCTTTAGGCTCATTGATAAGAACGACAAGGGCATAGCGTGGGTTACTTGCAGGCGCGACGCCTGCGGTATAAGCAATATATTGATTAATGTAGCGCCCTTCCGGCCCTACTTTTTTCGCAGTACCTGTTTTTATCGCGATACGATAGCCTTTTATTGAGGCTCTTGTTCCCCCACCACCCGGCAAGGCAACACTTTCCATCATGTGCACAACGGTGCGCATTATATGCTCAGGAAAAACGCGTGTTCCCGGCACAGGAGGGTCAACTTTAGTAATCGATAGCGGGCGATAAATCCCGAAACTACCAATTGTTGCATAGGCACGGGCTAACTGTAACGGTGTTACCATTTGCCCATACCCGAAAGAAAAGGTGGCCCTTTCTAAATCAGACCACCGTGTTTTTTTACTTGGAAAGATGCCACTACTTTCCCCGACTAACCCCAGATTAGTCGGCTTGCCAAACCCAAAGCGGCTATACACATCCACCAGCTCTGTGGCAGGCATCGCTAACGCCAGTTTTGAAACACCCACGTTACTCGACTTCTGTAAAATACCTGTAATTGATAATTCAGGATAACGAGCTACATCTTTGATTTCATGACCATTAACTCGATATGGGTAGGTATTCAATACGGTATTTTCTTTGACAATACGGTTATTTAATGCACTCATAACGACGAGCGGCTTGACCGTTGAACCCGGTTCAAAAATATCGGTGATCGCACGGTTACGCATAGCATCCATGGGGGTTCCTGCCAAATTGTTCGGGTTATAGGATGGGCTATTCGCCATCGCTAAAATCTCCCCCGTGTGCACATCCACTAAAATGGCAACACCTGATTCAGCTTTGTTTTCCTGAACACCTTTCGTTAATTCACGATAAACGATAGATTGAATGCGTTCATCAATACTTAGCACTAAGTTATGAGCCGCTTGGCTATCAACGGAAGAAACCGTTTCAATCACACGCCCATTACGGTCTTTACGAACAATACGCTCACCTGGCTCCCCTTTTAACCAGCGCTCAAAGCTCTTCTCGACGCCTTCTATCCCTTCGCCATCAATATTTGTCACACCAATTAAGTGCGCTGCAACAGGCCCTGAGGGGTAGTAACGGCGTGACTCTTTGCGTAAATAGATACCGGGTAATTTTAGTTTCGTGATGTATTCGCCAATAGAAGGGTTGACTTGACGAGCGAGGTACACAAAGCGCCCTTTTGGATTGGCAGAAATTTTAGCGGTGATCTGCTCAAGTGGGATCTCCAATGCATCAGCGAGCGCTTTCCAATGTTCATCATTGTTCACCCCACCTTTTTCAAATACCACTTTTGGGTCAGCCCAAATCGCATTAACAGGCACACTAACAGCCAGTTGCCGCCCTTCCCTATCGCTTATCATGCCACGTGCTGTAGAGACCTCTTGAACACGTAGGGAGCGCATATCCCCTTCTTTAACTAACTTTTCAGGCGAAATGATTTGTAGATAAGCTACACGCACTAAAAGCCCGACTAAAGCCAGTAGAATACCGCCGCACAACAAGGCAAAACGCCAGCTAACAAAGCTGGTATTTTCAGACTGTTTTTTATTCCTAGCTGACTTAGGTGCTTTCATTCGTAACCTTATCTACTGCTTAGAGACAATGATATTTTCTTGAGAAGGTTCAACATGAACCATCTGCAACTTTTCCACCGATAAACGTTCAACTCGGCTATGACTTCCCAATGCGTTTTCTTCCAAGATCAAGTTACGCCATTCAATATCCAGCGCATCTTTCTCTTCATATAACTTGTCTTTTTCTGCCGTTAGCAAACGCGTTTCATGGGCAGTTGTGACCACAAAAATAGCGCTAATAATGATGGCCACTAGCAAAATCAAAGGAATTACCCCATGACGAAAAAGGTCACGACCAATCACTTTCCCAAGACTATGCCTTTCTGGAACCATAATTACAGTGTCCTCTGTGCAAAACGCAGTACAGAGCTACGTGCCCTTGGGTTTTCGTCAATTTCAGCGTCTGAAGGCTTCATTTTGCCCACTTCACGCAGCTTAGCGACACCCAGTTCTCGTATTTGAGCTTCCGTAAGAGGGATGCCAGCAGGAACACTAGGCCCTTTGCTATTTTGACGAATAAACCGCTTCACTAGCCTATCTTCCAATGAATGGAAACTGATCACCGAAAGACGTCCTTCCGGTGCTAATACAGAGACAGCACCTTCAAGCGCCTGCTCTATTTCTTCCAACTCACTGTTAATGTAAATACGTATTGCTTGAAAACTTCGCGTTGCAGGGTGCTTATGACGCTCTTTGATAGGGCTGACTTTAGCGATCAATTCAGCCAACTCACGAGTTCTCGTTAAAGGTGTTTCTTCTGGATTGTGGTTACGCTCAACGATGGCTTTCGCAATGCGTTTTGCAAAACGTTCCTCTCCAAAAGTTTTCAAAACCCATGCGATGTCATCAGCTTGTGCATTCATTAGCCATTGTTGGGCTGACTGCCCTTTCGTTGGATCCATACGCATATCCAACGGCCCATCACGCATAAATGAAAAACCACGCTCAGGATCATCCAGTTGGGGGGATGACACCCCTAAGTCCAGTAATACGCCATCAATTTTGCCAACTAGCCCTTCTTCTTCTACATACTCTGCAATTGCAGAAAATGGGCCATGCTTGATCATAAAGCGAGGGTCCTCAATTTCTTGCGCTGCTTTAATCGCCTCTGGATCACGATCGATAGCAATCAGACGCCCTTGCTCGTTTAGCTGGCTTAAAATCAGCCTTGAATGCCCACCACGCCCAAAAGTTCCATCAATATAAATACCGTTTGGTTTAATATTTAGGCCATTTACTGCTTCATCAAGCAGTACTGTTACATGTTTAAATTGTTGCTGTGTCATGTTTATAGTGACAAATCCTGTAAACGGGTTGACAGTGGTTCTTGGGTTTGTCGTTCAGCGGCAATATCCTCTTCCACTTGCTGATACCAAGTCTGTTCATCCCAAAGTTCAAATTTATTTATTTGGCCTACTAGCATGACCTCTTTTGTTAGCCCTGCATGTTGACGTAGCGTGCTGGCTAACAAAAGACGCCCTGAGCTATCCATTTGACATTCACTGGCATGTCCCAACAAAAGTCGTTGGACACGTCTTTCTGCTGGATTCATGGTTGATAGGCGAGAGAGCTTTTCTTCGATGATTTCCCACTCAGGTAAAGTGTAAAGCAGCAGGCATGGCTGGTGGAGGTCGATAGTACAAACCATCTGCCCCTTAGATTCCTCGCTCAACATTCCCCGATATCGGGTAGGCACGGTAAGCCGCCCTTTGCTGTCGAGATTTACCAGTGTTGCCCCACGAAACATACCCAGTAAAACCTCTTTATTTCCTATTTACCCACTTTACCCCACAATTCTCCACTTATAAAGTTTACGAATGGTAGGAAAACGTTGTCAAGCCAGACGCGCCTAGCTTTTGCTTTATTTACAGAACAATTCAGAAAAGATAAGAGTGGGTAAAATCTACTTCGGAGATAAAATGAGGAATAACGGATTGATATAATTCATTTATTTTCAACAAAAGAGCAAATATTACGTAAACTCTATTTTACTGATGAAAAAACACTCAAATGATGATATTTCCTTTATATGTCTCATTTTTAATCAGTATATCGTTAACCGATTCTTTACTTTCAAAATAACCGTGAATGTTTAATA
This sequence comes from Providencia sp. PROV122, assembly GCF_028482365.1. Lineage (NCBI taxonomy): Bacteria > Pseudomonadati > Pseudomonadota > Gammaproteobacteria > Enterobacterales > Morganellaceae > Providencia > Providencia sp. PROV122. The sequence goes on along the minus strand of NZ_JAMPQI010000001.1, from coordinate 296,364 downwards.
AAGGTAAATATTATCGATAACAGCCTCACAGAAAAATAAAAACCATATATTTCATATAATTAAAATACTGTTTTAATAGCCAGTATTTTACAATAAATAAAATTTTACGTGCTTTCTTTGATTTAAAAGTTATTTCTTAAATCAAATTTTTTTATTTTATTTTCTTTACAATGATAAATTAGATTTACCTCGTTAAGAATAGTCCTAAAGTTAAATATTTACTTATTTTTAGCATGAAATAAAAAGCCCCATTTACTTTGGGGCTAACATAATACTTATAAACGTGATCGATATCACTTAATATTCAACCTGACTTTTTGTCTGGTTTTTATTATTTAAATGATATTTTACTGTTTGCGCCCGAGGCTACCACGTCGGCACAGATCACGACGAATACGAGTAATCCCTGCATCCGGTTTTTGTTTTTCATCTAAACTTGCCAACACCAGTTCTAAAATACGCTCAGCAATATCTCTGTGACGTTGTGCAAGTGATAAAACAGGGCAACCTAAAAAGTCCAGCAACTCACTGTCACCAAACGTTGCAATTACCATATGCTCAGGTAGACGACCATCACGCTTCAATGCAACATCTAACACCCCCTGTAACAGCGAAAATGAGGTTGTAAAGAGTGCATCAGGCATCTGATTGCCTTTATCTAACCAGTCAGCAAAGACCTCCGCCGCTGACGCCCGCTCATAGCTATTTGCATAGAGATACTTGACCTCACGAGCATCACCTTGCCAGCCTTTTCTAAAACCTTGTTCACGAAGGTAGCTCACCGATAATTCTGGCAGAGCGCCAAGATACAAGACTGACTCCGCGGAAAATTGCCTCAACTCCGTAGAGAGCATCAATGCATCTTCTTGGTCATCCCCGACAACGCTAATAAAGTGCTCTTGTTCTAGCGCCCTATCTAACGCAATAATCGGCAAAGAACGGTTGGCCCAACGCTGATAAAAAGGATGTTCCGGTGGCAGCGCCGTTGAAACAATAATCGCATCAACTTGGCGTTGTAGAAGGTGCTCAACGCAACGAATTTCGTTATCGGGCTGATCTTCTGAACAGGCAATCAACAGTTGGTAGCCACGCTGACGTGCTTGACGCTCAAGATAATTAGCAATGCGAGTATAACTTGTGTTTTCGAGATCGGGGATCACTAGCCCAATCGAACGTGTTCTCCCTGCACGTAGCCCTGCTGCTACAGCATTTGGATGGTAATTGTGCTCTCTGACAACAGCCATCACTTTTTCTACAGTTTTATCGCTGACTCGATACTGCTTGGCCTTGCCGTTGATCACATAACTAGCCGTTGTGCGAGATACCCCCGCTAAACGGGCTATTTCATCCAGTTTCACGTTAACCTCTTTGTGTTATCAGATAAAACCAACATATTGATTTTACTATTTATTTTTTACAATCCCTGATAACCGTAGCCAAGCTAAAATAGCCGCCAACGGTTAAAGCCCCGAATCAATCGGGGCTCTATGCAATGGTATTCTACCTTCAGCCGATAAATTTTTCACCGCATAATTTTATCGCCACGTGAAACACCAACAATACCTGAGCGTGCAACTTCAACAATTTCAGCAACGCCACGGACTGCTTCAATGAATGCATCCAGTTTATCGCTTGTTCCCGCTAGCTGAACGGTATACAGCGTAGGCGTTACATCAACGATTTGACCGCGGAAAATATCGGAGCAACGTTTAATTTCATCGCGGCCATAACCCGATGCTTGCAGTTTAACTAGCATGATCTCACGTTCAACATGTGCTGAAGCCGTCAGTTCACTTACACGTAAGACATCGACTAACTTATGCAGTTGCTTTTCAATCTGCTCAAGCACCTTTGCATCACCTTTTGTTTGAATGGTCATACGTGACAGTGTTGGGTCATCGGTAGGTGCAACCGTTAAACTTTCGATATTATAACCACGTTGAGAAAACAGCCCAATAACACGGGAAAGTGCCCCCGATTCATTTTCTAGTAAGACGGATAAAATACGACGCATGATCAGGTCCTCTCTGTTTTACTCAGCCACATTTCATCCATTGCACCACCACGTATCTGCATTGGGTAAACATGTTCAGTTTCATCAACGTTAATATCCACAAAAACTAAGCGTTGGTTTTCATTCACTTCTACCAGTGCTTGTTTTAATTTCTCTTCGAGTTCATCGGGGGAATGAATCGAAATACCTACATGACCATAAGCTTCTGCAAGTTTGACGAAATCAGGAAGCGATTGCATATAAGATTGAGAATGGCGGCCTTGATAAATCATATCTTGCCACTGCTTAACCATCCCCAAAAACCCATTATTGAGATTCAACACAACCACCGGTAAACCATATTGCATTGCGGTCGACAGTTCTTGGATATTCATTTGAATACTGCCATCGCCAGTAACACAGATAACCGTAGATTGTGGATGTGCTAATTTAACCCCCAAAGCGGCAGGTAAACCAAAGCCCATGGTGCCTAAGCCCCCTGAATTAATCCAATGGCGAGGCTTATCAAATGGGTAATACAGTGCGGCAAACATTTGATGCTGCCCAACATCAGAAGTGACATACGCCTCACCATTTGTCAGGCGGTAAATGGTTTCAATCGCTTGCTGAGGTTTCACTTTTTGGCTATTGGTTTCATAACGGAGGCATTTTCTCTCTCGCCAAGTTTCAATCTCTTTCCACCATGTTTTTAATGCTTGGCTATTTTGTTTGGTGGAAACTTGATCGAGCTGACTCAACATTTGCTGAAGTGTCAGCTTAGCATCCCCTACGATCGGAATATCTGTATTAACGGTTTTAGAAATAGAGGTTGGGTCGACATCAATTTGGATCACTGTTGCATTCGGACAATATTTTTCAAGATTATTCGTTGTCCTATCATCAAAACGCACACCAACAGCAAAAATAACATCAGAATTATGCATCACCTTATTGGCTTCATATGTACCGTGCATACCAAGCATCCCAACTGACTGGTGATGGGTTTCTGGAAATGCCCCTAGCCCCATGAGTGTTGATACAACAGGCAGTTGCAGTTTTTCTGCTAATGCGATGATCTCAGCCGAACAATTTGCGTTGATTGCCCCTCCACCGATATAGAAAACAGGTTTCTGCGCCGCAATCAATTTTGTTAACGCTTTTTTAATCTGCCCTTTGTGCCCTTGAAGGGTTGGGTTATAAGAGCGTAAAGAAACCGCTTCAGGATAGCGGTAAGGGTATTTATTTGCCGGATTAACCGTATCTTTAGGTAAGTCGATAACCACAGGACCTGGACGACCACTTGCAGCGATATAGAAGGCTTTCTTAATGGTTTCAGGTATGTCTTCGGCTTTTTTAATTAAAAAGCTGTGTTTTACAATTGGGCGAGATATTCCCACCATATCACACTCTTGAAATGCATCATTCCCAATCAAGGAGCTTGCTACTTGTCCTGATAAAACAACCAAAGGAACAGAGTCCATGTATGCCGTCGCAATCCCTGTAATTGCATTTGTCGCACCAGGACCCGAGGTCACTAAAATCACCCCGACTTCTCCTGTTGAGCGTGCATAACCATCCGCCATATGAACCGCGGCTTGTTCATGGCGAACGAGGATGTGATCAATACCGCCTACCGTATGAAGTGCATCATAGATATCTAAAACAGCACCACCTGGATACCCAAATACATGCTTTACACCTTGGTCAATCAAAGACTTGACGACCATTTCTGCTCCCGACAACATCTCCATGAGTTTGCCCCCAGACTATTTTTACAAGTTAACAGAGGTATGACAGTCCTCTACTATGTATTGTCATTTCTGCCGTAGTTATGACTGCTATTAACATATCGTTGTGTCTAAGGTGACGCAAACACCATTTATTAAGCAAACATGACAACTTTGAATATTATCTTTATCTACTCAGATTATTGGTTGAATTAACCAAGAAAAGGAAGAATGGTGGAAAATATCACTATAAAGCGATGAAAAAGAGTACAAAGAGAAGCCGGATATCATGCTATGTGTTATCCGGCTCTATTGAGGAATTATTCGCGGTACATTGATTCAATTTCAGAGTGATAACGCTCTGAAATAATTTTTCTACGCAGCTTTAAGGTTGGTGTGAGCTCCCCTTTTTCCATGGAAAAATTAGCCGGGAGTAACGTAAAACGCTTAACCTGATGGAAATTTTCGATATTTTTCTGTAGCTCTTTTAAGCGATTTTCAAACAGAGCCACAATATTCGAATCTTTTAATAGCTCTAATCGATCACGATATTTTAAATTGATCGAACGCGCATATTCTTCTAATGAATCATAACAAGGTACGATCAGCGCCGAAACGAATTTACGCGCATCCGCGATAACGGCGATATGCTCGATAAACCGGTCTTGGCCTAACACCCCTTCGATCATTTGTGGTGCAATATATTTCCCATTTGAGGTTTTCATTAAATCTTTTAAGCGGTCGGTAATATACAAATTACCTTGAGCATCGATTTCACCTGCATCCCCAGTTTTTAACCAGCCGTCAGGGGTAAATGCATCTTCTGTCTCTTTTTGGCGATGATAATAGCCTTTCATGACCACAGGCCCTTTTACCTGAATCTCATTATTATCGCCAATACGTACCTCAACCGATGACAACGGTGTGCCGATAGAGCCTAATGGGTATTCCCCCTCTTCCCAACATGACACCGTCGCACAAGTTTCTGTCATCCCATAACCATATTTGATGTTCACGCCTACTGCGAGAAAAAAGGCGATAACATCATCATCTAAACGAGCACCGGCGGCAGGCATAAAGCGAATACGTCCACCTAACAGTTGGCGTAGCTTTGTTAACACTAACTTGTCGGCTAAATTAAACAATGACTGATTCAGCGCATTTAGCTGCTTACCTTGTGCCAGCGCTTTAACCCTTTTATTGCCTTGTGCGATTGCCCATTTAAATAACAAACGACGCATAAGTGGTGCTTTAGCAACCTTACTTTGTACAGCGCTATACACTTTTTCATAAAAACGAGGCACCGCACACATCACGGTAGGTTTAACTTGTGTCAATGCATCCCTAACCGCATTAGTATCAGTGAGATAAACATTGCGAGCACCTGTATGCATGACATAGAAGCTCCAAGCGCGCTCAAAAACATGTGATAACGGTAGAAAACTTAATGAAACATCATCGATGTTTAACTTCAAACGCTGGTCATGAAGATAGAGCTGCGCCGCCATATTGTAATAATCCAACATGACCCCTTTAGGCTCCCCTGTCGTACCCGATGTATAGATGATGGTGAAAAGATCACTCAGATGGTGAGCCGCAATACGTTGATTTAGCTCGTCTTGGTATTCAGGCTCTGCTTGCGCGATAAAATTTGATAGGTGAACAGAAACCAGTTCTCCATCGACTAATTCAACATCCTCATTCAGCACCACGATAGTGGTTAATTGAGGACAGCGTGATTTTAGTTGGCATGCAACTTGGTATTGCTCTTGCTCACCAACAAATAGAATACGAATATTTGCATCATTAATAATATAAGCAGCTTGTTCAACACTGCTGGTCGCATATAAAGGTACAGTAACGGCTTTTAACTGTAAGACCGCAAGATCCACCAAAGCCCAATTCATACTGTTATGCGCAAATAACCCAATATTTTCTTGTACTTCAACATTGAGTGCCAAAAGGCGGCGAGCAATGGCAAAAGAGTGCTGTTCAACCTCTTTCCATGTTAGATCACTCTGTTGCCCATTATGCCATTGACTGAAAGCTATCCGAGTCGCTGAATCAGCGGCATTAAACCGGCTGTGCAAGCGATTGACCATATGGTATGGATATAGATTTTCAGTAATCAAAATGTTTTTCCTATAGTACATTTGTTAACTGAAGCCGCTCGGTAAACCCACGAAGCGCTTCACCAGTTAATTATTTCAGCTTACAAGTGTTAGCTGAATGATTTGAGTGTATAGGTGAAAGAGTGTCGTGAAAAGAGATATTATGTAAATATTTTGCAAATGTTAGTCAGGTAACATAACTCATCATAGAGTTTTACCATGATGAGTTAATCATAAACCGTGCAACTGCCGCGATTTCAGCGGATGATTAAGCCAGTGCTACATAGGTAATTCAGTGATTAGTTGGCAAAATTGTGACTTCATCCATTGATGCCCTTTATCCCGAGCCGTTGATTCATGCCACGTCAAATAGCAAGGGCGCGTATTTTCTGCCCATGACAAAGCGGCTGTTCGTAATTGAAGTTTATTTGCTGAGTTTTCAACAAGCCATTTTGGCACAATTGCCACTAAATCAGTTAAAGAAACGATATTTAAAACACTATTTAAATCCGTGCCCTGATAGCTAATTGTATGTGATAACTCTGTATTATGATAATAAGGCTTACTAAAGGACCCCATATTATCCATTGACATCACGGCATGCTTTTCATTAATTAATAATTCTTGCGTAACATTACCGTGAATTCGTGGATGATCATTGGCGACCACGACAACTAACTCATCATTAAATAAAACCTGATGTTGATATTCGCTTTTTTCGAATTGATTATAGCTTACCGAAAAATCTGTCTCTTGGTACTTTAATTTATGCTCAATGTTATTATCTAAGAAACAATGAATACGTACATTAATATTTGGTGATACTTGTTTGAATTTTTCAACGATAACGGCAGCTAAACGAATATCTAATGGAGAACAAATAGAAAGATTAAATACTCGCTCACTTAATTTAGGGTCAAAACCAGCCCCCGGTAACTCATTATGAACGAGTTGTAGAGCTTGCCTAACCGGCCCAAACAACTGTTTAGCGCGGGATGTCGGTTGTATACCGCGTCCATAGCGGACAAAAAGCTCATCATTGAACATTGATTTTAAACGGGATACAGCATTACTCACGGCAGGTTGAGACATGCCTAATACCTGTGCTGCCCTTGTTACGTTTTGCATCTGCATAACCACATCAAAAACGGTGAGTAAGTTGAGATCAACATTTCGCAAATTGATGTCATTATTCTCTTTTTTAGCTGGTGAAGCCGTATCAAAATCAGTCATTATGTACTCCAATAAAGATATTTATCATTTTTAATTAATGAAAATCATCTCCCCTTAAATAAATAAGGTTTTTATAAATTCATTAAATATTATTCTTCAAAAAACTTATCAATGATAAGCTATTTCGCGTTCCCTGCATTTATTAAAACGACGCTTCTATTATATTACCTATCATTTTAGCAACACAATATAGATACGATAATGAAACGAAGGTATTCATCGACATAATAAGTTTTATCAAATCATTTAAAACTATTATTGTTAGCATCAAAATAATAAAACAATTCTAAAAATAAATCATAATAAATATCATCAACAACCACGATACTATCCCATTATCAGATTAATTTTAAATAATTCATTTACTAAATAATTTATTTAATAAAAACTATAATTAAAATTTATTTTTATATCTCATGTTATCGTTTTCCCCCTCACAGAGCAGTTCAAAAAGCAACCAAACCATCAGTTTATGCTATGTTTCAGCCCGGCTCTTTCATAAAAAGAATTTTACCCCTAACTTATCGGTAAAATATAGGGAAAAACATCACTAAAAATATAGAAATTAGTCACAATCACCAAGTATTAGTGATGATTCATCATTCTCCAAAATTGACGAAAAAAACTAAAGTTGACAGCCAAGAAAAGATCACGTATCAATAAATACAGATTGATTAAAACCAAATTTAGAGACTGTGAAAATGACAACTTCTATCCGCCTACTAAGCCTACTACTACTCGCATCCAATGTGCGCGGTATGCTTATGGACGGAAGATAGGAAACTCACAGTCCAGAAACATAAAAACCCGCGCTAGCCGCGGGTTTTTTTATGCCTGCCGGCACCGCAAAAATATAACGACAAATTCTGTAGAAGAGGAACACAACATGAGCGATCAAGTCATTATATTCGACACCACGTTACGTGATGGCGAGCAGGCATTACAGGCAAGTTTATCCGTTAAAGAAAAATTGCAAATCGCTTTTGCTTTAGAGCGCCTTGGGGTCGATATCATTGAAGCTGGTTTCCCCGTCTCTTCACCGGGAGACTTTGAGTCAGTACAAACTATCGCTCGTGAAATCAAAAACAGCCGTATTTGTGCATTAGCGCGATGCGTACAAAATGATATTGATGTGGCCGCTGAATCATTGAAAGTTGCCGAAGCATTCCGCATCCACATTTTTTTAGCGACATCAAATTTACACGTCGAAAAGAAATTGAATAAAACATTTGATGGGGTGATGGACATGGCTATCGACTCTATCAAACGCGCAAGACGTTATACTGATGATGTTGAGTTTTCTTGTGAAGATGCGGGCCGTACTGATATTGATAACTTATGCCGCATTGTTGAAGCAGCCATTAAAGCTGGCGCGACAACCATCAATATTCCAGATACTGTCGGTTACACAACCCCTTACCAATTCGGTGGGATCATCACCTCTTTATATGAAAAAGTACCAAATATTGATAAAGCCATCATTTCAGTTCACTGCCATGATGACTTAGGTATGTCTGTTGCCAACTCTATCACTGCCGTCCAAGCGGGGGCTCGCCAAGTTGAGGGAACGATTAATGGGTTAGGTGAACGCGCTGGTAATACCGCCTTAGAAGAAGTGATCATGGCGATTAAATTGCGCGAGCAAATGTTAAACGTCCATACCAACATCAATCACAAAGAGATTTATCGTACCAGCCAATTAGTTAGTCAATTATGCAACACCCCTATTCCAGCCAATAAAGCGGTTGTTGGTAGCAATGCCTTTGCTCACTCATCCGGTATTCACCAAGACGGTGTGCTGAAAAACCGTGAAACCTATGAAATCATGACACCGGAATCCATCGGCTTAAAAGCGATTCAATTGAACTTAACTTCCCGCTCTGGCCGTGCTGCGGTTAAACATCGTATGGAAGAAATGGGGTATCAAGAAGGGAAAGATTTCAACTTGGATGAGTTGTATACCGCCTTCTTAAGTTTAGCGGATAAAAAAGGCCAAGTGTTTGATTACGACTTGGAAGCTCTGGCCTTCTTCGCTAGTCAACAAGATGATACCGACCATTTTTCGATGGATTATTTCAGTACTCAGTCAGGCTCTAGCGTTGTCGCCACGGCTACCGTCAAAATGCGTTGCGGTGAAGAGGTTAAATCAGAAGCGGCAACAGGAAATGGCCCTGTCGATGCTATTTACCAAGCGATTAGCAATATCACCAATTACCCTATTAAATTGGTTTCTTATAAATTATCAGCGAAAGGCCAAGGGGAAAATGCGTTAGGTCAAGTGGATATTGTCGTGGAATGTTTTAACCGCCGTTTCCACGGAATGGGCTTGGCAACGGATATCGTCGAATCGTCAGCCAAAGCAATGGTGCACGTATTGAATAGTATTTGGCGCTCTGAACAAGTTGAAAAAGAAAAACAAAAAATAAATCAAAAAGAATCACAATCCAATACAAAGGAAGCTGTATAACAATGTCTAAAAGCTATCATATTGCTGTATTGCCTGGAGATGGCATTGGCCCTGAAGTTATGGCCCAAGCCCATAAAGTGTTAGATGCGATCCGCCAGCGCTTTGCATTATCTATCACAACAAAAGAGTATGACGTTGGTGGTATTGCAATTGACCGCCATGGCAAACCGCTGCCAGAAGCAACAGTCGCGGGTTGCGAAAGTGCAGATGCCGTTCTGTTTGGCTCTGTTGGTGGCCCTAAATGGGAAAATTTGCCACCCGATAGTCAACCTGAGCGAGGCGCATTACTGCCATTACGCAAACACTTTAAATTATTTAGTAATCTACGTCCGGCTCGTTTGTACCAAGCATTAGAAGCATTTTGCCCATTGAGAGCTGATATTGCAGCACAAGGCTTTGATATCCTCTGTGTGCGTGAGTTGACTGGCGGTATCTATTTTGGTCAACCAAAAGGTCGTAAAGGCGAAGGTCAAGATGAATATGCTTTTGATACTGAGGTTTACCATCGCTATGAAATAGAGCGGATTGCTCGTATTGCATTTGAATCTGCGCGTAAACGTAACCATAAAGTGACGTCAATTGACAAAGCCAACGTATTACAAAGCTCTGTATTATGGCGTGAAGTCGTGAATCAAATCGCGAAAGAATACCCTGATGTGTCTGTTAGTCATATGTATATTGATAATGCGACGATGCAGATGATCAAGGCACCTTCTCAATTTGATGTCGTGCTGTGTTCAAACCTGTTTGGTGACATCATTTCAGATGAGTGCGCAATGATCACAGGTTCAATGGGAATGCTACCGTCAGCCAGTCTTAATGAAGAAGGCTTTGGCTTATATGAACCTGCTGGTGGCTCTGCCCCAGATATTGCAGGTAAAAATATCGCTAACCCAATCGCCCAAATTTTATCAGCCGCTATGTTATTACGATTCAGTTTGAATCAAAGTGATGCCGCTGATGCCATTGAAAGGGCTGTAAATAAAGCGTTAGAAAATGGTCACCGTACCGCTGACTTAGCGGGAGGGGGCAAATCAGTCAGTACCAGTGAAATGGGTGATATTATCGCCCGTTATATCGCCGAAGGGGTGTAACATGGCCAAAACTTTATATCAGAAATTATATGATGCTCACGTTGTGCGCGAAGTGGATAATGAGATCCCGCTTATCTATATCGATCGCCATCTGGTTCATGAAGTCACCTCACCTCAAGCATTTGATGGACTGAGAACGAAAAACCGTCCGTTGCACCAACCAAGCAAAACATTTGCAACGATGGATCATAACGTTTCCACTCAAACGAAAGATATCAACGCCTGCGGTGATATGGCACGCATTCAAATGCAAGAGTTGATGAAAAACTGCCAAGAATTTGGCGTTACTTTATATGATCTCAACCACCCTTATCAGGGGATTGTGCATGTTATGGGGCCTGAGCAAGGCATTACCTTGCCGGGAATGACTATTGTGTGTGGGGATTCACATACAGCAACACACGGTGCATTCGGTGCATTGGCGTTTGGTATCGGAACCTCTGAAGTTGAGCACGTCATGGCGACACAGACCCTGAAACAGGCTCGAGCCAAAACGATGAAAATTGAAGTTGTTGGTAAAGCACCTGTGGGGATCACCGCAAAAGATATCGTCTTGGCGATTATTGGTAAAACTGGTAGCGCGGGTGGCACAGGTTATATTGTTGAGTTTTGTGGTGAAGCCATTGAAAACCTCAGCATGGAAGGCCGTATGACAGTGTGTAATATGGCCATCGAATTAGGGGCGAAAGCTGGGATCATTGCACCAGATGAAACCACCTTTAATTATATGAAAGGTCGCCAATTTGCCCCTAAAGGCCAAGAGTGGGATGACGCCGTTGCTTACTGGAAAACATTAAAAACCGATGAAGGTGCACAATTCGATAAAATTGTCACCTTGCAAGCCAGCGAAATCGCACCGCAGGTCACTTGGGGAACGAACCCCGGTCAAGTGATTGCCATCAACGAGCCGATCCCATCTCCGGACTCTTTTAGTGACCCAGTAGAACGCGCATCGGCAGAAAAAGCATTAGCTTATATGGGGTTAGAATCGGGCATTAAATTGTCTGACGTTAAGATTGATAAAGTGTTTATTGGTTCTTGCACTAACTCACGCATTGAGGATTTGCGTGCAGCCGCCGCTATCGCAAAAGGTAAAAAAGTGGCTTCAGGGGTACAGGCGATTGTTGTTCCAGGCTCTGGACCTGTTAAAGCCCAAGCTGAGCAAGAAGGATTAGATAAGATCTTTATTGACGCAGGTTTTGAATGGCGTTTACCTGGATGCTCCATGTGCCTTGCAATGAACAATGACCGCTTAAACCCCGGCGAACGTTGCGCATCGACCAGTAACCGTAACTTTGAAGGTCGCCAAGGCCGTGCTGGACGCACCCACTTAGTTAGCCCAGCAATGGCGGCAGCGGCAGCAATCAACGGGCATTTCGCGGATGTTCGCGATATCCAAATCTAAAGGAGATCATTCATGGAAAAATTTATCACCCATACTGGCATTGTTGCCCCTTTAGATGCAGCGAATGTCGATACTGATGCCATTATTCCAAAACAGTTTTTACAAAAAGTGACTCGCACAGGGTTCGGGCAACATCTGTTTCATGACTGGCGCTTTCTTGATGATGCAGGCCAACAGCCCAACCCTGACTTTGTGTTAAACAAACCCATTTTTAAGGGGGCGACGATTTTACTTGCGCGTGAAAACTTTGGTTGTGGCTCATCGAGAGAGCATGCTCCATGGGCTTTAACAGACTTTGGCATTCAAGTCGTCATCGCGCCGAGTTTTGCTGATATTTTTTATGGTAACTCTTTCAATAACCAGTTGTTACCGATTAAATTGAGCGAAGCAGAAATCGACGAAATGTTTAACTATGTGAAGAGCAATGAAGGCTGCCAATTCACTGTTGATTTAGAAAAGCAAACGGTCAAGGCGGGTGAAAAGACTTATCGATTTGATATTGATGGCTTCCGCCGCCACTGCATGATGAACGGCCTTGATAGCATTGGCTTAACGCTGCAACATGCTGATCAAATCCGTCAATATGAGCAAAATATCCCTTCATTTATGCGTTAAGAGCAAAAACGCTGCCCCAAACGCCTGCCAATCGCAGGCGTTTTTTATTGTAAAATAGTGAATAAATTTACCATAGAGGGTTAATCTCTTTTAAAATTATCCCTATTATTAGGTATAATCATTAAAAAATTGCCATCAAAATAAAGGTAATAAAAAAGCCGATAATGATGCTATCGGCTGGTAAATTACCATTACTCAATAATTCGGGGAGTCAGTCTGTCAACTAACAGACCAAACGAGCTACATACTGGTATCTATTATCAACGGATATTAGGAAATAAAAATTGATACAATCGCCAGCGGAGTTCCTCTTTTATGACCAGTTCTCGTTTACAAACACAATTTGTTCGTCTGTGGCAACATTTTCAGGGGTAAGACAGTGAAACCACATTGCAGCATATTGCAGATACCCTGTTTTGTTCTCGACGCCATGTACGTACCTTGCTCAATAGTATGCAGTCTCATGGATGGCTTAGTTGGCAAGCCGAAGCGGGTAGAGGAAAGCGTTCTACCCTTCTGTTTCATGTTAATGGATTAGAGCTACAGCAAGCCCAAGCAGAGCGCCTATTAAAAGAAGAGAGCATAGAAAAATTGGTTGCCTTAGTCGGCGATAAAGAAACTATTCGCCAAATGGTGCTCTCCGAATTAGAAAGAAGCTATCGGCAAGGTAAAAATTTATTACGTATTATCTACTATCGAGACTTCCCCAATTTATTACCGGGAACACCTATGCGGCGTTCAGAAATTCATTTAATGAGCCAAATATTTAATGGCTTAACCCATATAAATGAGGAAAAAGGGGAAGTTGAAAATGGTATCGCACATCATTGGCAGGCGATAAGTGATACTGAATGGCGCTTTTATTTAAGGCCTAGCATCTACTTTCATCATGGTAGAGAAATGTTAGTCGATGACATCATCAGTTCGCTTATGCGTTTACGACATTGTTGGCCTCTGTTTTCACACATCCAATCGGTTACCTCTCCTCTCCCTAATGTCATCGATATTCAATTAAGTGAAGTGGATAAACAACTCCCTTTGCTACTTGGTAGCCCCCATGCAGCAATTATTCCTAAAGAGTGGGAGTCCATTGATAATTTTGACAAAATGCCAATTGGTACCGGCCCTTTTTTCGTTGAGAAAAACCTGCCTCAAAAACTCACGATTACCGCATTTGATCGCTATTTTGGTTATCGAGCACTCCTTGATGAAGTGACCATTTGGGTGGTGCCTGAACTATCTGAGCAGATGGTCTGTACCACGTTGAAAATGGACAGCGATAATAAACCTAATGATTCATTAGAAAGCAGAATGGAAGAAGGATGCTACTTTTTATTAATGGATCAACGCTCTGAGCTTTCCAGACGTAGCGATATACGTAAATGGCTGTGTAGTTTTTTAACACCAATCAATTTATTAGCTCACTGTGAATCCTTCTATCAGCGGCATTGGGCGCCTGCTTACGGATTATTGCTACATTGGCATCATAGCCGAATGCTCACACAGTTACCTAAGCCTGCTGATTTAACGGAACTCACCGTCACTTTCTATCATCAACACCATGAATTTTATTCTATTAGCCAAATCATGAAACGTGTGTTGAAAACTCAAGGTGTTGATCTAAAAATCAACATTGTTGATTATCCTGAGTGGTTTAATGGCACTGTCGAGAGCGATATTTGGCTTGCTACCGCTAACTTCTTTAAACCGCTCGAGTTTTCTATTTTTGCCACCTTGTATGAAATGCCACTATTGCGCAAATGTTTAGGCTCTACGCTCTCTGAGGCGTTATCAAAATGGCGTCGGCAGGAGCTGCATGTCGAATCTTGGTGTGAAAGCCTCATTGACACACAAATTTTTCACCCTATTTTTCACCATTGGCTAGAGTTGCAAGGCCAAAAAACCATGCGCGGAGCACGCATGAATACCTTTGGTTGGTTTGATTTTAAATCTGCATGGTTTCAACCTACTGAGGATAATACACAGAAATCATAAAAGTTATAAACACTGAGAGTGAATAATAAGGATGTTATTCACTTTTTCTGTGGATATCCATGTGAACAACCCGCTAGTAATCAGGGTATATCCCTTCCCCTGTTTTTTAACAGAAAACAAGAAAACTAATTAACTTCATTAAAAACAATAGGATGAATCAATCACCCACTCTTTATACACAGTTTATCTTTTCGACTTTATGCTTTAGGAGTTCAAATGCGCAAAGATCAATCAATGTATGATTTATCCACAAGTAATGTGCTTAACTTACCCAATTTATGTGATTAGGTTCAAAAAACCACGTAAGTCAAGCCTGTAAATACACACAGTAATTAAAGTTTTTCACAGTTATCCAATAATTCTGTGGATAACCTAGTGAATGATCCTGTGATTATTATGGGATGAACATGAATAACCTATTTTTCTTTGAGGATTATTTTTTAATAGACTGAATTATTTCCTTATATATCAGCAAATTAAATATCTCTTATAAAAAGTGATATACTATTGCTACCCTGTGAATTTTTTCTGGTTACTATTTAATCGTATTATGCCATTTATACCACCATCCCCTCCTGAAAATGAGTCCGTTTTAATGGCTAGGGCACAAGCTCTCGCTGGCTATACTCTTGGTGAATTAGCGGCATACGCTGGCTTACCTATGCCGCCCGATCTTAAACGTGACAAAGGCTGGGTGGGTATGCTGTTAGAATATTTTTTAGGAGCTACCGCTGGCAGTAAACCCGAACAAGATTTCGCCAATATTGGTGTCGAACTAAAAACCATCCCTATTGACCGAAATGGAATGCCCCTTGAAACCACATTTGTGGCGGTCGCACCGCTCACAGGCAATAGTGGGTTAACATGGAAAAATAGCCATGTGTACCGAAAACTCTCTCGTGTTTTATGGTTTCCAATTGAAGGCGAACGACAAATACCACTCGCTCAACGTCGTATCGCAAGCCCATTATTATGGAGCCCTTCTCCTTTGGAAGAGCAATTGCTGCGCCAAGACTGGGAAGAGTTGATGGATCTGATTGTGTTAGGCAAAGTGGAAAGTATCACCGCTCGACATGGACAAGTCCTACAAATACGCCCTAAAGCGGCAAATAGCAAAGCACTAACAGAGGGTATTGGCGAATTTGGGCAAACAATCATGACGCTGCCGAGGGGTTTCTATCTGAAAAAAGACTTTACCGCCCCATTGCTTGCTCGACATTTTAAAATCGATTAATGGTTTTTCCTCCGTTAAAGTCGACCATTAACCCTGCAATACTCGCCTGCTCACACTGTTGTATCGTAACCGGAGCACCAACGACAAAAGCCGCTTGGATTAACTCCAACATTTTTTTGTTTAGCTCATGCTCAATGGTATTTAATACGGCGATTTGTTGCGTCGTTTTTTTGCCATCAACTAACGTTATTGTATAAAAAACACGTTGCTGATTAATCAGCTGCTCACCGAATGTCATTGCGGCAATTCTTTTTGGTATCCCTTTATAGGCTTCACATTGATTCGAAAAAATATTGATACCTTTTGGGCTCGCAGTCATCGCCATAACAGCGAATATAATAATGACTGCCCTAATAGTTTTCTTATACATGATGTTAATAATATTATGATTTAGCTTTAAGCTAACCTTAAAGCAAACCTTTTAGTACTTCATGCAAAAAGAGAGGTTGTTTTTATCAAATTAGATAATGAAACCCTTTTACCGAATCAGGGTTATTTCATGGCTTGTTTCGCCGCGGCAATTGCCCCTTCTACGGCTTTCTTCGCTTGTGGGCTATTTTTCCAGCAACTCGAGCCTGTTAAAGCAGCCCCAGCAATTAAAATGTCTTCATATGATGCTTCACTCAGTTGAGCTAATGTCGAAAATCCCATTTGTTCTAACCGACTTATAACTGTTGGGCCAACACCTTTTACCGCCAGTAGGCACTGCTTATCCGCATCTGAAAACCCCATATCAGCTCCTTATTGAGAGAACAAATAATCTTTTTCGTAATTGGCTTTGCATTATACCTGACGATTATTTTATTATTCGTTTTATGGCTAGCATTATTAAGATTCAATCAAATATACCCTTGCCACTTTCACATTGATTGTGACCATCCCGTGCCCCAAAATAAGTTAGGACTCAGCAATGCAGACAAACACATTCACAAACACGCGCCAAGGTTCACTTCAATTGTCTGATGGCCGCAACTTAAGTTGGTATGAATCAGGCCCAAAAACGGGATTCCCTGTTATTTTTTGTACTGGCGCGGGTATGAGTGGAACGTTAGGCTTTGGCCTTGAGCAACTTGATCCACTTAATATCCGACTCATCGTACCTGAACGTGCTGGGCTAGGCGAATCGTCACAAGATCCACAAAAATCGCTTTCACGTTTTGCGGCAGATATTGACGCGTTATTGCAAGCTCAGCAAATTGAGCAATATTCTGTTATTGGCTTTTCTCAAGGTGCTGTATTTGCCATGGCATTAGCTTTCTATGGCACCCCTAACACTTTATCTATTGTTGCTGGGCAAGATCAATTTGACTATCCCGCGACAAGCGCTTTATTAAAAGCCGATATTATCAATATGCAAGAGCAAGCCAGAAATACACCTGATGCGCTGTCTGATTGGTTACAGAAAAACGTGAGTGCACCTTGGTTACTGGCTTTTATACTCAATAGCAGCGCGACGGTTGATCAAAATGTTTACAATCACCCCTCATTTTTGCAAGCCTATACTGACTGTATGAACCGAGCCTTTCTTCAAGGCAATTTAGGCTATGTACAAGACTTATTGATCTCATTACAGCCTTGGCCTTTCCAGCCTGAAGAGATCCATTGCCCTGTTTCACTGTGGTATGGTGAGAAAGATGAAAGCACTGTTCATTCACCAGACTTTGGTAAAACCCTCGCAACGCGTTTCCCTAATTGCCAACATTTCGTGTTAGAAGATGATGGTGGTTCACTACTCTGGACACAAGCGGAGCGCATCTTAACCCATTTAGCTCCACAATAAAGGCGCCTTAAAAATATGTGGCTGAAATATCTAATTATCACAACTCAATTTCAGCCACTACAGGATAATGATCGGAATAATCAAAAAAGACTTTATTATTATAGTTATAACCAATTTTGCTTTTGATCACCCGTGTTTGCTGTTTAATTGAACGCATATTTTTGGCAAAAATATAATCCAAATGCCAACTTTGCCTAGTATCGGGATAAGCTTCTCTAATCACGTTATTGGTTGAAAAATCCCATGACGGTCGTGGATTAAAATGGTGAGGCTCTCCCCAACCAATAATATCTAATGCTTGCTCGTACTCTTCCGAACCATAATTAATATTTAAATCTCCCCCTAAGATTGTTATTTGACGATCTTCAGTGATTGAAGTTTCAGCCCAATTAATTAACTGAGTAAGTTGGGCTTTGCGATGGGATGAAGGTGAGGTCATTAGGCAGAAGTTGTCATCCGATTGCAGATGAGTTCCTATGACTTGAAGCATTTTACCTTCTATTTCAATAACGGCTCTCACCCCACCTTTAGCACTGAAACGGTCAGCACCGCATCCTGCATCATCAAACAGTTGATATTCACGATAAACTATAGGATAACGGGAAACTATCGCGATCCCTGAATTGACCTGCTGAACCATATCCCATTCACCTTTTTTAGCATTCCAACAATGGTTTGAATCACAATAAGAGAGGACAGATTCATTATATTGTGCGGCAACCGGTGTGTGGTAAAAAAAGCCTAAACTCCTCATACCCGAAAAAAGCTTTTGTGCTGAATGAGTATTAAATACCTCTTGTAAAATAACGATATCAACATCATAGAATATATTATCTTTTATCATCGCATTAATGCGAGCATCTTGAGTGGATGCGCCAATACTAAAAAAAGGAATATGCAATAAATAGGTATTGAATGTCATCACTTTAATTTTATGTGGCATAGTTTTTCCTTATTCGTTTTCCATTAATAAATGTATAAATTTCTTTATCCTATCAATACTGTTTTATTGAAAACATTGAATTCACAATGACGACAAGGAGTATGCTAAACGAGACTAACATGCCTGAACATATTATTAATTAATGCATTACCTAAAGATTTTTGATGGATGATAACAATAAATAAAATAGTTTTATCTACTGTTAATAAAGGTAGGAGAAATATAGTTTCTAATATAATAGCGAATTAATATTTAAATTGTGCCTTGGGCCTATTTTAACTAGCCAAGGCACAATGTTAATTTACAGAAAATGCTCTGCTTAATAAGTGGTTTGATTAACGGTAAACAATACCACCGTCAGTCAAGATCGACTGCCCTGTAATATAGTCTGAATCATCACTTGCTAAAAATGCGACTAAACCAGCAACATCATCTGGAGTTTGAGCACGTCCTAATGCAATGCCTTCAACATATTTTTTATAGGTTTCACCTTTTGGTGCACCTGTAATTTCAGCAAAACGCTCATCAATTTCAACCCACATGTCCGTACCTACAATACCAGGGCAATATGCGTTAACGGTAATGCCAGAACTTGCATACTCTTTAGCAGCGGCTTGGGTCAATGCACGTACAGCGAATTTTGTAGCGGAATAAACACCTAGCATTGCAAAGCCGTCATGCCCTGCAATGGAAGAAGCGTTAATAATTTTCCCTTTTTGTTTACGCTGCTGGAATTTTTCACTCGCCGCTTGAATTCCCCACATCACACCATCGACGTTAATCTTGAAAATCAGATCCATATCTTCTTGGCGTACATCAGCAATAGGCTTAACTTGTGCAATCCCTGCGTTATTGATCATTACATCAAAACCACCGAGTTCAGCTTCTGCATGTGCAACTGCGGCAAAAACTTCCTCACGCTTACTGACATCAGCAGCAAATGTTGTCGCTTTACGGCCTAATGCTTCAATTTCTTTAGCCACATCCGCTAATTTTTCTTTTTTCAGGTCGACAAGTGCAATATTGGCACCTTCTTTCGCTAAACGTAATGCGATACCACGACCAATACCTTGTGCTGCGCCAGTAACTAAAATGACTTTATTATTCAGTGCCATAAGCTTTCTCCCAATAAGGATAGTTAAATGAATGACTCTAACTGATTAATACGTTAGCAAGATTAACAATAAGTTACAAAATCATGATATTAGACTACAACTATGTTCTATAGAGATAAATATGACTGTAATTGAGTGATAATCACTCGCATTTATGAAAGAAATAACTTTTAAAAGGGAAATAGGTAACAAATCGAAGTGGAACTACTCACAAAGAGGTATAGCAAAAAGTGCTATTTCCTCATATTTGTTTAAATAACAATCTATTTTATTGAGAATAAATTAGGCTGCCTAGAAGGCAGCCTAAAAATCAGACAAACTATAGGTTATTTTTTAGATGCTTGTAAGTACAACATATCTAAAGCAATGGTTGCTGCGGCCAATGCAGTGATATCAGATTGATCATAAGCTGGTGCGACTTCAACTAAATCCATACCAACGATATTTAACGGTTGTAAACCACGCAACAGTTTTAATGCACGATCTGAGGTTAATCCACCAATGACAGGTGTTCCGGTTCCCGGCGCAAAAGCAGGATCTAAACAATCAATATCGAAAGTGAGATAAACAGGCATATCACCCACAATAGATTTAATTTGTTCGATCATCTCATCAACACCGCGATCATTAACTTGTGCGGCATCAATGACTGTAAACCCGTTATCACTTTCATGCTCTGTACGAATACCAATTTGTACAGAACGAGTCGGATCAATTAACCCTTCTTTTGGTGCATGGTAGAACATAGTGCCATGGTCATACTGGCTACCATTACCATAAGTGTCTGTGTGTGCATCAAAATGGACTAACGCCATTTTACCAAAATGCTTTGCATGGGCGCGCAACAGAGGCAAAGTCACAAAATGGTCACCGCCAAATGTTAAGCAGCGCTTGCCCGCCTCCAGCAATTTTTCTGTATGTGCTTGTAGCTTATCGCACATGTCTTGTGCATCACCAAAAGCAAACACCACATCGCCACAATCCACAACATTTAAGCGCTCTGTTAGTTTAAAATTCCATGGCCAACGATGGCTTTCCCACGCTAAGTTGGTAGATACCTGACGAATAGCAGCAGGTCCATGACGGCTGCCCGCACGACCAGAAGTTGCCATATCAAACGGCACCCCCGTTATCACCCACTCAGCATCTGAGTTATAAGGTTGAAAGTTTAATGGGAAACGTAAAAAGCCAAATGCGTTAGAAACCAGTGAATTATCGACCTGATTACCTAATGTGCTATTAATCATCACTCTTCCTCTATCAGTATTTGTAATCTACAAATACTTTTATTATTTAGACTCATAGGTAGCTCTACACCACCTGTGATTAGCTACCGTTTATTTATCGCCAATTATTCGTCTTCTAAATAAGTATAGCCATAAAGCCCATTCTCAAACTCATCAACGAAATCTTTTTGCAACTGCTCGCTCAACCCAGTGCCTTTAACTTGCTCTGTAAAGCTTTCAAGCAATACTTCTGGTACTAGCTTCACATATTGCAGCATATCAGCGACCGAATCGCCTTCTTCACTTTGCAGATAACGCACGTTGCCTTGGCTATCAACCCAAACATCGATTGCTGCTGTATCGCCAAATAGGTTATGCATGTTACCTAGAATTTCCTGATAGGCCCCTATCATAAAGAAGCCGATCATGGGTGGGTTTTCAGGGTCGTATGCAGGCATTGGCATAGTTGTTTCAACACCGTCACCATCGACATAATGGTCAATAATACCATCCGAATCACAAGTGATATCCAATAATACCGCGCGACGGTCAAGAGGCTTATCAAGGCCTTCTATCGGTAAAACGGGGAACACCTGATCAATCCCCCAAGCATCTGGCAACGATTGGAATAACGAGAAATTCACATAGAACTTATCAGCCATCCGCTCTTGCAGTTCATCAATAATTGGACGATGAGCACGGTTACTTGGATCTAAGTCTTGTTGAATACGACGACAAATATTCAAATAAAGCTCCTCGGCCCACGCTCGCTGAGTCAGGTCGAGTACACCATGAGCATACTGCGTATGCGCTTCTTGTAAATCAAACTGACTATCATGGAGCCATTCACGTAACGAACGGCTATTACCTTGGTGCTGCATTGATTCCCAGGTTTCCCATAATGAAATCAATGAACGCGGTGCATCCTCATCGGGAGGAGATGTTTTGGTAAATTCATTTCGCTCCACCCCGATCACATTAGAAACTAAAACCGTATGATGTGCGGTCAATGCACGCCCTGATTCGGTGATCACCGTCGGATGTGGTAAATCAAACTCCTCACACGCATCACCAATCGCCCAAATCACATTATTCGCATATTCATTTAAACCATAGTTTACTGAACAATCTGATTGGGAGCGCGTTCCTTCGTAATCCACACCTAAGCCGCCACCCACATCAAAACATTGAATTTTTACGCCTAAACGGTGCAACTCAACATAAAAACGTGCAGATTCACGGACACCTGTCGCGATATCACGAATATTCGCCATTTGTGAACCAAGATGGAAATGCAGCAACTGTAAACTTTCTAGGCGACCTGCCTGACGTAAAATTTCAACAAGTTGTAAAACCTGTGTTGCCGCTAAACCAAATTTTGATTTCTCGCCACCACTTGCCTGCCATTTGCCTGACCCCTGCGACGCCAAACGAGCACGAACGCCTAAACGAGGTGTCACATTCAAGCTTTCCGCTTCTTTAAGAACAACCTCAATTTCAGACATTTTTTCGATAACAAGGTAAACCTTGTGACCTAATTTTTCCCCGATAAGCGCTAATCGAATATATTCACGATCTTTATAACCATTACAAACAATAACGGTACGAGTACGGCCGGCATTTGCTAGCACAGCCATCAATTCAGCCTTCGACCCTGCCTCTAGTCCAAGCGGTTCACCTGAATTGACTAATGATTCGATGACTCGACGCTGCTGGTTGACCTTAATCGGATAGACCAGAAAATAGTCGCCTGTATAGCCGTACGATTCACGAGCACGCCTAAATGCCGCATTAATTGAGCGCAAACGGTGCTGTAAGATTTGTGGGAAACAGAATAATGCGGGTAAACGCAAGTGCTCCTGCTCCTCTTTAACTTGATTAACAAGTTCGGCTAGATCAATAGACGTGTCTGGGTTATCAGGATTTGGGCAAACACAGACATTTCCGCGCTCATTCACCTGATAGTAACCACCGCCCCAATACGCGATGTTGTACGTCTGGCGCATTTTGCGAGCGATATTATCATTCATAACAAACTCCTTTATGGAGGGGTGAGTGACGCTTTCTCCGGCCAGACAGCGACCCGTCCTAAGACGTGGCTCTGCAAGGCAGTTATGTCGGGGAAACAGCTATTACTCGGATTAATTAAAGTGCTTAGAACATCTAAACGGTGACAAATACAACCATTTGGCTGACAGTTACTGACTGATAGCCAAGGGTGTACTAGGAAGATGATAGTAACTTCGAGAAGAAGTAAATAAAGACAGGAAAGTAAACGCCAAAAACACGCGGCGATCCGCATTTAGCTGCTGATTACTGTTATTCAGTAGATTATGGATCATTACCCATTAACCCCCAATATAACTGTTTAATCTTTATCAATAGCGAGAAAGATAAACACTCCTGATAGATAGCAGGCACATTGTACGCCTACTGGTATATAACGGAACATTTTTAACTAACCGTCACGGTCGCTGTTTATACATTGATTAGGCAGAAATTGCAAAACGTTATTGGCTTAATAGAAATAAAATTTGTAAGGCTCGTCTTTTTACTTATTGTTTTTCTGTCAAACGTAAAAACAGGTAGCACTTTTTTTGTTAAAACATTAAAATAGACGTCTAGATGTTAAAACATCCAATTACAATCAGCGAATTCTTAAGGTATTAATCTCATGGCTACACATCTCTTTACTTCTGAGTCTGTATCGGAAGGGCATCCTGATAAAATTGCCGATCAAATCTCTGATGCGGTTCTTGATGCGATTCTTGAGCAAGATCCAAAAGCTCGCGTTGCTTGCGAGACCTATGTCAAGACAGGTATGGTGATGGTCGGGGGAGAAATCACCACCAGTGCTTGGGTTGATATTGAAGAGATCACACGTAAAACCGTTCGCGAAATTGGTTATACCAGCTCTGACATGGGTTTTGATGCAAACTCGTGTGCGGTTTTAAGTGCGATTGGTAAACAATCACCTGATATCAACCAAGGTGTTGACCGCGCAGACCCATTAGAACAAGGGGCTGGCGACCAAGGTATTATGTTCGGTTATGCGACAAACGAAACTGACGTTCTGATGCCTGCACCAATTACTTATGCTCACCGTCTGGTACAGCGCCAAGCAGAAGTTCGTAAAAATGGCACTCTGCCATGGTTACGTCCAGATGCCAAAAGCCAAGTCACTTTCCAATATGACAACAACGAAATTGTTGGCATTGATGCGGTTGTTTTATCCACACAGCACGCAGAAGATATTAAACAGCAAGATTTACATGAAGCTGTAATGGAAGAAATTATTAAACCTGTTCTTCCAGCAGAGTGGTTAGTGCCAACAACAAAATATTTTATCAACCCAACAGGTCGCTTTGTTATCGGTGGACCAATGGGCGACTGTGGTTTAACTGGTCGTAAAATCATCGTTGATACCTATGGCGGCATGGCTCGTCACGGTGGCGGTGCATTCTCCGGTAAAGATCCTTCTAAAGTAGACCGTTCAGCGGCTTATGCTGCTCGCTATGTTGCCAAAAACATTGTTGCAGCCGGCTTAGCTGATCGCTGTGAAATCCAAGTCTCCTATGCAATTGGTGTTGCAGAGCCAACTTCAATCATGGTTGAAACATTTGGTACAGGTAAAGTTCCAGAAGCGCAACTGGTTCTGTTAGTGCGTGAATTCTTTGATTTACGCCCATACGGCTTGATTCAAATGCTGGATTTACTACATCCAATTTACCAACAAACGGCTTCTTACGGGCATTTCGGTCGTTCTCAATTCCCTTGGGAAAAAACAGACAAAGCCGCTATTTTACGTGAAGCTGCTGGCCTAAAATAATTAGCCAAACCAATAAGCCCCACACTGTGGGGTTTATTTCTTTATTCATCCTCTATCTTATTTCCTCGCTTAAATTCATTTTTAGAACTCCTTGAGCAAAAGTACAATTCTCCTAAACTAATTGGGCTAAAGAATATAATCATCACGTTTATGCCTTATCATACCTATAGAATAAGTATTGCCATGTAATAATTTTTATATTAGCAATGATTCGCACTTAGAAACGCATATCTCATATTTATTTCATAGTGGAAAGAGATAAGTGGTTATAAAAACCAGTTAAAGGCGGTAGTGTCTATAGAGAAAACGTTTATTTACTATGGAATAATAAACGTAATGAAATCGTAGAAGAAGCCAACCCTAGATATATTAGGTATTTTTATAACTAGGGTAGCTCAGCGTCATCCAAGCCTACAATATGCAAGATATTATGTATGCTTTCTATTATACCGTAGATAAATTTTCAATAAAACTTGATGTATCAATCTTCTTTATTAATCGCTCTTTCCACCAAGAGAAATTACCACCTTGACTTGATGGATGCCAAGCTAGCCAAATAAATTGATCATCTTTAGGGATCTCTACCGGAACAATGACTAATTCTTGGTTCTTTAACTCTTTTTTAATATGTGAAGGACAAATAAACCCATACCCTATTCCTCGCTTAATTAAGACTAATTTACTTTCTAAATCGCAAACCAATATTTGCCTTCCTAATATGACTTCTTTTTCTCTATTAATTGATAGCTCATGGCTACTATCTGCAATTTCAACGTGGATATCGTTTATTAACTGATTTCTCGTTATTATCGTTTTTTGTGAAGCAAATGGATGTGATGGGGAAACACAAAGGGCAAAACTAAGTTTTCCTAGTAGCTGGGTTCTTACCTTTATGTTTTCAGGGATCCCCCCAAGAGCAATAATAAAATCTGCTCTATTTTCTTTTAATGCATCCCAAGCCCCTGTCATTGCTTCTCTTAGGATTGAAATATGAACATCACCATTTGCCTTAATATAATCACGAATATCTTGAACAAAGATATCTAGCGGTAGAAATTTTTCAACCACAATACGAATTTGGTTATCAAATGTTGGAATATTTCTCACTCTATTTTCGAGATCTTGCACTGCATTTAAGATCCATGCCCCCTCCTGTAATAAAAATTCCCCCTCCTTAGTTAAACGAATTACAGGTCCATTACGGTGAAAAAGCTTAACTTTCAATCGACTTTCTATATTTAATACTTGATAGGAAATCGCAGACGGTGTTTTATGCAATACATCTGCCGCTGTTGAAAAAGAACCTGTTTTTTTGATAGTGCTTATTATATTAATTGCATCCACGGATAATCTAGTCATATAAGCTCCTAATTAATTTAAATAGCTAATACAATGATTTCAGCGCATTAATATTTAGTCGACTTCATATATAGAACTATCATAATGTTGTTCATAAACAATCAAGAAACATCCTAATCTACTAACTTAATAGTCATTAATTTTCTTAGTAGATATATAATTAATAAATAGAATTAAAATAAAAGTCATTGGTAATATAAAATAATAGATCTTATAGAAGTATATCTTTATGAAAAACAGCGCTCATTTAACGCTGGATAATTATAGAGGGAAATAGACTCCCTCTATAATAAATATTAATATCAATTTATTTAGCAAGACTATTACCTAAACTCGAATTCATGCTATTTAAAATATCTCCATTATCCGCATCAATTTCCCATGCAAATAATCCTCCAAGTTTGTTCTCTAACACATACTTCCCTTTTGCTTGCACTGAACGTTGATCGTCAAAGGTAATCAGATCCCCTGTTGATGCTTTAAATACATAGGGCGCTTCTGCGACTTCATCATAGCTATATACCCATTGTCCGCTCATATACTGATTTTTGATTTGGCGATAATCAACAACTCCATTTTCCCATGTCCCTGCAACTGGGCCTGTCGCTTTCCCTGTAAATGGATTACCGTTGGTATAGCCATTCACACCTGTCCATCCACGTCCATACATCGCTGCACCTACCACGATTTTCGCGGGATCAACACCTTGATTCAATAAAGCATTTACCCCATTAACCGTTGTATATTCCGTATCTGGACGCCAACTGGAGGCATTAAGTGCGGTTTGGTAGCCAAGTGTATTTAAATCAAATGCACCATAAAAGTCGTAGCTCATCATAAAAAAGTGATCAACCGATTTTTGTACCTCACCAAAATCGACTTTATCTATTTTGGCTTTCGCGGCACTAATAGCTGATGTTAATTGATATTCGCGCCCGGTTTCTTTCTCTAATTCATCCAACATCGCGCGAAGCTCTTGCATCAACAATAAATAAGTTTCACCATCTTTATCTGACGCTAATGTGGTGCTGGCTCCATTTGCACCAGGATATTCCCAATCGATATCAACACCATCGAAGAATTTCCATGTCAACAAAAACTCTTTGACAGACGTTACAAATTTGTCTCGTTTGGTTTTATCCTTCATTGCATAAAATGGATCTGATAATGTCCATCCACCAACAGAAGGTAATATTTTCAAATGGGGATAGGCTTGCTTTATTGCCATTAACTGCCCAAAGTTACCTTTATATGACAATGAAGTTCCTGTTTGAGAGACATTAATTGCAGCCCAAGGATCATGAATAGTCACTTTATAGTCATCCCTACCTGTACATGACTTCTGCAATGACTCAAAACTACCTTCAATTTGCTTTAAGCTATCATTAATTCCATTTCCGCCGCATATAGGAATAAAAGCATACAAAATATGAGTAAGATTTTGTGCCGGTATTTTATCGGCAGAAAATTTCCGTCCATATATTCCCCATTCAACAAAATATGCAGCAACGACTTTTCCTGAGTCTTGCTTGTAAGCTTGGTTATTTTCTAAAAGTTGCGTTTGCAACGGAGCAAAATGACTTCCATCTGTATCTTGGACTGTAATTTCAACCACATCACTAAAATTACATTCGTCGCCATTGCATAGTGCAACCTTCAATTTATACTTCCCGCCTTTAGATATTGAAAGGCTTGCTTGACCTGAAGAGCTGGTTGAAGGACCACTCCATACCTCTTGGTCATTCAAATACACTTTTGCCGTAGTTCCATAATCTCCATACCATAAATCCCAGGAGACATTAAAAGTTGCCGCCTCTTTTCTCGTCACTAATAATTCATATTTATCCTCATTAGGGTTAATTTCAACAATGCTATAGGTGTTATCCATCCATTGAATTGTGGGCTTTCCGGGCAACGCTGCATATGCAAACTGAGTAGCACAATGACCGATAAGTGCTGCTAGCATTAACTTATTTAGTCTAAACATGTTTTACCCCTTAATGTGTTAAGGAATACGGGATATTTTATTGAGTTCAACAATTAATCGTTCGATATTAATCGCTGATATTGACATCACTAACTTGGTAGAATGCATTTGACGTATCATAAACATCCCACACCGCAAGGATGACATGATAGCCAGAGCGATCTTTCGGCACATCACACTCGATTTCTGTGACGACTGGTGGTCTAACGCCATTTTCATATTTGACACAGAAAGGCGTTAAATCAAAAGAATCGCGTGTGAGTGGCTGTGATGGGTCCCAATCAGGCTTAGTGATAAAATACCGCCAGCTATCGGTAGAATGCACAACGGTTAAATACCAAGCAAAGGTATTTTTCCCCGTTTTAAGCTCACTTTTTACCCACCGGGTCGGCGACTGTTCATCCATTTCAGAGTGAGCTGCTATCGCAGCACTGGCAATGACTCCATCAGCCGGACCAGCCTCAGGGAATCCTTTTGGTGCTTCAAAACTATGTGGGTCATAAGGTACTTGATTGCCACAGCCCGTATTTTTTAATTCAGTGGTATTACGCACCGAACATAAATAAGCACGACTTGGTGGCTCTGTTGTATAACCATGTGCTAGGGCAAACTGAGAAACGCCTAGTAATAGCGATCCTAAACAGCTTAAGGATATAAGATGCTTAAATTGATTTTTCATAATGCACCTCTTTATTCACTTTATAATAAATGTTTTTTAAACAGTGCGATTAATAGCCATCACACGGTTCATTTATATTATTATCAGTTTAAAAGCGTTTTTTATGAATAAATCAACGAGCTAAATTAAATATTTATCATGATAAGTATTTTTTTAAATATGAATAGATATATTTTTATATGAAAATAGAAAAGCAGAAATGTTATTTAATAGATATCACTAATCTTTAATAAAAAATTCAGCCCCTTTAAATTTGGGGCTGACGCTATTATTTTTTGAATAATTGAAAAACGGACATGCCCGCAATCATGGCTAATGTAAAAATGATCCCTTGTGTTAACCCCATCCCCGTTAATAGCAATGCAGGCCCAGGACAAATACCGGCTAATCCCCAGCCAAGTCCAAATAACACACTCCCTATCACTAGAGGCTTATCAATTTTTTGATTGGTCGGGATCTGCATAGGGCATTTTAATACGCTAGCTTGACGTTTTTTGGCGAAGGCAAATGCAATTGCACTGATCACCATCGCCACTGCCATAGTGACTAATAAAGAAGGATCCCAATTACCCGTAATATTTAAGAAGCTAAGAATTTTAGCCGGATTTCCCATCCCCGCTAATAATAGCCCCAAGCCAAATAATAAACCTGAGATTAATGCGATAATAACTGGCATAACTTTATCCTCTTAATCCCAATAAATTTATAACCGCTACCGTCGCAAATGCCACTAACATAAAAGTGATAACCGCAACTATCGAACGCCGAGAAAACCTCGCCATACCACAAATTCCGTGACCACTTGTACAGCCACTCCCTAATCGCGTACCAAAGCCGACGAATAAACCGGCGAGGATAAGGATAGGGGTGCTCGTCGTGATCGACACTTCCGGTGAAAAGAAAAAGAGCGTAAATAAAGCAGGAGCCGCCATAATCCCGAGCACAAATGCCACCTTCCAAGCGGTATCCCCTGCAATCGGTTTTAAAACGCCACTTAAAATACCGCTGATACCAGCAATTCTGCCATTAAAAAGAAGTAATAGGGAAACTGCCGCGCCAATTAATAAGCCTCCCATCGCAGCTGACCAAGGGGTAAAATTAGCCCAATCAATAGACATCATTATTTCTCCTGAACCGGACAATAAAGTTGGTAAAGTGTATTCAGTAACGTGAAGAGCTTTTCATCGGCAATCGCATAATAAATTCGTTTACCTTCACGACGTGTCGTCACGAGCCCTTCATGACGCAATACCGTTAGTTGTTGAGAAAGGGTTGGTTGCTGTATGCCCAGCGACGTTTCAAGATCGCTCACACACGCCTCACCTTGCGTTAACTGGCATAACAGAAGTAATCGATCCGGATTACCTAATGTTTTCAGCAATGATGACGTTTGTGTTGCAGCCTGCTTCATCGCCAAAAGCAATTGGTTTGTAGAGTCCTCGCTCATAAATCCTCCCAATAAATACATTATAATAAAATATAATATATATTTTTATATAATGATAGCCAATAATGCTTGTTTCCTCATATCGGCTTATATTATGCTTAGTTATATGAAAACCGTTCGAATCCCCATTTATCTTCAACAAAAAGCCATGCGCATGCTGA
This sequence comes from Providencia sp. PROV122, assembly GCF_028482365.1. Classification (NCBI taxonomy): domain Bacteria; kingdom Pseudomonadati; phylum Pseudomonadota; class Gammaproteobacteria; order Enterobacterales; family Morganellaceae; genus Providencia; species Providencia sp. PROV122. Next base: position 265,964 of record NZ_JAMPQI010000001.1, on the reverse strand, counting down.
GGGCAAAACTGAATTTAGCCCAACAAAAGCTGGAACAAATCTTTCCAGAACCAACACTTAACTATAAGCAGCGAGGAACAACAGCAGGGAGTGCCTACTTAAAAGAGTGGGAAATTCGTTTAAATGCTGTCTTACTGATTGAAAATGGTGATAGCTTCATTAATGAGGTGATCCCTCATGAGTTGGCTCATCTATTAGTGTATCAAGTCTTTGGCCGTAAAGGTATTGCTCCCCATGGCAAAGAGTGGAAGTGGATGATGGAACACGTTTTAGACGTTCCCGCAAAACGTACACATCGCTTTGAAGTCACGTCCGTCAAAAGTCGCACTTTTACCTACCATTGTGCATGTTCCACAACGCACGAATTAACCATTAGAAGGCATAATAAAATTGTCAGAGGGGAGTATCAGTATTTGTGCCGAAAATGTGGGGAGGTTTTAAAACAGAATGAGTGGGTGAATGCGGCAGATGTTGAATAACACTGCCGCATCAAGTCGATGGTGTGTCTTTAGGCGAACTCCGTCATTACCAATTTGGCAATTTCGAAGTAAATAATTAGACCCGTTCCATCAATGAAGGTTGCAATAAACGGCGCAGATACTACTGCGGGGTCAACTTTTAATTTCTTCAATACCATTGGGATAATCGAAGAAACAATTGCACTCCACATGGTGATAGCAACAATAGTTAGACTTACTACAATCGTCACTTCAGCACCCACACCCAGTATCCATGCCCTAATCAAAGCAGCTGCACCAATAGTCACGGCCACTAAGAAAGAGGTTGATACTTCTTTTTTCAATACCGCGCCCAAATTACGTAGGCTCACTTCCCCTAGCGCCATCGCCCTGACAAGGGTTGAAGTGATTTGCGTTCCACTGTTCCCGCCCGTTCCAATTAATAATGGAATAAAGAAGGCCAGAGAAATCGCAGCTTCTAATTGCTCTTCAAAGGCTTTTAATACTGTACCGGTATACGCTTCCGCAACAAATAGCATTAATAGCCATACGACACGTTTACGCCATAACGTAATAGGACTGGTTGCTAAATAAGGCTCTTCAAGTGGTGTAGTCGCCCCTTGAAGTTGTGCGTCTAACGTATTCTCATCTTCAATTAATTCAGCAATATCTTGAGGACGTAATACCCCCATCAATTTGCCAAATTGAACAACGGGTATCATATCCAAACCACTATGGTTGATCAGATCATAAACATCATGACGTGATTGATCAGGCGCCACTGAAAAGTAGTTGTGTCTCATAATATCGGATACAAGCAACCCTTCATCCGCCGCTAATAGCGATTTGACTGAAAGAATACCATTTAAATAATTTTCCTGATCAACAACAAATAAATACGTTGGGATCTGCTCACCGTCTAAGTGTTCGATCAAATTCTTTTTCACGCAAGCAACAGAATCTGCAATAGAAACAGGCAAATAAGATTGGCTCATATATGCGCTGACAGTTGCGTCATCAATTTTTGGTTGCTGAGTGTTGTTGTTATTCAGGCGTGCGCCTTTCATTGCGGACTGAGCAATTGCTACAGATCCCGCTTTGTTCTGGGTAGTGAAAGTCATTTTTTTAGTCCCTAGTTACTGTTGTTTACTCAAACAGTACTCACATAGGGGCGAAACCAGATGAGAGAATGCGGTGGCTATCTCTACGTCTCGGTTTTAGCACTATACAACGTATCCAACTTACATTGGAAGTTACATGGGGATATACCTTCGTTCGATATATCCTGTCCTGATCTTGGGCGTCTCTCGACGTCGTCAGATCAGTAACCTGTGTTTGTATAGGAGCCTCGCCTAACGAGATACTGCACTTTTGATGCGACGCGAATTATAACCATAAGATTATTAATTACCACCCCGAAAATAGCGTTAATAACACATGTTGATTATCTTGTTTAGGTTTTGTTTAAGTTGATGTATGACAACAATTCGTCGCGTTACTAAATGTAACCAAGCATGTATTAATATTTTATTCACTGTTCAAAATACGCTGCTTTTGACTTATTTTTTACACGTGAATAAAAAACGTAGTTACTCGATTAATAAATTTATAACGCAATGACAAAAAAGGAAAATTACTTGATTTTATCTAATTTATTTTATCTTTCATCCTAAGATAAAAGAATAATATTGAATATATTAATTTGCATTATTATAATTTTTTGAATAATCTATACTATATAAAACAAACCCGCCAAACAGGTAAATTATTTTATTTCTGTCACATCTTATTTGATTTTAATCAACCATCATAAAAAACGTCTCAATAAGAGAATGCACTTAATGCATTATTTAATTCGAAAAAAGTCTCAGCTTATTAGTATTTCAAAATAAAAATACATAATCACATATTAATTTAGTGGTTAATATATTTATTTTTATTTTAAAATACCGCAAGGTTAATTAAAGAGTGAAGTTTTAATTATGGACAGAACCATTGTCGGTATGCTGACAAATCTAACATTTCGAGTGAATGATGAGATAAAAATCGCCGCTATATCAGCGTTAGGAGATTATAAAGCAACTATTGAACACCAAGAAGCTATTGTTCGTATTATCAATCTTTGCCAAGATCCAAATAAAGAGATTGCAGTATCAGCTATCAACACATTAAGTAAATTATCCGTTTATTTTATACCTGAAGGATATACACTTAAATAAACTCGTTTAATGTGTTATATCGATATTCAGTTACCTTTTATTATATAATAACTTACAACCAATTACGTATTTTTGTTTAATAAATAATACATAGGTCACTGTCTCATTACTTAGCCACTATAATGAGACAGTTCATTGATGAGGTCACTTACGCTATTTCTGTATCACCTTGTAATTGGCAGCTACAAGCCAAGACATAACCGGCCGCAATCTCTTCTTCTGTCAATGTCATGGTACTGCTCGTCGTATAATTGCCTGAGAGTACTTTTGTTTTACAGCTACCACAAACACCAGCACGGCAAGCCGCAATGACTGGCTGTTTATTTTGTTCTAAAGCCGACATCAACGACGTTCCGACAGGGACTTTAAAATCGACCAAACGGTGGCGTATTTTTAATGTCACTACGTCTTCACTTTCAACCGGCTCCGGCTCTAGCGAAAAACGTTCCATAAAGAAATGATCAGCAGGTACACCTAGGCTTTTAGCGAATTGCTGAGCATTCTTCATATAAGGTGTAGGCCCACAAGTCATGACCACTCTAGCGCTAATATCCGGCACCAAGGCAGAAAGTTTCTCAAGGGTTAATCGCCCTTCTGCGACGCCACCATTATCTGGCGTTTCCGCCATAATGCACAGTTGTAATCGAGATGAATATCGCTCAATCAACTGATCCCATTCATCCGCAAAAATGACTTGTTGGTTATCACGCACGTTAAACAAAACTTTGACATCCGCCTGAGGCCGATTAGCCATCAACCAACGCACCATCGACATAATTGGCGTCACACCACAGCCAGCGGCTAACATCAGATATTGGTTACTATTGAGCTCTGCACAGGTAAACTCCCCCTGAGCGTCAGAAAGCCAGAGATAATCACCGGGTTTTACTGCCCCCGTTAACCAGCATGATCCTGTGCCTTGTTCTAAGCGTCTTACCGTAATCGTGATAAAACGGCTTTGCCCAGGTGTCGATGAAATCGTATAAGCTCTCATGATTTCATCGCTGTTTTTAATACTAACAAGTGCATATTGACCGGGTGAATATGTATAAAAGTCGTGATTGATTAAATTAATCGTCCATACATCGGAGGTTTCTTGATGAATAGAATGTATTTGCATTCTATTTGGACATAAACTACTCGGCATTGTCATCCTATCACTCCAATTGGGGGGAAATATCCCCCCTTCACTCTTAATATTAAGCAGGCAGAATTTCAGCTAGATCTTGTTCAACTGTTGTAATGCTACGCATACCAAATTTTTCGTTCAGCACATTTAATAAGTTTTCAGTTAAGAAACCAGGTGCTGTTGGGCCGGTATAAATATTTTTAACGCCCAGCGACAACAGCGTCAGTAAAATAACAATCGCTTTTTGTTCAAACCAAGACAGAATCAAGCTCAATGGTAAATCATTAACGCCACAACCTAATTTTTCGGCTAAGTTCACTGCAAGCATGATTGCTGAATAAGCATCATTACACTGACCCACATCTAGTAGACGAGGCAAGCCTTCCAATGTACCAAAGTCTAATTTATTGAAACGATATTTACCGCATGCCAACGTGAGAATTAAGCAGTCTTCCGGTACACTGCGAGCGAAATCCGTATAATAACTACGCTCACCACGGCTACCATCACAACCCCCTACTAAAAATACGTGACGTAATTTTTTCTGTGAAACTAAATCAATTACGGTATCAGCGGCACTCAATAATGTTTGACGACCAAAACCAACCGTAATTTTGTGTTCAATTTCTGTATATGGGAAGCCATTCATTGATAGAGCTTGATTGATCATTTCAGAAAAATCATCTCCCGTTAAATGTTTCGCTCCAGGCCAGCCCACGATACTGCGAGTCCAAATACGCTCTTTATACTGACCGACATCAGGGTCGATAATACAGTTTGATGTCATCAGCACAGGACCCGGGAATTTCGCGAATTCCGTTTGCTGATTTTGCCAACCACTACCATAGTTACCAACAAGGTGTGAATATTTTTTAAGTTCAGGGTAACCGTGAGCAGGTAACATCTCACCGTGAGTATAAATATTAATCCCCGTTCCTTCCGTTTGTTCTAACAACATTTTCAAATCTTTCAGATCATGACCTGAAATAAGTATACATTTACCAGCAACAGGGCGAACATTGACCTCTGTTGGCACAGGGTGACCAAACTCCCCTGTTTCACCTGCATCTAGAATTTCCATGACTTTGAAATTCATTTGGCCAATCGCCATCGCGTTATCAAGCAGTTCATTCATATCTGCTGGTAACGTACCGAGCCACGCCATGATTTGATGATATTGACGATAAATCTCATTATCATATTGGCCCAATACATGAGCATGCTCCATATAAGCGGCAGCACCTTTTAGCCCATATAAGCAAAGCATGCGTAAGCCATGAATATCATCACCCACTTGTGCTTTATCAATATCAAGTGCGAACGCTTCGGCTTGTTTTTGCAAGGTCGCAATATCGTTGCCATTTAATTGGATATTAATCAGGGGGTGATTAAACACAATGGCACTATTTTTAGCTTGGCATTGCTTGATTAATTTATCACGCAGATAAATCGCTTCACGTGCATAGCCAATAATACGCTCTGAATCAAAGTTAACGTTTGTCAGTGTTGAGAAAAAAGCTCGAGGAGCAAAGCTATCGACATCGTGGTCAATAATTCCCAATTCACGGGCCGTAACTGCACTCGCCGACAGACTTTGTAGTACAGCCACTAATAAATCTTGCAGGTCAGACGTTTCCGCCGTTTTACCGCACATACCCTGCGCGTATGCACAGCCATTGCCAGCTGGAGTTCTAATTGTTTGTTCACATTGCACACAGTACATGTTCATTGCCTCATAAGTTGCATTTTTAATACAACATTAAGGTTAAACCTTTTTCGATAATAAGAAAGCGGATTTAAAGCTTATCTGATGCTTTATTGATCTATATTAATGTTTTTAGTAAATGAGAACTATTTGCATCTATCTCACTAATAAAATAAGGAAAATTAGCCTTATGACAGTATCCTTAAGATAAATAGTTTCATTTTTGCTCGAATTAGTACTTGCTAAATTAGCCTTATGACAGTATCCTTAAGATAAATAGTTTCATTTTTGCTCGAATTAGTACTTGCTAAATTTGATTTGTTAACTTGATAATACCTGCGCTTAATTTGTTAGGTACAAAAAGATTTCACTTAGTTAGTAAATGGCTTAAAGGATTTTTTATGAAGAAAAAGACTATTCTTGCAGTGACTATCTGCTCATTATTCGCGGCGGGTGTTACCAATGCTGCTGAGGTTTATAACAAAGATGGCAATAAACTGGATGTTTACGGTCAAATTGATGTTCGCCACTATTTTGCCGATGCAAAAAGCGGGGAAGATGGGGATGATTCACGAGTCCGTTTAGGGTTTAAAGGTGACACACAAATTACAGATCAGTTAATTGGTTTTGGTCGTTTTGAGTGGGAAACGTCGACCAATAAAGCGGAAACCAGTAATGATAACCAAAATCGTTTAGCGTACGCTGGATTAAAATTTGCAGACTACGGCTCACTTGATTACGGTCGTAATTATGGTGTGATTTATGATACCAACGCTTGGACAGACGTATTGCCACTTTGGGGTGCTGATACCATGGATCAAGAAGATACCTTCATGATGGGCCGTAACCGCAATTTACTAACTTATCGTAATAACAATGGTTTTGGTTATATTGATGGTTTAAGCTTCGCTCTACAGTACCAAGGTAAAAATGGCGATCAAAATAAATCAACCGGCTCAAGCGCATTAGATAACAATGGTGATGGCTACGGTTTTTCTACCGCTTATGAATTAGGTTGGGGTCTCTCAATTGGTGGCGGTTATTCAAATTCATCGCGTACGCCAAGCCAGAATAATATTAAAACGGGAGCAACAGGAAAACGCGCCGAAGCTTGGAACGTTGGCAGTAAATTAGAACTTGATGAGTTATATTTAGCCGCGATGTATGGGCAAACACTCAACACAACCCGATTTGGCGACGATGACGCTGAGGCGATTGCCAACAAAACAGAAAATCTTGAACTAGTTGCATTGTATTCGTTCGATTTTGGCCTGACCCCCTCCATTGGCTATAACCAATCTAAAGGTAAAAACCTAGGTAATTATGGCAATAAAGACTTAGTGAAGTATATTGCGGTTGGTGCATCCTACGATTTCAACAAGAATATGGCCGCTGTCATTGATTACAAAATCAATTTATTAAAAGATAACCAATTCACCGATGACTATGGTATCAATACAGACAATGTGCTTGGCTTAGGTTTAATTTACCAATTTTAAATCTATTTAAGTAATTCACCCCCATTATGGTTTTCATAGTGGGGTGAATTCCATCATACGCAATTATCCCCAAACGTCCTGTCATTCACCGACTTAAATATTAACTTACCGATTATTTTATTAACAAATCTAATAAACTTTAGCGCATATCCCTTATTATTTACTTAAACTAGCTTACTTTATACAGATATTATAAATGATTACACATTTATGACTTATTAATTTCACTTTAATTAAATAATGTCATATTCCAATAATTAAAAAAAGTAAAGCCTTACGTTTTATTTGCTTTGTTTATTAAATAAAATACCTGACAATAAAATTGTGGTATGGTTTGACATACTGCTTGTCATACTAAAATTACAATAAGTTGCTATACATCACTAATAGAGAGTCATAAAAAGATGTCTGAACAAAGTTCAATGAGTCAATCCGCAATGAAATATCGTTTCGGAATACTCAGACGATTAAAAGAATCTAATAAGACCCCATTTGGCATATTGCTTTTATCCGCGGTCATTGGTGCATTTGTTGGCTTGGTGGGAACCTTATTTGAACTAGGCACAACATGGGTGAGCAACTATCGAAGCAGTTCTGTTAATGAACTTATTACCGACAAATGGCTACTTATTCCTGCTATGTTTGCAGTATCTGCAATATTAGCGATGATAGGCTATTATCTCGTCAAGAAAATCTCACCAGAGTCAGGGGGATCAGGGATACCTGAAATTGAAGGCGCATTACAAGACCTACGCCCTGTACGATGGTGGCGCGTTATCCCCGTTAAATTTTTTGGTGGATTAGGTGCATTAGGCTCTGGAATGGTGCTAGGCCGCGAAGGCCCAACAGTACAGCTCGGCGCCAATATCAGCCAAATGTTTTATGATATTTTTCGTATTAAAGATAATGAATCACGTCATACGTTATTAGCTGCGGGTGCAGCAGCGGGGCTATCAACGGCGTTCAATGCCCCACTGGCAGGTATCTTATTTATTATTGAAGAGATGCGTCCACAGTTTAAATATAGCTTAATATCCATAAAAGCAGTGTTTATTGGTTCAATTACCTCTACCATTGTCTACCAATTAATCAGTGGTCAAGCCGCCATCTTAAATATTGGACAATTTTCATCTGCTCCCTTAAATACATTATGGCTTTATTTAATTTTAGGAATGCTATTTGGGGTGATTGGTATTTGCTTTAACCGCTTTTTGCTTTATCTACAAACGAAATTCCTCGCATTTTATCAAAATAAAGTTTCTCGTTTTGTATTAATGGGAGGCCTAATCGGTGGATGCTGTGGTGCTATTGGTGTTTATACTCCTGAAGTTGTTGGAGGCGGTTTTTCTGTGATCCACCAAATGGTAGCAGGAAGTTTTACTGTATCGGTCTTAATACTGTTTTTTGCCCTACGCTTCCTCACATCCACTATCAGCTTTAGCTCTGGTGCCCCCGGTGGTATTTTCTCTCCACTACTCGCTTTAGGTACGCTTTTCGGGGGCATTTACGGTTACTGCGTGTTAGAGCTTTTTCCGGATTACCACATTGAAGTGGGCACTTTTGCTATTGCGGGTATGGGCGCTTTATTTGCCGCGACAGTCAGAGCGCCGCTAACGGGGTTAGTGTTAGTACTCGAAATGACCAGTAACTACCAACTTATTTTACCTATGATTATTACCTGTCTAGGCGCGACCATGGTAGCGCAATTTTTAGGTGGTAGACCACTTTACTCGGTTTTATTAGAAAGAACATTGCAAAGAAGTGCGCAAGAAAAATCAGCAGAGCAAACCAAAGCGGCGAGCTAAGCTTAATCAACCAGCGGGATGTTTTACGCATCCCGCAATTGTCTTAACCTAATCAAACACTACCGCTTTTTGGCAATTAATGTCGCGAAATTAAGTTTTATACGGTTACCTTGCGCATCCGTTCTATGCAGATGACCAGGATTTTCATTATATTTTAAAATCTCCCAGTCTTTGTAATATTCATGCAACTCCCCTGCTTTGAGGAAGCATTTGAATGGGATCAAATCTAAAGGAGCATCTGGCGTTTCAGCAGCACATACGATCACATTAATACCACCCGGTAATGTGTGTGCTTGCATGTTAGCAATAACATCCGCAATACGTTCACGCTGCAAAAACATTAATACAACGGTAGAGATGATTAAATCATAATCGTCTTTGATTTGATGGCTATTAATATCATAAATCGCAGTTTTAATATTTTCTATACCAGCTTGTTTTTTGACAAATTCAATGGCCTGAATATGTTGTGGGTTAATATCTACCGCTGTCACGTCATAACCTTGCAATGCAAGATAGAAGCTATTGCGTCCACGTCCTGATCCTAAATCTAACGTTTTACATGGCTGAGACAGGTTATTTTCACACAAAAATCTCACTTCCGAATGTGGGATAGTTAAGCCATATTCTTTATAGAATTTGATATCGGGATGACATAAAAAGGAGAGTTGGCACTGCATATCATCGCTGCAATCCGAAATTCGATGCCAAACTTGAGGCTCAATAATCGGTGGTTGGTTATTAATATCAAATGTAAATTTTTGCTCGCTACCGTCTTCTGAAAAAATAACAAAATCGAGTGTTCCTTTTAGTACTCGAAGTTGTGCATAGGTATCTTCTTTCGTGTTATGGCGCTCTTGAAACATCAGAGGAAGAGAGGCTTTATCCCACACAGGCATAGTCTTATAACAAACTAACTCGCTCATATCATCACCTTTAAGTTGCATATTAAATACATCTTATAACTTTATTAATCGACCTGCAAAGGTTTCATAAGATGATGTTTGGTAGCTTGATCAGAATCAACCTTCTGGAAAACCAGAAGGTTGATAGCGGAAGATTAATAACCCAGTTGTTTTGCTGATAAACCTAAAAACTCAAAAGGCTCACTCTCTACATACTCATTGGTCGCATCGCCAGAAAAAATATGACTCTGCTCAGCACCGAGGGTCAGTTTTTTCACCTTGCCCGTTTCAGCAGAGAAATCAATCTTCTTAAGGTTAGTCCAAAAGATATTTGGGGTTAGAGCGGATTCGAAGAAATAGAGTTGACGTTTATGATCAACTAGAGTCCGCCAGCGAGTCGAGGAAATTTCAGGTGAGTTTTCTGTGGTTAATCCATAAGGAACAGACACATTACGAATAACGCCGAACACACTGGCAACGGCTTTATTTGGTGTTGTCTGTTGTGGGATAGCATTAATATAAAATTGTGCACGTGCAAACCGATCCGCTGAGCGGTTTGTGCCCGGCAACATAACCGTACCACCTATTCCTTGCCAATATTCTTGCATAGCTAATTGCTTTTCATAAATAGGTGAATTTGTCATGACTTGATATTGGCGACTGTGGTGGATAACTTGCTTACCATTAATGTATTCAACAATCGCACTATCACCACTCGCATCTGACAATGATAAATGCAAAGTGGCTAAACGGTCTTGCCCGGGTACGTTATCGGTCATAACCAATAACGGTGTTTTCTCTAATGCTTCTACTGCTTCAGCCACCGTTGCAAAGTTATCAAGCATATATTGGGCCCACAATGAGATAGAGAGCGCTGGCTGCTTATCATTCGCTGGTGGGTATTGTGATTCTGCAAGCCATAATAAATTAGCCACTAAACCTTTTTCATTCACCCCATCGGTCGTTGAAATATCATAGCCTGATGCAATCACACTACCATATTTTGACGTCCATTTTAGGGAGTTAGGCCCAGCGATACCCTCTCTCTTCATTCCTCGCGGAAATATCCATAAATTAGTCCCAATATCATATTTCCAGTCCATCGTTCTCGCGGTCATGGTTTGCTGATCTTCACCTAAATACACGACGCGCGTACATGCTTGAGTGACAACTGAGGGAACATAAACTGCGGCCGCGGTGAGTAGTGCAACCATGCTTTTCTTAACAAACGACATCTGACCTCCTAGAAACAAAGAGTTACCGCCAATAGACTTTACACATCGTCAAACAGTGATGGACTGAATAAATAAAATGTATCAACTTGGCTCAATTAACATGTTCATATTCATCATAAAATTGAAAATATAATTTGATGATAAAAGTATAGAAGAATTATGAGCTATGCACAGGACGAATCAACCTTTTGAAACATTCAATAACAATTAAAGGCTATTTAGCTTCAAAAAATACATTCATTAATGTGAGGATATATTCGACTTTGTCTATTAAACCGTCATATTTGGCAGGGAAATAACATGATGAAGCAATATCCCATCATTTTAAGATGGGATATTGCGTCACTGATTATTGATTCGTGCCAGCGAATAGAGAGCGTAAAAAGGCCGCTTTTTTCTGGCTATCTGGCATCGCCAAAATGTGATCGTAAAAACTCATTGTAATACGGCAAGTGACGGCCGGTTGCTGCTTAGCTTTTTCTAAATCCCCTAGTAATGAGGTTTTCTTACCATATTTTGCAGTTAATTTAGCCTGAATATTCGTCAGAATTGTGTTTTTTTCTTCATTCGACAATGTCGGCTGTTTAACGCCAGCTTCACTGGAAATCAGTAATTCATTGGTTGCCTCTAATTGTTTAAGGAGGACCGAATGACTTTTTTGTGGTGGCATAATCGCCGCTGAATCACGCAAATATGGGAACAGTGAATAGAAACAGGTTTTTCCTGACGGGTCTGCTTCCAACAGCACATTTAAATAATCGTTCACTTTGCTGGTAAAATTAATGATGGATTCATCCGAAGCATAAGGGATACGTTCAGTCACGAGCTTCATGACACTACCCACTATCTGATCAAACATATGTCGGCTCAGTAGTTCATTAGAAGGATCGTAATCACGAACAATATTTTCTATGGCTTGATAAACATCAGGATTGATTTTTTTTATCGTTTTAATAACCGGCATATCTTTTTCGATATCAGATAATGCCTCTATCTGAGCAACGCTTAATGGTGCCTCTAAAGAGCTTGATTGAACTTCAGCCTCTGCTTGTGTTGATAATGTATTGTTATCTTTGCCCAACCAATAAAAACCGAGTGCAAACGCGATAAAAATAACAACAACAATCAGTGCTGTTTTACGTGAATTATTTGTCTCCAAGAGCCTATACCTTTATAACAATGCCTGACTAATAAATCGCCTCAACTGACTTATCCTAAATAAGCACTTACGATCAAGCCATTTGATTTTTAATGTATTCTACCCTGTTACAAAGTCATTAAGCTATAGGAAAAAAGGAAATTAAAAATCCAAATATATTGCCCCCAATGCGCGGGTCGCATTGAGGGCATTTTAGGCTAAAGAATCATTACTTCTCTTGCACGCCTTCAACTGAAATTAACAACTCAACTTCTTGAGATTTAGGACCTAAGTCTGATTTGATGTTAAAATCTTTCAGTTTAATATTCCCTTGTGCTTCAAAACCAGCACGGTATCCACCCCAAGGGTCTTTACCTTCACCCATCAATTTAGCATCTAAAGTGATAGGTTTAGTGACACCATTGAGTGTGAAATCACCTGTAATTTTGTAATTTTCACCCTCTTTTTTCACGTCAGTAGAGACAAATTTCGCTTCTGGGTACTTCGCCGCATTCAAGAAATCGCCACTACGTAGGTGCTTATCACGTTCAGCATGGTTAGTATCGATGCTACCCGTTTTAATTGTCACCTCGACTTTGTCTTTTGCAGGATCTTTTGCATCGTAGGTAAAGCTACCATCAAAGTCTTTAAAGCTGCCATAAACCCAGCTATAACCCAAATGTTGGATACGGAATTCGATAAATGCGTGTTGACCTTGCTTATCAAATTTATAGGTTTCAGCTAATGCAGAACCTGCTGTTAAAAATAATGCTCCAGTTGCCAGACCAAGAACCGTTTTCTTAAACATATCTTTCTCCACGTTTATTTATCGGGATTAAAACCCAACATTCTTTTTAAAGTAATATCACCATCAAAGAAGTGATGTTTAAATGCTGCAAAGGCATGTAAAAGTGATAGCAAAACAACTGCCCAAGCAAGATAAAGATGAATATCCCCTGCTGTATCTGCTTGTGTTGCTGCACCAGTAAATAAAGCGGGTACTTCAAACCAACCAAAAACACTAATGGGTTGGCCATCAGCAGTTGAGATTAAATAACCACTGATCAAAATACTAAATAAAATCACATAAATTAATATTTGTGCGATCGCTGAACTTATTTTGGTTAAACGACTATAACTCTCAAGCGGTTTAGGTGACGGAGAAATAAACCGCCAAATCACACGAAATGCCATAACAATAAATAATAAAATACCTATACTTTTATGAATTTCGGGTGCTTGATGATACCAACTATCATAGTAACCAAGGGTCACCATCCATAAACCCAGTGCGAACATTCCATATACAACAATCGCAACTAACCAATGTATGAGCAGTGATATATGCCCATAACGAGTGGCACTATTTTTCCATTGCATGATAAATAGCCTTATAAATTAAAAGGTAATCATTTGTTTTAATAACCTGCCGTAATCATAAGGGGATTTTTAAATTATTCCTATCCCTAACTTAAACAAATATTTTGTTGAACATATTCAAATACTATCAACATTATCGTTTTTTCAATAAATTTCAATTTGTCTAGTGCCAATCATTTAATGTAAATAAAATTATCTTCAGTTTATGTAAATAAAAGAAACCATTTATTTTTATTACTCTTATTGCAACTATAATTTTCGTTATAACTTATATAAAAAAAATATAACCTAATTTTGTATTCTGTCTAATAAATCGTTGTCATTGTCCATAAAACACTTAAATTAAATGGGCTTGTTAGCCACTATCTTCCCTCTCATTATTCTACCGATATAGGGTGGTCATACTATGTACAAACTTTGGATTGCTAATAAAAATTACTCTTCGTGGTCACTACGCCCTTGGGTTTTGCTCAAAACGCTCGGTATCCCTTTCGATGAAAACCTCTGTTATTTTGAAACTGGTAGAGGGAAAAGTAGCCACGATAAGTTTAAAAATTTCTCGCCCACTGGTCTTGTTCCTTGCTTAGTCGATGGGAAGCAAACGATCTGGGATTCGCTGGCGATTTGTGAGTATCTCTATGAAGCGTTCCCTCAAGTATGGCCTGCTGATAAACAAGCACGTGCATGGGCTCGCTGCGCTAGTGCAGAAATGCACTCTGGATTCACGGCGCTTCGCCAAACATGCCCGATGAATCTGACTCACCAAGCTCCATTAGAAAAACTTTCTCGAGAATTACAAGCCGACCTTAATCGGCTTCAACAGTTATGGCAAGAAGGCTTTACGACCTTTGGTGGATCATGGCTAGCAGGAAATCAATTTACGGCGGTGGATGCTTTTTACGCCCCTGTCGCCTTTAGGATCCGTAGTTATCAACTGCCTATGAGTAATGCCGCTCAACAATGGGTTGACCGCATGCTAGCGTTACCGGCAATGCAGGAATGGTATCGAGCAGGGCTTGAAGAGCCAAGCGTTGAACATATCTAATACGATTGGGCTGTTTGCAGCCCAACTTAACCGATTGTTTATAAAAAAATCATCTGTACGAGCATCAAAACTAATTTTTGTTCAATATGGCTAAATCGCCCGCAAATATCGGTTGTAACACCATCAATTACAGGTTTTCATCCCATGGATCTGCTGTCATGACATCGCCATTCGGCGTATGAAGCGTAACTTTTTCGTTTTTAAACCATTCTGCCAAAGAGAAACCACCTTTTGGTGTCTCAACATGTATATCAATGCGGCATAAAGGCGTATTCGCTTTAATGGCAAACTCCGCAAAGTCTTCTTTTTTGTGGCGCGTAGGGCAACGGATCAAAACATCCAAATCACAATCTGCGAGCATACTTTGAATATCGGTCACTAATGTATAGGCACAGCTCCCTGTCACCGCCCATTTCCATGGCCAATTATGCTGTGAAAGTAATAATAATACTTGTACTGGCGGTAATGCGATAAACATAGAGCGCTGTAATTCTCGTGAGTTAGAAACGAGAGACTCTACATTCATAATATGAGTAATTGCTGACTTATCTATTTGAGTAATAACACGCTGTCCCGGTTTGATCCCTCGAATACCCACTGAAAGTTTATTTTCATCCGTTGCTTCTCGGCGCACGACCAATGGCAATTGCTTATTCCATTGAGAAATAACCCATTCCGGCAGTGATTCCACGGGTAAATCATCAAGGCTGCTGATCCAGACAAAATCATGGGGATTCACTTGCATTACAGATTCCTTATTTTAATTCTAATGACATGCTCTTAGATTATTATGCAATTTTTAGATGGCAAAAAATACCGTTAGATGGAATTTGGCATTTTGTGTCTATTTTCATTCTAATTGATTGAGTACAGACCTTTGGCTGATATTTATGATATTATAAATTTACTTTAATAAATAATAACTTACACTGCAATTTGTGAGCATCTTTTTATGAGGAAAATACCAGCGATTAATGACGGTCTTATGTTTAGTGGCTGTATGCTATTAAGTGCAGCAGTTGCTTTCGCCATTATGGATGTGCAAGCTTCTATGTGGGCCGCTTTCTCAACACTATATGCCTTTAACCTTTTTAACGCCGCTAAAGAGTATAAAAACTATTTCTATACGGCTTTTTGGTTAGCCATGATCATGCTCGCCATTTTTATTGGGGATACCTTACGGTTAGGCACCAGCTTTTATGTTTACCTAGCTATTTTCTCTTTTATTTATTATCAACTCTATGGAACCGATCCCGTTATGGATTTGACGATGAAATTTATGATTATCATGTCAACCATTGGAACGGTTCTACCGGATATATCAAAGAGCCTTGCACTGGGTTTTTTAATTGGGAGCAGCGTCACCCTAATGACCTGTTACCTGCTAAGTAAGAAGATGCATCGCCATATTATCCTTACTGGTAGCC
This sequence comes from Providencia sp. PROV122, assembly GCF_028482365.1. Classification (NCBI taxonomy): domain Bacteria; kingdom Pseudomonadati; phylum Pseudomonadota; class Gammaproteobacteria; order Enterobacterales; family Morganellaceae; genus Providencia; species Providencia sp. PROV122. Next base: position 250,019 of record NZ_JAMPQI010000001.1, on the reverse strand, counting down.
TCGTCGAACAAAATTTATTTACGCTACGCAAATACATTATTCCTCGGTCGATGACTTATGCTATTGGTTTATCACTTTCGTTAGCGATCCCTCGGATGTTGGAGCTCGGCCATTTTTATTGGACGCTACTGACATTTGTGTTTGTTCTACATCCAAAATCACAAAGTATTATTCATATAACGCTACAACGTGTTGCGGGTAGTTTGCTCTCGGTTATTTTACTTTATTTTTTATTCAATACCCCTTTGATGCCTTATATTGGTCTTACCGCTATTGTGGTTTTTGCCTTTTTAATGCCGATGAGTTTCCATCATGGTTATACTTTTATGACCTTTATCGTGACAAGTTTGATCCTTTCCGTGCTTGAACAGGTCATCTATTGGCGACACCCTGCCTATGTACTGCTATTTGATAGGGTATTGGAAACGGCATTAGGTGGCGTTATTGCCATTATCACAAGTATCATCTTAAAACTGTTTAGGGATGCCAAATAACAACCTGTCTAGCTAAGATGCCCTGAGTGTTCAGGGCGTTTCCATTATTTCCCCCGAAAACTGCGCGTAATGTTCAGTAAATGGTTAAGGGAATACCACTATACTTCTCCACATTGAGATATACTCAAATAGAGCGATGTAGGAAATCTGATCCAATTGCAGCTATAAAATTTAACTATAGCTTAATGTTATTAATAACTTGCGGGGAAAATGATGAAAATATCGATTATTGGAGCGACGGGTTTCGTCGGCAAGGTTCTCGTGAATGAAGCCTTATTTCGCCAACATCAAGTGACAGCCATTTCTCGCCATAGTAACCAACTACAGCAACATGCTCATTTAGTCACCGCTTCAGGGGATGTTACTGATATTGCTTGGCTAACAGCACGCCTTAAAGGGCAGGATATTGTAATCAGTGCTTTTAATGGCGGCTGGCAAAACCCAAACCTATATCAAGATACAGTGACAGGCAATCAGGCTATTTTACAGGCCGTCAAACAGTCTGGCGTTAAACGCTTTATTGTCGTAGGGGGTGCTGGGAGTCTTGAAATCGCTCCTGGAGTAGAATTAATCGATTCTCCTGACTTCCCTGCCGAAATCAAACCGGGAGCGCAAGCGGTCAGAGAGTTCAAACAACAACTGCAAAACACCCCCGAGCTAGATTGGACATTTGTCTCTCCTGCCGCGGTGTTAGAATCAGGTGAGCGCACACAAACATTTCGGCTTGCAGGCAACCAATTATTGATGAACGGTAACGTTCCTGCCAAAATTTCAGTTGAAGATCTTGCGGTTGCCATTCTTGATGAAGCAGAAAAGCCGCAATTTATTCGCAAACAATTTACAGCTGCTTATTAAAAAGCAGGGTTTGCTCCTGACTCACATCACGAGGAGCAAACCTAAACTTATTTGGTTATAAGCCAAATTTCTTTTTCAGCTTATCCAGTAACTGTTGCTGAAAATGTTCAAACTCCGCTCTTGGTTGCTGTAACCTAATAAAATCCAATAAGGGGTCAGCCACTTCGGTACGTACACCGCTCATCTCTTCTATAACAGCAAGTCCACAGAAAGGCACATACGCCTCTGAATATCCACCTTCATGAACGATAACTAACTTACCGTCACACAAGCTATCCGCGGCATTCATCACAAGACGAGTCATGTCACGAAAACTCTCACTATGCAGTTGCATTCTGGCTAATGGATCCATGGCATTCGCATCATAACCACTCGCCACAATAATCAATTCAGGCTTAAAACGTGCCAATGCAGGGATCACTATCTGCTCCATCGCATAGATGTAACTGTTGTGCCCTGCTCCCGCGAGTAGCGGAATATTTATGTTATACCCTGTACCATCTCCACCACCAATATCATCTTCCCCACTGTACCCAGGAGGAAAACAACCATCTTGGTGTATTGAAATGGTTAAAACATCTGAGCGATCCCAAAAAATATGTTGAGTTCCATTGCCATGGTGAACATCCCAATCAATGACAGCGATACGCTCAATATTAAATAGTGTCTTAGCGCGTTCGATCGCTAATGGGATATTCGCAAGGAAACAAAATCCCATCGATTCATCCGGTAAACAGTGGTGACCCGGCGGGCGTGAAAGACTATAAGCATTGTCCAATTCGCCTTTAAGTACTGCCTCTACAGCAGCACAAGCCAATCCTACAGATAATTTAGCAATCTCATAGCTTCCAGGGCCTAATGGTGCTTCTTTGCCCAACAGCCCTCCCCCATTATCACTCACTTGTTTAAAACGGGTTAAATATTCTTGAGGATGTATTTTAAGTAATGTCTCTTCAGTTGCAGGCTCAGCGGAAGATAAAATCAGAGAGCGGCTTAAACCAGAAACATCCATTAGGCTTTTCAGCCGCCTTTTCGTTTCCGGTGATTCCGCATGTGAAGCTCCAGCGGGAGGCTGTACCCAGCCGCCAACGGGTAACGTTGTGGCATGTAAGCCAGTACTATGCCAAAAACAATGTTCATCGAAGAAAAAACCTGTTTTACGCTTCATTGACACCTCACTCATCATGTTTTTTGTTTACACAAAATTAACACAATGGAAACACACAAACAGGTTAATATATTAATAATGTGACTGATATTACAATTCAATTTTTCACATTTATACTGTTTATTACTGGCAATAATGGCATCACAAACTTATTAATATCATAATAAACAAAAAAGCCGGTAATAAATTACCGGCAAACAATAGATAACAGATTTTGGTTTTGGTACGTACTCTACAACCTCGGCTGTTTCTCACTAATTCAAGAAACAACCGTCTGTGAGTATTAATAACTACTTTTCATCACGATGTTTAGCGGCATACGTTTCACTATTGATCCAACTATGGTCTTTTTCCCACGTAAAGAGCCACTTACGTGTCGGGCCAGCCATTACATTTAAGTAATAGTTATCGTAACCCGCCATTGTTGCCATTGGATGGTAGCCTTTAGGCACCATGACGACGTCCTTATTATATACCGCCATGCACTCGTCTAATTCACGGTCATCCGTGTAAACACGCTGCATACAAAAACCCTGAGATGGATTCAGACGGTGGTAATAGGTTTCTTCCAAATAAGTTTCTGCGGGTTCATTATCGGTATCATGCTTGTGACTTGGGTAAGAGCTTGTGCACCCTTCATCAGTAAAGACTTCAACCACCAGTAAGCTATCTGCTGATTTATTATCAGGTAGAATGTTATGAACATAACGCTTGTTATTACCATGACCACGCTGCTCAGCATCAATGTCTTCTGGCCCTATCAAGCGTGTCGGATACGTGCCTTTACCTTTTGCTTGGCATACTGCTAGCTCTAGCGCCGTTTCTGCTTTCACCTCAACCGCTTCTTGTGCTGTCACATAAACTGCATACGGTTTTTTGCGCTCAAAAGGATCCATACGGTCGCCGATATTTTCGAATGTTTGCCCCGGCGTTTTCACCGTTGCTTTACCTGCAACCAACACTAGACAAACTTCATTCTCAGATGCCGGCAAGGAAATAGATTCACCTTGTTTGAGTTCATACACATCAAAGTGCACATATCCCCAGTTGGCGATTTCAGGCGTAATATGCTGAGTACGCTTATGCGCATCTGGAGAATGATACTTTGATAATAATTTAGACATATCGCTTACCTCGGCCTCTAAAAAATACTTTAAGCTGTGGAAGCTCAGTTACCCGAATCATCGATATCACTCGACTCATCGGGCTAACTTCACTCTTCAATTATTAGCAACTCAAATAATTGAGATTTGCTATCCATGGTCATTTAGATAAGACCTGCATCTTTCGCGAATTTATGCAGATTCTTATAGCCCATTGTCGCATAAGTCAGCGGATGAGCGATGGCAGGATCTTGCTCCGCTTCAACCACTAACCAGCCATTTTCATACTGGCTATTTTTCAATACTTTAAATACCGCTGGATAATCAACACAACCATCACCAGGAACCGTAAAGACACCCGCTAAAACAGCATTTAAGAAGCTGGTTTTACGGTTTTTCACGTCTTTTAGCACATCAGGGCGAATATCTTTACAGTGAACGTGGTTGATGCGTTTAGCCCAACGTTTCGCAACCTCGACAGGATCTGCTCCGGCAAACGTTAAGTGGCCTGTATCAAGCAGTAAACCAACTTCATCACCGGTGTGTTTCATCAGGTTATCAACATCTTCCGCTGATTCGATCACGGTTCCCATATGATGGTGATACGCGATTTGTACGCCTTGAGATAAGGTATATTTAGCGAATTCGGTTAATTTTTTACCGTATTCTTCCCATTTATCCGCAGGGAACAAAGGACGCATATGGACAGGTTTGTCTTGGTCGCCATGAATACAGTGAGTGACTTCCGCGAACACCATCACTTTTGCGCCCAAATCGCGTAATAACGCTAAGTGGCCTTGCACTGCTTCAATTTCTTCTTCTACGCTGCGAGTCAGTAGTTCGCCTGAATACCAACCTGAAACTAATTTAAGATCATGCTTTTCTAAAATTGGCCCTAAAATTTCGGCTTTACGTGGAAATTTATTGCCTAATTCAAAACCGGCAAACCCCGCCTGACGACCTTCAGTTAAACATGTTTCTAAAGGCGTTTCTGCGCCCAATGTTGGTAAATCATCATTGGTCCATGTCAAAGGGTTAATTCCGAGTTGGATTGCCATGATGAAGCTCCTGTGTATAGGTAAGAGTAAAATTATTTACGCTGACGCCATAAGGCGATCAGGTTGTGATAATTAGATTTAATGGTCTGCACTAACGCGTCATCATCCAGTTCACCTTTCATCCATGCGAGAGAAGGTTTACCAAATAAGGTGCGACCTACTGCAAACCCTTTTACAATCGATTTCCCAGCAGCAGCATTGAAACCCGCTTCTAGCTCTGATTGTGGCGCATCAAGACCCAGTAACACGACACCACGGCAGTAAGGGTCTCGCTCTTGGATCAATCTATCCACTTCATCCCAATTCTCGGCTTTCAATGGCGGCAGTTTCCACCAATCTGGCTTGATACCAAGGTTATAGAAGCGTTTGATGGCTCTGAGGTATAGTTCGTCATTACGTTCCATATCAGCCGGTAGAATAACTTCAAGCAGTAGTTCATGGCCGGATTGGCAACAAGCGCTATAGACCTCTTGTACCGTTTTTTCCTGCTCAAGGCGTAGTGGATGGTTATCTTCTGGGTGGAAGAAAACTAAGCACTTCACAATATGCTCTTTTGGCCAACTGACTAGCTGTGAGCCAATATTACCGTGCTCTAAACACAGTGGTCTTGAAGCCGGTAGTTCAATTGGACGCCCAATCCACCAACCACGTCCCGTCACATCATTTAGCACGTCTTGACCAAATGTACTGTCACACAGTAGCCCCGCTTTACCTTGTAAGTTTGCTTCCTCCGCGACTTCACGGCTGGCACGGAAAATCAATTTTTTCAGATAAGGAATACATGAAACATCAGCTCCCGCCGCGCGAGCCATATCAACGAACTGAATTCGATGATCAAAAGCCATGACACACAGCTCTTCCCACTGTGTTGCACGAGTCGTAACACGATGTAAGTGATTTAACATCGGATCTAAGTCAGGGCGCGGTACAACCGCCGCACGCTCAAGATAGTTATCTAACTCAAGCTGACTTGGCATCGCCGGTGCACAGCCATGACGAGAAACCACCAGCGCGCCACACGCATTGGCATAAGTACAGGCTTTTTCCCAACCTTCCCCATTGAGATAACCGCGAAGTAAGCCCGACATAAAGGCGTCACCTGCTCCCAATACATTCAGGACTTCAACCCGTACCCCTTTGACAGTAATACCTTCATCCAAGGTGTCTGGGATTGCATCAGTAAATACTGAGCATCCAAGTGCACCTCGTTTACACACCAGTTCAGCGCCGGTCAATTGACGAATATTTTTTAGTGCTTGAATGGTGTCGGTAGAGCCACCTGCAATATGGAACTCTTCTTCTGTTCCGACAATCAGATCAAATAACGATAAAACCTCTTGCAGTTGTTCTGTCACTTTGTCCGATTCAATAAAGCGGGTTTCACCATCCCTTAATGAAGTGAGTCCCCAAAGTACTGGACGGTAATCGATATCAATCGCCGTTTTCACCCCGTTGCGTTTCGCGTATTCTAGGGCTTTTAACACTGCTGCTCGGGTTTTAGGGTGTGATAAATGGGTGCCTGTAATCGCCAGACAACGTGCCGATGCAATGTACTCTTCACTAAAGTCATCTGGCGTGATAGCCATATCAGCACAGTTTTCACGGTAGAAGATCAGAGGGAAAGTATCTTCATCTTTGATCCCCAAGATCACTAACCCAGTTAATCGCTCTTTATCCGTAATTAGATGGCTAGTATCACAACCTACCCGCTGTAATTCTTCACGGATAAAACGTCCCATGTGCTCATCACCAACACGCGCCAACATTGATGACTTCAAGCCTTGTATTGCTGTTCCGTACGCAACGTTCCCTGAAGATCCTCCGAGATACTTAGCAAAGCTACTCATATCTTCTAAGCGTGCACCTATCTGCTGTCCGTAAAGGTCAACGGCGATACGGCCCATGCAGATAACATCTAACTTCTTCTGCTTATCCATTAATTACCCCTTGAACAGAATTAATTGATTTCAGTGACTTTAACCCAACGCTGTTCTTCATAAGAACGTGCGATAGCATCGAGAATACGCGACACTTTCCAGCCCTCTTCAAAATCAGGCCACATATTTTCACCGGTCGCGACACCATCAATTAAATCGCGGACTTCAACTGTTTTTTGGTCATTAAACCCAATACCATGCCCTGCGCCATTACAGAAAGGTGCATAGTCAGGATGCTCTGGGCCAACTAAAATTGTTTTAAAACCTTGGCGATTGGAAGGCTCATCATGGCGGTATAGTTTTAGCTCAGCCATTCTCTCTTGGGTGAAGGATAAAGTCCCTTTAGTACCCGTAACCACATAGGTTAACCCCATTTTACGCCCTGCCGCGATCCGTGAAGTTTCGATAACACCCATCGCTCCACTCGCAAAACGTACCATGGCATGGGCCTGATCTTCGTTTTCTACATCGACCATCACTGACGAGCCGGCCTTTTCTGGACGCTGCTTGATGACAATTTCCATATCACCGCATACCGTTTCAATATCACCGACTAAGAATTGCGCCATGTTGACAATATGGGCTGACAAATCACCTAGAGCACCTAAACCGGCTTTTTCTTTAAAGCAGTGCCAATGGATTGGTGCATTAGGATCTGCCATATAATCTTCATTATGAGTGCCGTAGAAATGAATAACTTCTCCAATCTCACCATTAGCGATGATCTCTTTTGCCAATTGTGCCGTTGGGTTTTTCATGTAATTAAAACCCACTAAGGTTTTCACACCAGCTTTCTCAGCGGCAGCCACCATCTCTTTCGCATCGTCAGAGTTGAGGGCTAATGGTTTTTCGCAATAAACATGTTTGCCATGCTTAATTGCTTCCATCGCCATCTCTTTGTGCAAAAAGTTTGGTGAACAAATATCGACCACATCAATGTTTGGATCCGCAACTAATTTTCGCCAATCATCCGTTGAGCGATTAAAGCCCAACTCTTTAGCACGTGCTTCGGCTAATTCAGGCGTGACTTCCGCGATCATTTCGCGAACCAATTTACCTTTTAATGGGAAAACAGTCGGCGCTTGCGCATAAGCCTATTGCGTGAGCACGACCAATATAGCCAGTACCAATCAGACCAATGCGGATTTCTTTCATTCTGTATTCTCCCTTCGTGCAACTCATCATGTGTAGCGCAAGCTAGCCCGATGTCTGTGCCTGATGTTTTTATTTGATACTGACTTTATACGGAATATTTATTTCATTTTCAACAAAACGAGAAATATTAATTTCATTATGTGATCTAGCCTTAATTTTTTGTGTAATTAGTTAATATATAAAGAAATAAAAATAATATTCTTTATATCTAATCTCACGAATGAAATAAAAAAGGGTTAAAAATGAAATGAAAATTTCAAAAAATCATTATAAATACTATTGTGAGCGCTTATAGAGCTGTTTAATAACAGGATGTTGGGAAGGGTAAATCACTTTAGATTGTGCTAAAAAGAGTTCTGCTGTAGCAATAGCATCAGAGAGCGCATTGTGGGCATCATAATCGGGTAGCTGATAACGGCTTCTTAAGGCTGACAGACTAAAATCATTACGATTAATATTCTTATGGCTTAGTAACGTTTTTTCAATGTTAAGCGTATCAAACCAGAGCAAAGGGAGTTCTTTGATATTCAATGCCTTAGAAAGAAAAGCATGTTCTATCGCACTGCCGTGCGCCAAAATACACTTACCTTTTGCTTCATGTAAAAATGATGCAATCGCGTGAGGCAACGATACCCCATCGCTGAGCTGTTCCGGCGTAATGTGGTTAATCACCGCCGTTTCTGCTTTCACCGGTTCGTTATCATTCACATAATAGTGTTGGGCGCTTTTGAGTAGGATTTTGCTATCTGCAATGGTCACCATCCCAATACTTAAAATTCTATCTTTTTCAGGATCTAACCCTGTAGTTTCTAAATCAATCGACAGAATTTGTTGGGTTTTTAATAAACTATCCTCGCTCGGTATCGGTGATTGTAAGGCTGCCTGCAATAGCTTCGGTAGTTGGGGTGAACGCAATAATTTCGCACGGCGACGTGCTAAACGCGCCAATGGCTGGTGGTAACACAGCATTGAACCTATCATTTCATCACACCTTTAGCATGATAACGTTGTTCCGCCGCTTCTTGCGTGCGAGCTATAATACGAAACGCATCTTTCAAATGATTTCGTTCAAATTGCGTGAGCCGCTGAGGCACAATTAAATTCGATAACGCATCTCCGGCTAACAATGCCCTGCGCTGGCAGCCAAATCGCACCTGATTAATAAACAAATAAGCTTCTGTTAACTCTTGGCAAGACGCTGCACTGATAATGCCTGAATCACGCGCCACTTCAAACCGAGTCAAGGTTGATGGCGTAAAAATACCAGCTTCTAATGCGTAAACTCGTGCAAGCTCTCCACTAATAAATTAACGGCTTGCTTTTTAATATTAAAGACACTGTGGTTTTCGCCATTTTTAACCAACACAAACTGCCTAAACATACCTAAAGGTGGATTTATGCGCGTTGAATTAGCGACCAACATTGAAAGTAACCGCTTACTTCCTTTTAAATGTGATTCTGCTGAACGCACCAATGAGTTAAACAGCACTTGGCTACCATAAAGAAACCGAATATCTAAAAAAACTGAAATGTTTAATAAGGCCAGTTGCTCAGGCTCTTTGAGCCACTGTTGATAATAGGTCTGCCACTGTGTTAACGGCTTACACCACTTGGGATTGGTCGCCATAATATGCCCAGGACAGAGAGAATAGCCGCACTCGTCTAAACCATAGCAGACATACTCTGCCAGTTGCCTAAACCAGCCCTCCTCCTCCTTAGTCACTTCACGCGCTAAAATGATCCCATTATCTTGGTCTGAAAGATAATGCATCTCTTGTCGTGCCTGTGAACCTGCGGCAAACCAGCAATAGTCACAGGGAGGCTCTCCTAGCTCTCGTTCCGCCAGCCTTAACAATTGCTTATTAAATGCATCAGCAATTAATGTCATCATTAATTGAATAGTGTGTGATTGAACACCGGATTCAATCAAAGACTCAAACACAGCTTGCCTTTGTACCCCAAGCATTTTTAATTCAGCAAGGCTCTCTTGGCGATAAATGCGGCTAATCAAATACACCGCTTGCATGCTGTTTTTCTGCACTAAGCTCGTTGCAGTTAAAACACCAGTGATACGGTGGTTTGTCATCACTGGCAAGCTACGAATGTTATGCTGCATCATCAATTCAATGGCATTAATGATAGGAGCATTGGCTGCAATGGTGATTGGGTTTTCAGTCATCACTTTGCTGACGGGGGTTTTAATATCCAGCCCTAAAGCCACAACCCGCTTCGTCAGATCACGATCGGTAATGATCCCGAGTAATGTCTCTCCATCCATGACTAATGCCGATGAACGGTGCTTTCGCACCATCTCTTGAGCTGCATCTTGAACACTTGTGCCGGGTGTAATCACGACGATATTGCCATTTTCAATGGAGGAGACTGGATTTAAGTACAACAGGCTATCTTCTGTGAGGTTATCGATTTTGGGCCGTGATGCTAATCGCTGCCCTTCCTCACAAGCAAAATGATGGCGAACCGCTTGGTTTTGTTCCATCGCTAACAACAACGAGTCGCGAGGGATGCAATAAAGCAATGTGTTTTCTATAGCGATCACTTGGTATTCACCGGGGGATTCTGGGGTTTTGTTTAACACACTGAACCCAAAAACATCCCCAGACCCCAGCCTTGCTCTTAAGGAGCCATCCTCATAACGTTGTTCCACCGCTCCCGTTCTTACCAGATATAAACCTTGACCAGCAATTTGGTGCGGCTTCAACACTTCCCGTTGAGTCAAATAGATAATTTCAACGCTATTTACTAATTGGTCTAGCTGCATATCATCTAAGCGATCAAATGGGTCACGCTGTGAGATAAACTGCTTAACCATCGGGATAAGTGATGGCTCCATAATACGTCACTCTCCTTTATGCATTAACCGACTGAGTTTTACCCACTAACCACGCCTTTGAGAATTTATAAATAATAAAGGTTAAAAGGATAGCGGCAAAAATATAGTAACCAATCATGACATAGCTTGGTGCACCTTGAGCCAAATAGACATACATTGAGATAGCGCCTAGTACAATCAAGCAAGCAACAGGAGTCGCAAAACGCCATGGTGAGATATCAACCTGTTCAGTATAAACATCTTCATAAGGTTTACCCGGGAAGAAGTAACCAATAGTCAGCATAAAGAGGATATTTGCGACAAACAAAATGCCCACTAAATGGAAGAAGTGGATATCTAGATCCAAAATAAAGTTACAAATGATGTAAGCAGACATACCAAACAATAAACCTAATTTTGCAGCAATGGCAGGAACACGCTTAGTCATCAAACCAACTAACACCACACTTAAAATAGGTGCGTTAAAGATACCTTGTAATTGTTGAATTAAATAGAATAGGCCATCAGGAGCATTAGCAACCAAAGGAGCAATAATCATGGTTGCCAGCGCTAAAGCGATCCCCAAATATTTACCGACTTTAACCGTCTGAGCTTCTGTCGCATTCTTATTGATACGATCTTTATAAATATTAACCGTAAATAAAGTGACCGAAGAGTTCAAACCACCACTAAATGTTGAGAAAACTGCACCAACCACCACCGCGGCAAAGAATCCAACTAAGAATTCAGGTAGAACCATGTGTACTAAGACGGGATAAGCGTTATCTGGATTATCAATTTCGCCATTAAGAATATGGAATGCAATAATACCCGGTAAAATAATGATTGATGGGATGATCAACTTAAAGAACGCGCAGAGCATCACCCCTTTTTGCCCTTCCGCTAAGTTTTTAGCACCCAATGATTTTTGGACAATTGACTGGTTAGTACACCAGAAAAACATATTTGAAACAATTAACCCTGTAAATAGAGTCGAGAATGGTACGAGTGAGTCTTCATCACCAATGGAGTTAAATTTCTCTGGATGTGATTGATAGACTTCAGTTAATCCAGCCCAAGCGTTGCCATCTCCCACATAAATCAGGGCAAATATTGTCACTAATAGACCGCCAATAATCAAACCTGCGCCGTTCACAGTATCTGCAATCGCGATCGCCTTAATACCACCAAAAATGGCGTAAATAGCGCCTAAACCACCAACTCCCCATACCATAATCCACAGGGCGGTTGTTTTATCGACATTAAAAACATGTGAAACTTGGAATAAGCTTTCAAGAGCAATAGCTCCCGTATATAACACAATAGGTAGCAATGAAATCACATACATTGCGAGGAATAAAATAGAGGTAATTAATAAGGTGTTTTTATCAAAACGGCGCTCTAAATATTCCGGAATAGTCGAAATACCTAATTTAAGATATTTCGGTAAAAAATAAATAGCGAATAACACAATGGTTAATGCCGCCATAACTTCCCAAGCCATTACAATAAAACCGGTTCGGAAAGATAAACCATTTAGTCCCACAAGGTGTTCAGTAGATAAATTCATCAGTAGCATAGAGCCACCGATATACAGGCCAGTCATGGAACGGCCACCCAAAAAATAGCCCTCGGCAGACGAGGTCAAATGTGCATTTCGGGTTTTATAATAAGCAATCCCAGCAACCAATAAGGTAAAGCCGATAAATGAAAGTAGAGCCAGCATTAGTACCCCCAAGCCTTTCTATTTATAATTAGCGCATAAATTTATGTAAGGTGACTGATAAAGCGGGAATGGCATTTCCCGCTTTTTATTTAGTAATCGGTAAACAAGAGGTATTTAAAACTAAAGTTGAATTTCTTTGCCTGTTTTTAGTGATTCAAGGGCTTTGTCTGCTAAGTAAAGCGCCAATTCACCATCTGTACCTGTTGTCTCTGATTCAGCACGGCCTGCAAGGATATCGACAAAATGCTCCCATTCTGCTTTATACGCTTCGTGGTAACGCTGCAAAAAGAAGAATTCAGGTTTTGCGGATAAGCAACCAACGTCACTTAAAAACTCAACGCTGTTTTCTTTGATATTCCCTGCTGTTAACAACCCTTTTTCACCATGTAATTCGATACGTTGGTCATAGCCATAACCTGAACGACGGCTATTAGAGATGGTTGCCATGGCTCCTGATGGAAATTTCAAAATAATAAACGCGGTATCAATATCCCCTGCTTGCCCTATTGCAGGATCAACGACATTGCTACCTTGTGCATAGACTGAGCATGGGTTTTCGCCAATCATAAAGCGAGCCATATCAAAGTCATGAATTGTCATATCTCTGAACATACCACCGGAAACCTTAACGTATTCCGCTGGTGGAGGTGATGGATCCCGTGATGTAATAATTAAAGATTCAGCTTTACCAATTGCGCCTTGTTCGAATAAATTTTTCAGGTGGCGAAATTGTGGGTCATAGCGGCGGTTGAAGCCAATAAAGAGAGGTACATTGTGCTCTTTAACGCTTTTTAAGCACGCTTTAACACGCTCAAGATCTAAGTGCACCGGCTTTTCACAAAAAATCACTTTCTTATTTTTTGCAGCAAGTTCAATTAAATCTGCGTGAGTATCCGTTGCAGAAGCAATCAGAACGCCATGAACATTTGGGTCCTGCATCGCTTCTTCTGTAGATTGAACTTTCGCTTGGTACTTCTCAGCCAATGCTTGCGCATTAGGTTGGTAAGGGTCAATCACAGAGTAAAGTGTAGTTTCTTTGTGGCCGGCAATATTGACAGCATGAACCTGCCCGATACGTCCTGCGCCAAATAGTGCTATATTGAACATTGAAATGCTCCTTGAGGCGATAAATCCACTATTAGGATATGATGAAATATAACAAATAAAACATTCATTTCAATTTATAATTAATTGAAAATTATGTTTTTGAGGACTAGATAACAATTGCTATAATAAAGTGGATTTTTAGTGTTATTCTGATCACAAAATAACAATGTAAACTCAATCAATTAGCCTTTAGAGCATGCCGATAGTCACAATTAGAGTAAGGTTAATAACGGGAGATATTCAACTTAACGGATATTTTAGAATATTCATTTCATTAATTATCATTTCGTCACAGCGACTCCTTTTATTTTGACTGCCTTTTTCCTGATAAAATGAAAGAGTCGACGTGAGTTCCCCCGCTAAAACCATAAATATGGCACAAGATAAGCTCCCAGCGAACTGAACGACCAACGATCAAAGGAACAGCTTTAAGATGTGAAGTGAAAGGAGTTACGCCACTTTATGCCAAAAAAACGACTTTTCGACTTTGAATTGTTGTTGCCATTTCACCAACGAGTACTTCATACCTTCACCAAAATGCGTTTTTTCTCGCACTCGGTAAAACGAGTTAACACTTGCCGTGATACATCAACCTAAATCATATTGCTTTCCCGACAATCTTCGACAATGCCCAGCCCTATTAGAGAAACATTGAGGTGTCTCTTCTTCGCTGATTGATGGTATTTTTTTTCATCAATCTCACTTAGTCTTTGCCGACGCTCATCATTTTATTAAATCGCTTTTAACCTTCAATGCCCAAAATGGACAAACAAAAAACCCAGCTTTCGCTGGGTAAAAAGAAATAACCTAATGACGTCAACCACTTTAATCGTCAAATAACAACCACTGCATCCATGCAAACTTCCCGATAAATAACCTGATCTTGTCTGATTAGAGCTCATCACCGCTCTCAATATTTCAATGTGCCGATTGGCTAAGGCGGATTATTTCCCCTTATTAAACAAGCATATTTCAACTTATTTTGAGCGATGCAAAGAGATGGCTAAAGCATTTAGCCCATTACCCTCCCTACAGAGTAATGATTTAGTACTGCCGTACTCGGTTAGCAACCATGTCTTTGATTTTGTCTGCTGCGGCAACCACTTCCGGTTTCTTCGCGACCTGCGCTGTTCCGGTACGCCACCACGCTTCATAACCGTTAGTCATCGTTTTAGGGAGTACTTTGATATCAATTAATACACAACCTGAATGCGATTTAGCATCCTCAATTGCGGCGATCAATTGAGCTTCATCATGTACGCGATAACTCTTACACCCATAACTTTCGGCATTTTTAGCAAAATCAACTTTAACTAATGGACCATCCATTTGCCCTGTTTGTGGGTTACGATGACGGTTTTCCGTTCCGAAACTCCCCATGCCTTGACTCATTTGCAGATTATTAATACAACCAAAACCTGCGTTATCGAATAACAGAATGGTGATCTTCACGTTTTCTTGGATAGCCGTTTGTAACTCACTGTGTAGCATCAAATAGGAGCCATCACCGACCATCGCATAAACAGGTTGTTCCGAGGCTGCTATTTTTGCGCCAATGGCAGCAGCAATTTCATACCCCATACATGAATAACCATATTCCAAATGATAAGTATCAGGATGCTTAGGTAACCAAATACGCTGTAAGTCTCCCGGCAATGACCCTGCTGCACCAACAACGATGGCATCATCTTCCATATGGCGCTGCATTAGCCCCAAGACGCGAGTCTGTGCCAACTCTGTACCAAGCGCTTCACGATACTCCTCTAATTTATCATCAAGGTGACCCGCTATTTCTGGCACAAAATTCAATGGGCTATATTGAATCGAGAATAATCTATCTAACTCAGATTGCCACTGTTGCTTAGCTTGTTGAATACGCTCACCCCACTGTGCTTGATAGCCAGTACCTTGTAATAAAGCATCCAGTGCCGTTAGCCCTTCTTTTGCATCTGCAATAATTTTTAAGGCATCGAGCTTATAGGCATCAAACTCAGCAACGTTAATATTCAAAAACTGTACATCAGGGTGACTAAACAGCGACTTTGATGCGGTAGTAAAGTCAGTGAAACGTGTTCCCACACCAATCACTAAGTCGGCTTCTTTTGCTAGTAGGTTCGCGGCTAGGCCGCCTGTTGTACCAATCCCCCCCACATTTAAAGGGTGGCTTGCCACAATGGCACTTTTACCTGCTTGAGTTTCGCCAAATGGGATTGCATAGTGCTCCGCGAAAGTACGGAAAGCATCATGCGCTTCGGAATAACGTACCCCACCACCGCAGACTAACAGTGGCTTTTTCTTGCTACGAATTAAACTGACCGCTTCTTCTAAACTCACGGTTGTCGCTGGACGACGTTCAATGCGATGAACACGTTTAGCAAAGAAATAGTCCGGATAATCCCAAGCTTCACCTTGAACATCTTGTGGCAAGCAGATTGTTACCGCTCCCGTATCTGCCGGGTCGGTTAAGACACGCATGGCATTGATCATCGCTGACATCAATTGCTCTGGACGAGATACCCGATCCCAATAACGCGAAACAGGCCGGAAACAATCATTCGTACTGATCGTGCCATCACCATATTGCTCAACTTGCTGTAATACTGGATCAGGCTGACGTGTTGCGAAAGTATCACCTGGCAGCAATAAAAGAGGGATGCGATTCGCGGTCGCTGTCGCAGCCGCCGTCACCATATTTGCTGCCCCCGGTCCAACAGAGGATGTCACTGCACAAATTTGCTTGCGTTTTTTCTGTTTCGCAAACCCTGTAGCAATATGCGCCATCCCTTGTTCATTGCATCCTTGATAAACTTGCAGGTGCCCAGGCGCTTCTTCTAGCGCCTGCCCTAAACCTACTACGTTACCATGGCCGAAGATGGTAAATACTCCCTGAATAAACGGATACTGCTCGCCATCAACCTCAACATATTGTTGGTTAAGAAACTTAACTAATGCCTGAGCTGTGGTCATTGTCTGCTTATTCATATGGGGCTCCATTTATTCCATAGTTGGCATTGTGAAACTGCTTTCATGATGTTCCAGACGGACACTTGCAGGCCAACGGCTGGTAACCGTTTTCATGCGTGTATAGAAACGTACACCATCATTTCCATGAACATTCAGCGGTCCAAAGATAGAACGTTTCCAGCCACCAAAACTGTGGAAAGCCATCGGAACTGGAATTGGTATGTTAATACCCACCATCCCCGCCATCACATTCTCTTGGAATTCACGAGCCGTTTCACCATCACGAGTAAAGATAGCCGTACCGTTGCCATACTCATGTTGATTGATCAGTTTCAGACCTGTTTCAAAATCTGGAACACGCACAATGGCGAGTACTGGACCAAAAATTTCATCTTTATAGATGTCCATGTCTGGAGTGACATTATCAAACAGAGTGGGCCCTACAAAGTAGCCATTTTCAAAACCTGCCACTTTGAAATCACGTCCATCAACTAACAGGCTAGCACCTTGTTTTTCACCGTTGGTGATATAGTCACAAATTTTTGCTTTATGCTGTGCTGAAATCACAGGCCCCATATCATTTTCTTTACCATCAACGATACCCGGACCTACGGTCATTTTAGCGATTTGCTGTTTCAAGTTTGCAATCAGTGTATCTGCGGTCTCATCACCAACAGCAAGCACGACGGATAATGCCATACAACGCTCACCAGCCGCACCAAACGCCGCCCCCATAATCGCATTTGTCGCTAGGTTCATATCTGCGTCAGGCATTAGGATACAGTGGTTTTTTGCACCACCTAGTGCTTGGCAACGTTTGCCATGCTCTGAGGCTGTTGTGTAAATGTATTCTGCAATTGGTGTTGAACCCACGAAACTGACCGCCTGAACTTCAGGTGCACGAAGCAATACATCAACGGACTCTTTGTCGCCTTGAACAACGTTAAAAACACCATCGGGTAAACCCGCTTCTTTTAATAGTTTTGCTAATTCAATAGCGAGTGATGGATCTTTTTCCGACGGTTTTAGGACAAAGGTGTTGCCCGTTGCCAATGCGACTGGGAACATCCACATAGGCACCATCGCAGGGAAGTTAAATGGCGTAATGCCAGCACATACCCCCAACGGCTGCATTAAGGAGTGGCTATCAACACCGGTTGCCACATTGGCGGAATGTTCACCTTTCTGTAAATGTGGAATGCCACAAGCAAATTCAACGACTTCCAGACCGCGAGTTAATTCACCGACAGCATCTGAAAATACTTTACCGTGCTCTTTCGAGATTAAACGCGCCAAATCATCCATATTCTCTTCAAGCAGCGCTTTAAATTTAAATAGGATACGCGCACGTTTTAGTGGAGACAGTTTTGACCACTTAGGGAAGGCTTTATGGGCAACCTCTATTGCCTGTTTAGTTTCAGCAGCACTGCTCAACACAACTTGAGCTGTTTGTTCACCGGTTGCAGGGTTATATACGGGTGCAAAACGCCCACTTTGGCTGGATACAAGTTCACCGCCAATGAAATTCTGAATCTGTTGCATGTTGCCTCTCTTTAGCTGATAGAGTTACCTTGTTGCTAAAGATATATGAAATATTCATTTCATTTTCAACTAAAACTGAAATAACATTCAATTTATGTGATCCAGACTGAGTTTTTATGAAATTGTCGATTGAAGATAAAGACACTGGTTTCAAAAATCGTTTTAATCAGCCCTCAGATAAAAAGCAATATGAATTGATTATTCCATTTAGTTGGATTAGTTTTTCAAAAAAATTCGACTAACGGCTGAAAATAACTACAATCAATAGCCTAGTCACGGAGGTTTTATGTCAACTGCATCGAATTTAAATGAGTTTCAGGAGCAAGTTCGTTCCCGTTACGATGAACTAAGTAAACGGCTACAGCAAGTAGCACGATATGTTTTAGATAACACAAATAGTGTGGCTTTTGATACAGTTGCTGTCATCGCTAAGGAAGCCAATGTTCCACCATCTACCTTAATCCGTTTCGCTAATGCCTTTAATTTCAGCGGATTTAACGAAATGAAACAGTTATTTCGTATGAATTTAGTGGAAGAAACGGCAAGTTACACCGATCGCGCCCGTTTATTTCGTGAAATGGATAGCGACCAAGAACTGAGTGATGATCCTGCTCAGATTTTAAAAGAGTTTGCTCACTCAAATGCGCAAGCGCTACAACAAATGGCAGCGAGAACCCCCGCTGAAGATCTTGAAAAAGCCGTCACCCTATTAGCCGAAGCAGAAAATGTCTATATCATTGGGTTACGTCGTTCGTTCAGCGTTGCAACCTATCTTAGCTATGCCCTTAGCCACTTAGAGTGCCGTCCACAATTGATCGATGGCCTTGGTGGTATGTTCAAAGAGCAAATCAACCGAATTAACGAAAAAGATGTTGTGGTTTCTATTAGTTTCACACCTTATGCAGAAGAAACCATTATGGTGAGCGAAAAAGCCGCCCAAACTGGCGCAAAGCAGATTGTTATCACAGATAGCCAAATCAGCCCACTCGCTAGTTTTAGTGATGTCTGTTTTGTGATCAAAGAAGCCCAAGTTGATGCCTTCCGTTCCCAGTCAGCAACCTTGTGTCTTGCGCAATCACTCACTGTTGCACTGGCTTATCGCCAAGGCAGTAAGCTAGTTTAATCTTAAGACGGGCTTTGGACACAAATACCTCCGTTGTGACTTAGCCCGGAACATTACAAAGCGGTATCGATTCCCCTTCCCTTTCAATATTCCTCAATTTCGGCAATCTCCAAACTCACTAACCTGTACCTCGTTTCTTGATGCTATTAATCACCACTCATGGATGAAATCTAAGCCTATTACCAGTGTCTTTAAAAATTGTGAGACTCATCAGAAAACATGAATTTCAATAAAAATAATAATGAAATTATTATTTCACACTGTTATGTTGAGATTATGTAAACACCTGAAACTAACCTTTCGGTGAGGAGCTTGGTAATGAATACACATTTTCTCTATTTGTTTGGCCACCTTCGCTTACTTGAAGAGCAGCATGCGCTTGTCTCGTTAAATAAGACAGGTATTGGCCTCATAGGCTCCCCCACGCACAATACATGGTACACAGAAGCGATATTGCATAGCCAACATCATTGTCAACTCAACTCCGTTTGTTCGTTAGATTCACCGATACCTTCAGCTGCATACTTTATTTGCCAAAAAAGAAAAATCGAGCATCTCATCGACAATGATGCGGTTGATACAATTATCGTGACATCCCTATGCGGTGAAGAGTTATTAAAGTTTATTATTCAATCTGCGATTAATTCAGGAAAAAATATTTTACTCAATAATGTTCCAAATTATGGAACCAATGAGTTAGTTAATTTACTCAAATTAGCTAAATACAACGATGTTAATATCTGCCAAAATAGCCTGCTTCGTTTTTCTCACCAGTATGATGAAATGAAATCAATCTTATCAAATAAGAGTACTCGTGATAGTGGTTTATTGCGCTTATCCGCCCACCGTCAAATTGATAAAATGGATTGCCTTTCCAAAGAGACATTACGTTCATTAATTGCAGAAAAAGTATCGCTGCTCCTTAATTTACTGCCTGAATTTAAATTTGATTCCCTCTCAATTCAATATTCTCGTCCATTTTCACACATTGAAAAAGGTGATGTGCTTATGATTAATTTAAAAGACAGCAATGGCTTTTTAGCCTCGCTAGAACTGTTTTTTAATACAGGGAATGTTTCTGATAAATTATCCCTTAAGCAATGCCATCATGATCTCCAATTTGAGAATTTTCTAATGTCTAATAACCAATTCTCAATAATTAACGAAAATTCATTGATTATAAAACAGCTTGACCATTTCATCTTAAATCCACATAAAACAAACAAAATCGTCATAAACTCACAATTAATTGATATCAATAAAATAACTGAATCGATTTTAAATCAATTGGAATTAAATCAGTTTATTTGATAAGTGAATTTATAATCTACCCAAATCAATAATGTATTCAATAATAACCTTGTTGATTATTTTTTGATAATAAAAATCAAACTATTCAGTATAATTACTTAATTAACAATCAAGGCCGGAAGAAATAGAGCCAAAAAAGATAATGACTCTGTCATTCCTTCCGGTCCGATTAACTTTCTCATAGTATCTCTCTATGTTGATATTTGGTGCTTTTGTTGACGGTGTTTACAAGATATTTTATAGCCTTCCCTGAGTGTATCATACGCCTATTAATGAATGGTGCAGCGTGTACCTAGGTTAACGTTAACAACACCATACAGAAACGTCGTTGGCTCCAAGTTAAATAAACAGGCAAATTGGAATAAAGAATCGACATCGATACAGCTTTCACCACTTTCAAAGCGAGTCATCTCATCTTCAGAAACGCCAATTAGTCTAGCCGTTTGTTTTAACGTCATTTTATGACTTTCTCTTTGTTTACGAATTTTGATACCAAGTAGTTTTGCAATATTATCTTTTTGCATAATAACCCCCTAAAAAAATAAATTAAGTAAAGTTAGTTTTGACGATGCGTAAATTAGCATTCTGCTTCCATAAATTAATTGATTTAAATTAAAAAATGACGCCAAAAAACTCATCGAATTATGAATAGCACTAAATGATTAATTTCAACCATAAAACATAATCCAGTGAATCATAAGGACATTTTTAAAATAGATCTTTTTATCCCTAGATATTTATTGTGACATTAATCACAAAAAATGTGTATCCTAACTTCGTATTATTCAGCATTAAACCGTCTTTTTAAGAATTTTATACATGTAAGTTTTATGTGGTTTTTATGTGTTTTATTATTTTTATTTATTAAATTATATAATCACTCTTTAAAAACATTCATAAGATTATCGCCATATTATTATTAAGATAAATAACTTTATTGTTACTAATTATGACATTTTATGTCAGTTGATTTAGGACTAATTTTATTCCAAAAAAGAAAAACATTTAAAGTCATATTTAAATTTCTAAAGTCTAGTATATTATTGAATGTAAGTAATATAAAAAAATAAAAAAAGTCATCTTTTTTAGATTAAAAGTAATCAATAAACGATTATATTAAGTTTTACTATACTTGAATATTTTGAATAACAGTAGATGGCGAACAAAATAATAGTTAAGTCATTGAGTTCAAAAGAACAAAAACTTGAAATATGAAAGGTATACACCAATAGGGAAATCTTTAAATAACAGTTTGCTTATTTTGGAGAGTTCTAAGGTATGTCTCAAAATGATATGAATAATATGATGATGTTAGCTCGTCATTTGCCTCAAAAGGCTGTTGCTTTGATCCTTGCTGGAGGTAAAGGTACTCGCCTTAAAGGATTAACGAGTAAACGAGCCAAGCCTGCTGTTCATTTTGGTGGTAAATTTCGTATTATCGATTTTGCATTATCAAATAGCCTAAATTCGGGTATTAGACGAATTGGTGTTATTACCCAATATCAATCTCATTCATTAGTACAACACATCCAAAGAGGATGGTCGTTTTTTAATGAAGAAATGAATGAGTTTGTCGATTTACTACCCGCACAGCAACGCGAAATTACCGACCATTGGTATAAAGGCACGGCCGATGCGGTCTATCAAAATATGGATATTATCCGTAATTATCGTGCAGAATATATTGTGATCCTTGCGGGTGACCACATCTATAAAATGGATTATTCACGCATGTTGCTCGATCATGTTAACAATGATGCAAAATTTACCGTTGCCTGCATCAAAGTGAAAAAAGAGGAAGCCCATCAATTTGGTGTAATGGAAATTGATGAGAATCGTTGGATAACCCAATTCCATGAAAAACCACAAGACCCGCCGGTACTAAAAGATTCGCCTGATTCATGTTTAGCGAGCATGGGGATCTATATTTTTAACAGTGATTACCTCTACAAAATGTTAGAAGACGATAGCCTTTGCCCGAGTTCCAGTAATGATTTCGGTAAAGATATTATTCCCAAAATAGTGGCCAGAAGAGAAGCTCTCGCTCATCCCTTTGAATATTCATGTGTCACCAGCAATGCCGATGTTCCTCCTTACTGGCGCGATGTCGGAACATTAGAAGCCTATTGGTCAGCAACACTGGATCTTGCCTCGGTAACCCCTGAGTTAGATATGTATGACCGCAACTGGCCTATCCGTACTTATATGGAGCCTTTACCACCTGCAAAATTTGTCCAAGACCGCTCGGGAAGCCATGGCATGACCATGAATTCACTTGTTGCGGGGGGGTGTATCATTTCAGGATCGATTGTCATACACTCTGTGTTATTCCCTCGCGTGAGAGTCAATTCATTCTGTAATATCGAATCTTCTATTTTACTGCCCGGAGTGAATATTGGGCGCTCATCACGTTTACGCCGCTGTATTATCGATAGAGGCTGCGTCATTCCAGAAAATACCGTTATTGGCGAAAACCCTGAAGAAGATAGCCAACGCTTCTATCGCACAGAACAAGGTATCGTTCTCGTCACAAAAGAGATGTTAGATAATTTACATAACAATAAGGAATAATATTGTGAGCACTCATTTTGTTTACGAATGTCATTCGCCACTAGTGACACAAGAAGCACTAAAAAGCTCCATTATCTATAAATTAAAATTTGTGATTGGCAAAGAACCTTATATTGCGACACAACGAGAATGGTTAGAAGCCATCATACTGGCGGCTCGCGATCGGATCGTTGACCGATGGATGGCGACGAACCGTGCAACCTATTCACAGCAGCTTAAGCAGGTTTACTATCTATCGATGGAGTTTTTACTCGGTCGATCATTATCTAATACATTAATTTCAATGAATATGTATGAGGATCTAACCCAAGTCGTGGCTGAGCTTGGCTTTGATTTTGAGCAATTGTTAGAGCAAGAGACAGATCCCGGCCTCGGTAATGGCGGCTTAGGCCGCCTTGCCGCATGTTTTCTCGATTCTCTCGCAACCCTGAATCTCCCCGCATGTGGTTATGGTATTCGTTATGAATACGGCATGTTTAAACAAACCATTCGTAATGGACAACAAATCGAATCCCCTGATGATTGGCTGATTCATGGCAACCCTTGGGAGTTTCCTCGAACAGAAAATCGCTACCAAATCCAATTTGAAGGCCATGTGACCGAAGAAGAGGGCCGCTATCAGTGGGTAAAAACGAACGATATTATCGCTGTCGCTTATGACCAAATTATTCCTGGCTATAATACTGAGGCAACAAATACCCTGCGTTTATGGAGTGCCAAAGCTAGCGATGAATTTGATCTGCAAATTTTCAATGATGGCGAATATTATGCCGCGGTTAAGAAAAAAAATGAGTCTGAAAACGTTTCTCGCGTCCTCTACCCAAACGATTCAACCTATTCAGGCAAAGAGCTGCGTTTAAAACAAGAGTTCTTCTTAGTTTCTGCATCTGTGCAAGACATACTTCACCGCCATTGGTTAGTTTACCAACGTTGGGATAACTTAGCTGACAAAGTGGCAATCCATTTAAATGATACCCATCCTGTTCTTGCCATTCCTGAGTTAATTCGTCTATTAGTCGACAAACACCAAGTCAGTTGGCAGGATGCCTTAGCATTAGCACAAAACGTGTTCTCTTATACTAACCACACGCTGATGAGTGAAGCTTTAGAAACTTGGCCTGTCGAGATGATCCGTAAAATTCTGCCGCGCCATCTACAAATCATTTATCAAATTAATGACGAATTTTTGCAACATGTGAGCCAAAAATTTCCGCAAGATTACGAATTGCCGCGTCGTGTCTCCATCATTAATGAAGAGTATGGGCAGCTTGTGCGAATGGCGTGGCTGGCGGCTATTGTCTGCCATAAAGTCAACGGCGTCTCTGAGTTACATAGTCAACTTATGACCGACTCTCTGTTTGCCGACTTTGCCCGAATTTTCCCTAATAAATTCTGCAACATCACCAATGGCGTGACACCGCGACGTTGGCTAGCTATTGCTAACCCAGAGCTGACTTCGGTTATAGAAAGCTATATCGGCCAACAATGGTTAGTTAATTTGCCTCAATTGACTGAATTGAAGCAGTGGATGGATTACCCTCAATTTTTAGATAAGTTGCAACAAGTTAAACACAGTAACAAAATTAAATTAGCGCGTTTTATTGCCCAGACACAACAAATTGTGGTTAGCCCTGAAGCCTTATTTGATGTACAGATCAAGCGTATTCATGAATATAAGCGGCAGCTCTTAAATTTACTGCATGTCATCACTCGTTATAATCGAATATTAGCAGATCCAGAGCACAACTGGGTGCCCCGCGTGGTGATCTTTGCAGGTAAAGCCGCCTCCTCATATAGCGCGGCAAAAAAAATCATCCACCTCATTAATGATGTTGCTGCGGTTATCAACAATGATGCGCGTATCGGTTCGCGCTTGAAAGTGGTGTTTATTCCTGATTATGGAGTAAGCCTAGCTCAGAAAATAATTCCGGCCACCGACCTTTCCGAGCAGATTTCACTTGCAGGTACAGAAGCCTCCGGAACCGGTAATATGAAATTCGCACTAAATGGTGCATTGACCATCGGTACACTCGATGGCGCAAATGTTGAGATACGCGAACATGTTGGCCACGATAATATTTTTATCTTTGGTCATACCATCGATGAAGTAAAACAAATCAAGCAGAATTACTACTATCCACGTTGGTATTATGAAAATGATGCTGAACTGAAACAAGTGATAGACCAGATAGCACAGGGTTACTTTAAACCTGACGTTCCTAACTTTTATCAAGATTTAACCTACAGCTTGCTCGATGGCGGTGACCCATATTTATTGTTTGCAGATTATCGTAGTTACATCAATACACAGGAACAAGTCGACGATTTATATCAAGACCCATTATCTTGGCAGTCTAAGGTAGCAAAAAACATCTGTAATATGGGCTTTTTTTCTACTGATAGAACAATCCAAGACTATGCCTCACAAATTTGGAATATCGAATCTATCAATTTATGACCCTATGAATTAGATTAATCTAGACATTTTGGTTAAGGTCAATTTAACGAGAAACTTACTTAACTTCACAACTATTTAAAAAAATTCTCAGTCGGCATGCTATCCTGATACCGACTGGGATGTATCTGTCTAGTATAAAAGTCCGATTTTTAGCCAGTTATGATTTTATACTTTGGGCAAAGTTAATTTAAAAGGGTCATCATGCTTCAGGAAAGTGTTATTAGAGAAATGATTCTCTGGATCGAAAAAAACTTAGAGTCACGCCTGTCTTTAGATACTGTTGCCGAAAAATCAGGATACACCAAGTGGCATTTTCAGCGCCTATTTAAAAACCAAACAGGACTTGCTCTCGGTTCTTACATTCGTGCTAGACGATTATCGTGCTCAGCCGTGGCATTGAGGCTAACTAATGATAGCATCATGGATATCTCTTTACGCTATCGTTTCGATTCACAGCAAACATTTTGTCGTGCATTTAAAAAACAATTCAATATCACCCCTTCTGAATACCGCAAACGTACCGGATGGAAAATTGAAGGTTTTTGCCTGCCACTAAGAGAAAGTAAAGAGTTCAGCGTTAAGGTCAGCCTAACCAAATTAGATCCTGTTAAGGTTATCGGTAAACAGCATCGCTATACCAAAAGCATCAATGAATGGAATTTTAAAACCCAAGAGCTGAGACGCTACTATTGGAGAGACTTTATCAATGAGGCTCAGTGTGTCACAACCAATATGTATGCTATCCACGGTGTTGATTCTATCAATGATCAAGAGGGGCAATTCTGCTATACCACAACCTTTGAAGAAAGTGGTGTTGACTCCCCTACCCCTAATCTTAAAAGCATAACTCTCCCTGCTGGCGATTATCTACAAATTAAGTTTACGTGTGATGAACTCCACGGTATTGATTACAACGACATTATCTATACCGTATATGGAAAAGTACTTGCGAGTATGGATATTGCTCGAGGTGAAGGCTGTGACATTGAAAACTATGTTTTAAAGTCTACGCCCGATTATAAAGAGTTTATTGAAAACTCACGCCTCTATCTTAAAGAATTAAATTATTATATCCCTGTCATTATTTGATTAAATTAAAGAAAACTAACTTACACTGAGTTAGTTTTCTTTATTTCTTATATTTAATCTTAATAACTTATCTAACAGATAATTAACTTTCATTTCATTTTCATAAAAACAATCATCATTAAAAGTCCATCAAATATAGATAATCAATTCTATGATGTTAATAATTATTTGAATATTACTTCATTAAAGTTCATATTAAATATATCGAGTGTTGAAAATAAACAAATATCACGTTAGCATAAATTTTAGTTTCATCTTTTTAAAGGACAGATAACTGAGTTAATAATCCAACTTTGCAATAAAGGACTAATAATAATGGTTAAGAATAATACCTCAACAAGTCTTATGGTTATCTTTGTCGGTTTACTGGCAGCACTCGCAGGCCTCTTCTTTGGTTTGGATACGGGGGTTATCTCTGGTGCACTTCCCTTTATTAGTCAACAGTTTGATATCTCATCAACCCAGCAAGAACTGGTTGTCAGCTCAATGATGTTTGGTGCCGCAGCCGGCGCTATTATTAGCGGGTGGTTATCATCTTTAAGTGGTAGAAAAAAGAGTTTACTGATCAGTTCAATATTATTTATTATTGGTGCATTAGGCTCCGCCTTTTCCCCTAATGCCAATATACTTATTATTTCTCGAGTCATATTAGGACTCGCAATTGGTATTTCTTCATTCACAACTCCAGCTTATTTATCAGAAATCGCACCGAAAAAGATCCGTGGTGGAATGATATCTATGTATCAATTAATGATTACAATAGGTATCTTACTTGCATTTATTTCTGATACCGCTTTTAGTTATGATCATGCTTGGCGTTGGATGTTAGGGATCACAGCTATCCCTGCTGTTTTGCTTTTTATTGGCGTCACTTTTTTACCCGAAAGCCCCCGTTGGCTTGCCAGTAAAAATAGATCGAATGATGCTAAAACTATATTATTAAAATTAAGAAAATCAGAAAATGAAGCGATCCAAGAGCTGGATGATATTTTTAATAGCCTAAAGATCAAGCAATCGGGATTCGGTTTATTTAAAAATAACAGTAATTTCCGACGTACTGTATTTTTGGGTATTGCTCTGCAATTTATGCAGCAACTGACAGGTATCAATGTCATTATGTACTATGCCCCTAAAATATTTTCATTAGCGGGGTTTGAAAGTACCACCCAACAAATGTATGGCACAGTTCTTATTGGCTTAGTCAACGTCATCACAACCATTTTGGCCATCTCAATCGTTGACCGTTTTGGCCGTAAAAAATTATTGATCTTTGGCTTTAGTGTCATGGCAATCAGTATCGGCTTACTCGCCTACTTGCTCTCTTTTGATACGCATACCGTTCTAATCCAATATAGTAGTATTGCCTTTTTACTTATCTTTATTATTGGATTTGCCGTGAGTGCGGGACCGATTATGTGGGTCTTATGTTCTGAGATACAACCACTGAGAGGTCGTGATTTCGGTATCACCTGTTCAACTACCTCAAATTGGGTAGCAAATATGATCGTTAGCGCTACGTTCTTAACACTGCTATCGACTTTAGGGGATACGAATACTTTCTGGGTTTATGCTGGGTTAAATGCTGTATTTATTATTATCACGCTCTATTTTGTCCCAGAAACAAAAAATGTTTCATTAGAGCAGATAGAAGAGAATCTAATGAAAGGCAATGCGCTACGCAATATTGGTCGATAAGCATCCACAATTAAACCTTATTTTTGTAGAACACCCGATATTACCTCGGGTGTTCTGTTTTGATAAAACCGCTTCTCGTTAGAAAGTTAAGTTCAATTTCGCCCAAAACGTTCTGCCCGGCTCATTCACGGGTTGATTAGAGGAATAACCAAACCCACTATTACCCGCTAAGTTTAGGTGTTCGCTATAATTTCTATCAAATAGGTTATCAACACCAGCACTTAACTTAACATGATCATTCACCCGATAAGCGGTATTAACGGAGAAAATCGTAAAACCAGCACTGCTACCGAAGTCTTTCCCGACTACGTTACCATCATTAATCGCCACACGATGTTGGCTACTGACAATACGCATTAGCCCTGTTGCCGTCCAATCATTCTTTTCCCAAGATAAACCAAAACGGGTTTCTAATGGCGGCATCTGCGGTAATGGTTGCCTATCACTGCGGTTTTCCCCCCAAGAATAAGCGAGACTTGCATCCGCTTTCCATGCATCACTGAGCTTATAGGCGACGCCCATTTCTCCCCCCATGATCATCGCATTCACGTTTTCAACTTGACTTTGTCGCGAATTATGTGGGTTATAACGGAATAGGATAAAATCATCGACTCGCCCAATATAAGCGGAAACCCATGCGTTAGTTTTATCATTGCTATATTTTGCACCGATATCTAACTGGGTCGTTTTTTCCGTTTTTAAATGATCGAACACATTGCTTGTTCCATCAGGGCCGTAGGTTGGTGAAAATAACTCCCAATAATCAGGGAAACGCTCAGTGTAACCGACACCGGCATACAGCATGACAGGCATATCAGAAAGCGAATGCTCATAACGCACAAACCCTGCTGGCATCACAGTATTGCGCCCCGATGACCCTACCGCGGTCTCATTATCCACTAATACCCTATCGGCACGCGCACCTGTAACGACTTTCCCATGCGCATTTGCATTCCACGTTAACTCCCCAAACAGCCCATAATCTTGGAATGTTGCATCCTTATTCCAGTGGTTATTGCTCTCCTTACGGTGAGTATTAGTTTGCATATCGGCCCCTGCACGTAATTCGTAATCGCTCCATAACCAAGTTCCCATAACTCGGCCACCCACCGTTTTACGATCAACACGCATTTTCATTGGCATATTCATCATGCCATGACCACCGCCCATCATATGCCCCATATGACCAGAGCCGCCCCCCATTGAGCCACTTGTGTCACGTAATGAATAGTTATCCATAATATGGTCGGCATAGTTGTAGTACATATTCGCTTCTAGCTTATCAAGCACTGTGCCAATATTTGTCTTTTCAAAACGCACACCTAGACTTTCGCGTTTGAATTGCGAGCCATCCATTCCACGACCTGCATAGCGAGCTTCACCATCCCCTTTCCCCGCGGTAAGCTCAAGTAACGTGTATTCATCTGGCGTCCAGCCTACAGCAACATCCGCATTCCATTTATCCCACTTTGATGGCACTTTCTTACCATCTCCATCTTTATAATCATTAGAGCGAGATTTATTACCTATTAAGCGTAAATAACCTTTTTCATTCCCCATACTGACATCTGCATTCGCATCCCAACGCTGATTAGAGGCCGTTAACGCACTTGCATTCCCCTGAACACCCGCTTTATCAAAAATGGGTTTTTCACGCTCAAAACGAATTGTACCTGCCGAGTTACCTGGTCCCCAAAGAACTGACTGAGGCCCTTTGATCATCGTTAATAGGTCGAAGTTTTCTGGCGAAATATAAGAGGTTGGGGCATCCATGCGAGATGGGCAAGCGCCTAACATCTCACTATCATTAGTTAAAATCCGTAAGCGAGAGCCAAACATGCCACGAAAAACGGGGTCACCGTTCGTGCCGCCATTACGAATTTGCGAGAAGCCGGGGATCGTTTTCAAATAATCAGAACCATCACTCGCCGGCACTGGCTGTCTAGGTGTTTTTGGTGAGGTGCTGATAGTTAATGGTGAATCAACGGGGGCAGTGACTATCATCACTGAGTGTTCTGAAAATTGACTTTGATTCTCTGCCTCAGCGACTGCGCTATTCAACAATAGCGCGGTCGTTACTAAAAGTGTCAGTGGTGCGATTACACATTTTTCTTTGTTCATTATTTTGCCTAATTCTTTTCTTTATGACGTAGCCATGCCGCCTGAATTCGATAATCAAATTCAAGATAGAGAGCAGGCGAAGCCCTTTGCACTCAATACGGCAAATGCAACATTGTGAATTTAAAATGATCAATAATTAATAAGAAAAGAGAGGCGGAGGAGCGCGCGCAAAACGCAGAGACCAAGGCCGAAACAAATATGGATGAATACAAGGCTCAAGGGGGATCCGCGTCGTCAGCGTTGCCAATTGGCGAATTGCAATGGCAATAAATAGAATGATAAATGGAAAATGGATCAACAACTGGCAATAGCCACAGGCAATGTCTTCCATCGGCGATAGTCCGACTCCCGACATTAACAGATGATTCATCATGCCGTTAGAATGGCATTCTTCAGGCAATAGAGCACCTTGATGCGAATGGTGCATCACGTGTGGTGCCATATTTTCCATTGAAGAACAATCAGCCATTTGCATCATTGACTTTGAGACCAATGGTGCAATAAACAGCATTGCTACTGCAAGTAGCGCAAGATAGGCTGCAAATTGTCTTAATCTATCATGCAGGTGCAACGTTTTTCCGTAATATCTATTGTTATTTTAATGCGCGAAAGTGTATCTCATTTACATCATCGTTGTTATCGTTTTTTGTCAATAATGTTACTTGGCCTACATTCCCTCTATATTCAAATAGAACAATTTGGCACCATTATATTGGCGTAATTTCCATTACATTCATCTGAAATAAAAACCATTCGAAATATTATTTTTACAAGTCATATCCACCAATAGCATTCTCAATAATAAAAAATAGTAAAACGGGAATTATCGACAAAAAGCCCTTTTGCTTTCACGCCCCATAAAAAAACAAAAAGCGGCAATAGTTTAGCTATCACCGCAAAATCGAACAGAAAAAAACAAGGGGAGATTATTGATTAAGCTAATAAGTTAGCTGGGTTATCGATACATAAGCGGTCAAGGGTAGCTTGATCGACGCCTTTCTTCGCCAGAAGCGATAGAAAAACATTCGGTACAAAGCCCCATCCATTTCCGCCATTTTTTGCCCACATCTGTTTTAAGAACACATCGTGACTCAAAACGATCTGATTGCTATATCCCAGCTCTATCAACTTATAAACCGCATCAACAGTTTCTGTAACAGTTGGTGCGACCCCTTCTTTAGGGAATGAAATATCAAGCCCTATCATATCGAACTCAAGCCATACGCCTCTGTCTAACATACGACGCTGATAATCGATATCCTTTCCTGATGGGTCTGAATGCGCTAATGAGATCTTAGCGGGATTAACGCCCATCTCTTTGATTAAAATATCCAATACTTCATCACCACGACGTTGCCAACCTGGCATATGGATATTCATCGAGACATGATCATTGGCAAGCTGAGCGACGGATGCGGCTCTAAGGCTATTTTTTTCCCCTTCAGTAAAAAATGGAGAAACCCCAATTTCGCCAATCATCCCCGCTCGAATATCAGTGCCATCAATACCAATATTCAATTCGTCATCAATCATTTTCGCCATTTCATCGATACTTTTTACTAGGCGCTCGCCTTCAAATTTTTCGATGTATAAGCCTGATGAGGCAACGACATTAATACCTGTTTTAATGGACACTTCTCGCAATTGACGAACATCTCGACCAATTGCTTCGGAGCCTGTCGCATCAACAAGCGTTTTACCGCCAAGCTCCTTAAAGTTATTCACTTCATAAATCACATCGTCGATAGGTTTTTTATCCATATTGTCACAGCAGCAATAAGGATCGTGTTTTAGCCCCCATTGAATATCTGCACTGACTTTTTTATCGACCAACACATGCGAGAAATCGTAAAAAGGTTCATCGACAACGGTAGAGAGATCGTTAAACAAATGCTCATGTGGTAGGGTTAAACCCATATCTTCTTTTTTAACTGGCCCAGTGACAGTCTGAATATAACCTTTCATTTTACACTCCCGCCGTTTTCACAGCTTTTGCTTCTCTAAACTCAGGAATTGTTGTGATAATTGCACCAACCAGCGCAAACAGTGTGCCAATAATCGTGACCAGATAGACAGTGTTACCCAATGATGGCAAGAGTAAATCAATCAGAACTGAACCCAGCAATTGCCCTGCTGTTGATGCAACTCCGAGCATTAACAGCCCTAATCCACGAACTAAGATTGCCATTAACGCAATAGACATTAGCCCTAATGGACCACCGAGATACATCCACCACACCCCCGGTAATTCAAGAGTAATGTGACCAAGAGCCATACGGATCACCAAAGCGACAGTCAAAACCGTGAAGCCGACAATAAAGTTCCATGTGATAGATACCATCATTGAACCTGTCGCTTCTGCCACTTTAGAGTTACCCGCTGGTTGCCAACCCGCTAATAGACCCGCTAAGAAAGGAAGAATGGCTAAATAGATAGCAGAGGTAGAGTGCCATTGTGGAGACACCACAAATAAGGTGGCTACCACGGCAAAAACAGCGCCTAATACGCGAAAAAGGGTGAACGGTTTTTTCTCATCGATACCAATACCGAAACGGTCACACAATAGGCCTGATAATAATAGCGCCGATATCAATGCGGTTTGGAAAGTAGCAATCCCTAGTGCACTGGCAGAAGCCCCTTCAGAGAAAACCACCATTGCGCCACAAAGGCCTGCAAACCAGTTCCACAATGGAATTTTACGTTGTTTAATTAAACTTGGAATAGAGGCAAATTGCTGACGAGTCTGTTTTTTCGCTATGATAATAAAAAACATGACGACAAGACCGCTAGCAAACGAAATTACCGCACTTGCGTTGCCATCTTTTAATACATCCCCGAGCTGCCCATTAACGGCAGATTGCATTGGCGATAACATCCCGGCTAAAACCGTCGCTATCATCAGTAATGGTGTAGAATAACTTTTTGCACTCATAAAATATTCCTTTTGGATTTTTTGACTATGAGTCATTATTTTTGTAATCGGAGTACAAAGTGCGGGGGAAATTCCCCACACTTAATTTCTTATTTTTGATATTTTACTTTTGACAATAACTGAATTAACGAGCGATCTGTTTTAGGA
Organism: Providencia sp. PROV122; assembly: GCF_028482365.1. Lineage (NCBI taxonomy): Bacteria > Pseudomonadati > Pseudomonadota > Gammaproteobacteria > Enterobacterales > Morganellaceae > Providencia > Providencia sp. PROV122. Next base: position 216,633 of record NZ_JAMPQI010000001.1, on the reverse strand, counting down.
TATTTACCCACATGTCAGAGTAATGTTCCCAAGCCATAAATTCTTTACTTCCCCAGTGTGGCGAGCAATCACTCATAAAGCAGGCTGTTTTACCCTTTTCATATTGACCAAAGACTAATAGAGGATCTTCGCCAATATTTAAAACAGTTTCTGTATTTTCTTTAGCTTTAACTTTGTTATAGCCTAAAAACATTGGCCATTGTCCAAATCCTTTAACGGATTCATGTTCTGCATTGACTGGTACTGCAAAAATACCTTCAGGTGTTTCAACACGATCATCACCATCAAGCATTTCTACCGGTAATACATCTGCTAATAATGTATTTTTATAATTCGCTTTAGCCTCAATTCCCATAAAGGATAGATAGCCACCAATCATTAATAATCCACCGCCATTAATGACATACTGCTTAATTAATTGCAGTGCATTTGGTAATACTTTCATATTATAAAAAGTATCGTTTTGCAGTAAGAAAGTATTTGCACCAATATCGCTAATGACAACGACATCATATTTCTCTAACTCTTCTACCGTTTTAGGAAATGCCATTTGAACGGTATGAGCAGGCATATAATCAATTTCAACATTTTTATTTCTTAAGCAATCTAATAAAAATGTTGCACCCTCTTCATATTTACTCGAAGTAAAACTGTCGTAGCCTTTAGTATGAATCATATGAATGTGCCATGACTCACCAATAAATAAAATTTTCATTTTTATTCCTCTTTCAGAATATGAATTATTCAGGGGATTGAGTGACAACCTGAGAGTAGGTTGTTTGGTTAATACGATATATCACGTTAATATCTTCAGGCATTTCTGAAGCTTTGCTCGTTTCTACCGCAAGCGATGAAAATGCCGAAGCATAACGCAACGCATACGAAAATTGCTTACCTTTTGCTAGTGAGGCCGCCAATGCGCCATTGAAAGCATCCCCAGCGCCAGCCGTATTTTTGACCACCGCTGTGTAGGCCGGTGAGTAAATAAATTTATTGCCATCGTAAGCAATAGAGCCTTTACTTCCTAATGTGATCACAACCTTTTTAACACCTTTATGATAGATGACGTCGGCTGCTTTTTTAGCCGACTCCATATCCACAACATTCACTCCGGATAGCAAACTGGCTTCCGTTTCATTCGGCGTTAAAATATCGACTTTTTCAAGTAGTTCGATAGCAATATCACTATAAGGTGCAGGGTTTAAAATAATCGGTATATTATACTCATTACCTATCGATATAATTTCCCTTAAGGCTTCAATATTTGTCTCAAGTTGTAGCAAGATAATATTCGAATTAATAATTTTATCTTTTTGAATTTTTACCTCATCAGCACTGATATCCATATTTGAGCCAGGATATATGGAGATAATGTTTTCGCCACTATTTTCTGACACGAAAATTGATGCTGTACCCGTTTGGAACTTTTCAGTTTGGTAAATTGTTGATGTCTTAATTTTTGATGATGAAATAAAATTCACCGCATAATCACTAAATTGGTCAGTGCCAATTTTAGTAATAAAATGGACTTGTGAGTCTGAATAACTTGCAGCTAAAGCCTGATTGCAACCTTTGCCACCTGGTGAAAAAATAAATTTGTTTGATAATAATGATTCGCCTGCCTCTGGTAATCGAGGCAAATAACTAATCATATCAACATTAAATGAACCTAATACACAAACTTTGCCGTTCACTGAATCATCCTTATTGGTTATTTCATTAAGGCTATCGTTACATTCCAGAAACTGTATAATTTCTTTTTTAGCAACCTTATCTAGGGATTCAAATTCAATGAATGCGCCACCATGGCAACGGTTAATAATTCCTTTTTTTGCCAAAGAATTTAAATCTGCTCTAATGGTTTCTTTTGTGACATTCAGTTCTTTCGATAAAACAGAAACTTTTGCTGAGCCTGCGTTTTTTAAAAAATTAATTATTTTTTTATGTCGTTCTGCTTTCATGCCATTTTACCTCATGGCATTTACTCTAAATTAGATAATGTTATTTTAATGTGATAATAATCATATGTTCCCAATGCAAAGCAAAAAAAAGCAAAAAACACAAAAGCTAAAACAAAAAAAAGCAAAAGCATATTACGTTAAGGTAAATTTAGTTTTTAATGCAAAACAAAATAGGAAAGCATTAAGTAATCTAATCATCATTTAATTTAATCATAAAATAATAATTATATTACTTATAAAACAATCATAAGATTAAATAAAATTAAATATTAACTTCAATAGCTTACAAGGAACCAAGTTAATTTATCATTAATAATTAACTATAAAGGATTTCAAATAAATAAATTACTTATTTTTCAATTTTAATCGCCTAATTTCAATATTGAATCGATTCAAACTAAAAATGACCACCATTTAAATAAAACGTATCGAGAAAAATAAAATCAAAAAATGGTACGCAGAATATAAAAACGGGAGCGATTGCTCCCGTTTTAGTGCTTTGAATCAGTTAACAACCCACTATTGAACTGTTTTTTTCTCATGCACCATCATCAATGCTTGTTCAATACTGCGCTCAATGACTGTTCGTCGCTGATCATTTTCAGGTAATAATTGCAGCATCATCTGCCAAGCTGAGATAGCTTCTGCATAACGAGCCTGCTCAAATGCATTAAAAGCAAACATGCTTAATGCCTTAACATTGGTCCTATTTTCAGCAATCAGCTTACGCAATAACTCACCACCAATGCGATTATCTTCTGGATCAGACGAACGCGTTAACACTTCGGCATACCCTAGCGCCACGTTATCATCATTCGGCTTGAGTCGATAAGCCCGCTCATAAGCATCTGTCGCCATCGTGGCATTATTTAATACCATGCCAATCCGACCTAGCATCACCCATGCATCGGCATTTTGAGGCTCATCCTGCAAACGAGTACGTAAACCTAACGCAAGGCGCTCCATTTCTTCAAGATTAAGTGGTGGCTCTGAGGGATCTAACGCTCTGTCAAGCAACGCTGGCGCCTGTTGGTAAGCTAAATGCCAATCTGCAACTTTGCCATAACTGCCTACCTGATAATAAGCCGCGGCCCCAATTCCGAAAGCCATGATCACCCCGGGGACATACACCCACCCAGTTGAGCGCATTGGCTTTATTGAAGCGGTATGTTGCTGATCATTTGGAACATCTTGTTTTATGCGAACACGTTTTTTAGTACGTGCGTAAATGATCCACCCACCGACAATCATGGCTGCAAAAGGTAATCCCCATAAGATGGCCGTTAATGGCGTCAATGGAGGATTGTACGTCACAAAATAGCCGTAACGTGCCACCATATAGTCAACGATTTCATCGCGGCTCTTGCCTTCTTTCATCAACTCATACACTTTTTGCCGTAAATCTAAAGCAATCATTGAGTTTGAATCTGCAATGCTATTGTTTTGGCACTTCGGGCAACGTAACTCTTCTGTTAACTTACGAAATTGCTGCTCTTGCTGCTCATTATCAAAGGTAAAAACTTCAGTCGCCGCAAAAGCACTACTTGCACTAACCGCTAGCATCAGCAAACCAATAACATATTTCATTGGCTGGCCTCCTTGCTATAGCGTTCCCATAATGGTTTCACTTCCTTATTCCAGACATGCTCATCCATTGCGCCTGCATGCCGATAACGAATAATCCCATTGCCATCGATTAAGAAGGTTTCAGGAGCCCCATAAACGCCCAGATCAAGGCCTAACATGCCCTCACCATCAAAAAGACTTAAAGCATAAGGGTTACCAAGTTCGCGCAACCAAACAATCGCCTTATTGCGATCATCCTTATAGTTTAACCCCACCACGCGTACACCTTCGGCAGCAAGCTGATTGAGGTATTTATGTTCAGCGCGACAAGTAGGACACCATGTCGCCCAAACATTTAAGAGGATAGGTTTCCCTTGAATCAATACATTTGACTCATAATGTTGACCGGGGTTTTCAAGTGACTCTAAACGGAACACAGGCACCGGTTTACCCACTAATGCAGATTCAAGTAAACGAGGGTCATCCCCTTCGGCATTACGCATCAATTGCCATAACAAAACGGCGGCAATAGCAGCGAAAATAATAAAAGGGATCAAGAAAACTTTGCGTTTCATGCAGCCTCCTGCACGGGTTTACGGCGACGATAGCGCGGATCAAATAGGCAGCATAGCGCTCCAGCAGCCATTAAAATGCCTCCCGACCAAATCCAGCGCACAAAAGGTTTGTAGTAAAGGCGCATAGTCCATACCTCTTTACCGACCTCTTCTCCTAATGCAGCATACAAATCTCGGGTTATTCCCCCATCGATAGCCGCTTCGGTCATCACGGCACGGCTGGTGCTATAAAAACGTTTTTCAGGCTGTAATTTAGTGAGTAATTCACCATTTTTCTTAACGTCAATATTCCCTATCACACCCTGATAATTCGGGCCATTCGCTTCATGTACCCCATTAAAGACAAAGGTATAATCACGAATAACCACACTTTCACCGGGCTTCATTTTGGCATCACGTTCAATGCTGTAATTTTGACTAAAGGCAATCCCCACAATAGTTACTGCTAAACCTAAATGTGCAAGTACCATTCCCCAATAACTTGGTGTGAGCTTGATTTTTTTACTAATACGTACACGCATTTCGGCGAACGCCAGTAATGCTATCCAGCAAGCCATCATTAAACCAAGCACGGTCAACGCTTCTAATCTATCTTGCATTAGCCATGGCAGTAGGCATGACAAAATCAAGGTCACGAGCAAGGCCATTAAGAGTAATTTTCTAATCGCTGCGGGGCGGTCTCTCCCCCAACGCACTAGAGGCCCAATCCCCAGTAAGAGTGCGAATGGCACCATTAGCGCGATAAACATGGTATTAAAGAAGGGCTCACCAATCGAAATACTGCCTAAACCAATTTGTTTGTGAACTAAAGGCAGTAAGGTGCCTAATAACACGACCAGCATTGCAGCGGTTAGGATGACGTTATTCGCCAGTAGCATTGATTCCCGAGACCAAAGCGCATTATTAACACGAGAACGAACCTTGTGACCTCTTATGGCAAACAGCAGCAATGAGCCACCGATAACTAAGACCATAAAGGCGAGAATGAAGAGTCCTCTCGAGGGGTCAGATGCAAAGGCATGCACAGAAACCAGCACCCCTGAACGTACGAGGAAAGTACCGAGTAAACAAAGTGAAAACGCAAATATCGATAGCAATAAAGACCATGCCTTAAATGTTGCTCGTTGCTCTGTCACCGCCAGCGAGTGGATTAACGCGGTTCCTACTAGCCAAGGCATAAACGACGCATTTTCAACAGGATCCCAGAACCACCAGCCGCCCCAGCCTAGCTCATAATAGGCCCAAGCCGAACCTAACATGATGCCGAGCGTTAAAAAAAACCACGCAGCCATCGTCCAAGGGCGAGCGAAACGGGTAAATGAACTATCCAGCCGGCCACTAAGCAACGCCGCGATAGCAAATGCGAAGGCGACTGAAAAGCCAACATACCCCATATACAGCAATGGTGGATGGAAAATCAGGCCGGGATCTTGCAAGAGCGGATTTAAGTCACGTCCTTCAATTGGGAAGGAGGGCAAGGTGCGCGAAAAGGGGTTAGAGGTGAAAATGATAAACAACAGAAACCCGACGCTCACCATCCCCATTACTGCTAAAACACGAGCAACAATATCCAGCGGCATGCGGTAGCTACATAATGCAACCGCAAACGTCCAGCCGCTCATCAATAGCACCCACAACAGCAGTGAACCTTCATGCGCACCCCATGTTGCCGCAACCCGATACCAAACAGGTAATTGCGTGTTGGAGTTATTTGCAACATAAGTAATTGAAAAATCATTTATGACAAAGGCGTTGACTAGCACTAAAAATGCGCCAGCCACACACAAAAACAGTAGCCAAGCAAGAGGCCTTGAAGCCCGCATTAAGCGCTCATCGTGACGAGATACGCCCCATAATGGATAGATAGAGAGTAATACTGCAATACCTAACGCTAGGCATAGCAGTATATTGCCAACCTCAGGGATCATAGTGTGTTATCCTTATAAGCCGCGGCAGGTCGACGGTGATTTTCCTGCATCGCTTGCTCAACTTCGGGTGGCGTATAATTTTCATCGTGTTTAGCGAGCACTTCTTTGGCAATGACATGATGGTTTTCAGCCAGCTCCCCTTGGACAACTACCCCTTGCCCTTCTCGAAACAGATCAGGCAAAATCCCCTCATAGCTCACATCAACTTCCGCTTCCGCGTCATACACCGTAAAGGTGACTTTCAGGGAGTCCGGATCACGCTGAACAGTACCTGGCATCACCATTCCCCCGACACGTAAGCGTTGGCCAACTTCAGGTATCTGCTGGGTTTCTCGCTTCCCATAAATGATCTCACCGGGGGTATAAAATAGGTCGATACTGGAGCGAAGTGCATATAAAAGCAGCGCGACCATTAACCCCACACCAATTAGAATGGAACAAACTAGCCATAATCTATTTTTACGACGAATATTCACTCAGCCTCCCGACGCGCTCGTGCTGCTTTCTGTCTTGCTTCTCTTGCTTGCTGTGCAGTGATGGAATTTATAATCATTTTGCGTTGTAAAACGGTGTGAATACACAACAGCAATAGCGGTGTTACCGTCAATAGAACTGCCAGCCAGACATAAAAGGCATAACCGCCCATTGCAAAAAAATCCGCCCAAGATGCAAATGCACGACTCATTATTTACGCCCCTTCTTATTCACGATATCCATAACCCATGAGCGGTTACGCTCCAGTAGTAATAATTGGTTGCGTAAACGCACCAGCGTCAGAGAAATAAATAAAAATAGATAGCCTAAGATAGCCAAACGCAAAGGTGTGCGCATTGCAGGGTTAATACTTTGCTGCATTCGCGTTGAAGGCTGATGTAATGTGTTCCACCATTCAACGGAATAATGGATGATAGGTAAATTAATCACACCAATTAAGACTAAGATCGCCGCAGCTTTTCCTGCTGTCCGGCGGTCATCAAATGCATGCCAAAGCGCGATAATGCCAACATACAGAAAAAAGAGAATAAGTTCTGAGGTTAAACGTGCATCCCATACCCACCATGCGCCCCACATGGGTTTGCCCCACGTTGCCCCCGTGACTAAGGCAATAAAGGTAAATACCGCACCAATAGGTGCCATAGCGGCAATCGTTAATTCAGCCACTTTCATTTGCCAAACAAGACCAACAAAAGCGACGAACGCCATAATGGCATAGATCCCCATTGACCACATTGCTGCTGGAACATGGAGGTACATAATGCGATAGCTATCACTTTGCTGATAATCGGCGGGCGCAAATCCGAATCCCCACCCCCAACCTAGTGCTAAAAAAATCACGCTCAGGGTAATAAACCAAGGGGTCAACCGCCCACATAGTTGGTAGAGATTGGCAGGAATAGCAAGTTGGTGAAGCTTTTTCCACATATTTAAAGGCTCCAGATCATATCTCAGGCAAACTTTGCGCTGCTGCAATATACAATACACGTAATAACAATGGGTTTATTGATATAGCACAAATATAAACTGAGGCTAGTCAAACCATTAACTGTTGACTAGCCTCTATGCTTCTCAGGCGTGATCCCATTTAATCAACCTTCCTGAGTGACGCTTTTCCATTTAAAAACCCGGCTCAACTTCGCGCATATCAGGTAGCTTATGAGCTATCCCTTTATGGCAATCAATACAGGTTTTTCCATCAACAATGGCCTGATCATGCATTTTGGCTGCCACACTTTTTTGTGCCGTAAAATCCATGTATTCAAAATTGTGGCAATTACGGCACTCCTGAGAGTTATTATCTTTCATCCGTCGCCACTCATTTTGCGCCATGGCTAAACGGTGCTCTTCAAATTTTTGTGGTGTATCAATGATGCCGAATACTTTGCCATAAAGCTCTTTGCTGGCTTTAATCTTTCTGACCATTTTAGGTCCGAACTCATGAGGTACATGGCAATCAGGACAGGTTGCTCGAACACCACTACGGTTGGTGTAGTGGATCGTTTCCATATACTCTTCATACACGTTTTCACGCATCTCATGGCAACTAATACAAAATTCTTCAGTATTAGCCATTTCCATTCCCGTATTAAAGCCGCCCCAAAAAATGACGCCACTAACAAAACCAATCAATAGTAAGGTTCCCAAAGCCAAACGGCTCGGGCGTCGCCACCATTGCCACACTCTACGGATCACACCAGGCTTAGCGTTATTGTTTCCCATGTCGGCCTCTTATTTCCCAAAACCTTTGGATGGGGTAAATGTGTTCTCCACAATCGGTGATGTATCGGACTGCGGCACATGGCACTGTAGGCAGAAGTAGCGGTTTGGTGCTACGCCACCTAATACTTTCCCCGTAGCATCCACGAAGTGTGTCGGGCTAACGCGAGGCGCCCCTGTTGTTCGATAACTTTCAACACCATGGCATTGTAAGCAGCGATTTGTATTGGTGGTAATTTGATAACCATCAACGCTATGTGGGATCATTGGAGGTTGATTCACATAGTTTAAAGCCATTCTTTCCTGCTCTTTAGGAATATGAATGCCACCTTCTTGAGTACCAGAAACTTCTGGTGACTTAGACAGATCAACGCCATTTGTCGCCCAAGCAAGGCTCGAGGCAACGAGTCCTATTACCGCCATCCAACGGCTCATTGTCTTAATCAGGGCATGGGTTTTCATGATTTCGCTCCCGAACTCCATCGTAGTGTTATTTTAAAAACATCCTCAGAACACACATCGATACAACGACCGCATGTTATGCAGTCCTTATCCGAAATGAATGCTGGGGCCTGTTTATCTAAAACCGGGGTACGCAAAACTTGCGGCTCCGGACAAATGTGAAAGCAATCCATACAGCGAGTACAATTTTGCTTGTTTATCGCTGTGACCATCAGTGCCCCTTTACAACCGGCGATCCCATATAAGGCACCGAGAGGACAAAGGTGACCACACCAGCCATGCTCCACAACGAGTAAATCGAATAAAAATAAGGCGAGCAGCAATAAAGCACCGCTACCAAAACCGAAGATGAGGCTTCGGCCCATTAATGAAACGGGGTTGATCCATTCCCACAATAAAGTCCCTGTTACCGCAGAGCCGATTAAAATCACCACAAGCAACACATAACGGATATAACGAGGGATCGTTGCGGATTGATTAAAATCGAGCTTACGGCGTAACCATGCTGCCGCATCCGTAACAGGGTTTACAGGGCAAACCCAACTGCAAAAAATACGTTTTCCAAGTAATGCATAAACTAGCAATACTATTGCTGCACCAATTAATGTCGAAATAGCAGGTAAATAGCCACTAGCAAGACTTTCTAACGTGATCAAAGGGTCAGTGAGCGGGATTGAATCTAACAATAAACTGCTACTGTAATTACCATGTAAGATCCAGACCCCAAACCAAGGTCCACTCAAAAACATCGCGATTACCAATAGTTGACTGATACGACGCATCCATAACCATTTATGGCTCTGCCACCAGCCCTTTTTCGCCAGCGCTTCGCGTCCTGCATCACGTTTACGATTTGCCATTATTTCCCTCCAGCCAACCAAAACGGTAGTGATGCCCCAATTCACCTTTCGCAAGCGTTAGCGGCAGGACTTTAATGGCCGCTTCTTCGAGGACACAAGCCTGCTCGCACTTACCACATCCCGTACAAGCTTGACTATGCACTGTTGGTAAAAAACGTGCATGCTTCCCCGTACGGTGGTTTTGCTCAAGCTCCAGCGTGATAGCCTCATCAATTAGCGGGCAAACGCGATAACACACATCACAGCGCAACCCTTGAAAATTGAGACAGTTTTCCTGATCAAGTAACACTGCCAACCCCATTCGTGCGTCATTGATAGACTCAATCTCTTTATCCAGTGCACCACTCGGGCACACTTTGGCGCACGGGATCTCTTCACACATTTCACAAGGGTTTTCTCGCGCAATAAAATAAGGCGTTCCCGCTGCCAGTCCTGATGCTAATGTTGCTAATTTCAACATGTCATAAGGGCAAGCTTGTACGCACTGCCCACAACGAACACACGCACTCGCAAATGCATTTTCATTAATGGCTCCCGGCGGGCGGAGACGAATTCCACTCGCGCGGGAAGTTTGTTGCTGTAAGCCCAGTACCACACCAACCGCCGCCAATCCGCCTGCCGCACGAACGGCATCGCGTAAGAAACGGCGACGACTATTTTGAGGTTTAGGTTTCTGGGACATATGCAATTACACCTTTTCCAATTTAACGGCACATTTTTTGTAATCCGTCTCTTTAGAGAGTGGGTCTGTTGCATCCAGCGTTAAGTTATTAACTAACTGAGATGCGTCAAAGAAAGCCATATACACCAATCCTTTTGGTGGTCGGTTACGCCCTCGTGTTTCCACAATAGTGGTCACTTCACCACGGCGTGAAATCACTTTTACCTTATCACCACGACGTAACCCTCTCTCTTTCGCATCTAGAGGATGGATAAAGACCTGTGATTCAGGAAAAGCTCGGTGCAGTTCTGGTACACGACGAGTCATACTGCCGGTATGCCAATGCTCCAACACACGCCCCGTTGATAGCCATAAGTCATATTCTTTATCAGGTACTTCCGCCGCGGGTTCGAACGGCAATGCAAAAATGACTGCTTTACCATCTGGCTTACCGTAGAATTGATAACCCGCACCGGCTTTGACATAGGGGTCATGGCCTTCGCTGTAACGCCATTGCGTCTCTTTGCCATCGACCACAGGCCAACGGATACCGCGTGCTTTGTGATAATCATCGAAAGGCGCAAGGTCATGACCATGACCGCGACCAAAACTGGCGTACTCTTCAAATAACCCTTTTTGTAGATAGAAGCCCAATTCGCGTGACTCATCATTGAGCTGATCTTCAGCTAACTCAGTGATCGGGAACTTGGTAACCGCTTGGTTAGCAAACAGCACGTCATACAGGGTTTTACCGCGATACTCCGGTTTTTGAGCCAGTAACTCTTCAGGCCAAACCTCTTCCGTTTTAAAGCGACGGGCAAATTGCACCATTTGCCATAAGTCAGATTTTGCTTCTCCCGGCGCTTTCACTTGCTGACGCCAAAATTGTGTCCGGCGCTCCGCATTCCCGTAAGCCCCCTCTTTTTCTACCCACATGGCGGTTGGCAAAATCAAATCTGCGGCGATAGCACTCACGGTTGGATAAGGATCAGAAACAACAATAAAATTGCGTGGGTCACGCCAGCCCGGCATCCGCTCTTGATTAATATTGGGGCCTGCCTGCATGTTGTTGTTACACATGACCCAATAAAAGTTAAGCGTGCCGTCTTTTAATGCACGGTCTTGCGCCACGGCATGTAAGCCAATTTTTTCTGGGATCGTGCCGGCGGGGAGTTGCCAAACTTGCTCCACTTTTTCGCGGTGTTTTTCATTCGTTACCACCATATCGGCGGGTAAGCGATGGGCAAACGTACCGACTTCACGAGCAGTACCACACGCAGACGGCTGCCCCGTCAATGAGAACGGACCACAACCCGGCTGAGAAATTTTACCTGTCAGTAAGTGCAAGTTATAACAGAGGTTATTCGCCCAAACACCACGAGTATGCTGATTGAAGCCCATTGTCCAATAAGAGACGACTTTTGTGTTTGGATCTGCATACAATTTTGCTAGTTCTTCTAGCTGATCTTTCGGCACCCCTGTCATTTCAGCGGTTTTATCTAATGTGTATTCAGCCACAAAGGCCTTATATTCTTCCCAAGTCATCGGCACAGAGGCATCTGAACCTGGGTTTTTAGCACTTTGTTCTAATGGATGAGTAGGACGCAATCCATAACCGATGTCCGTTGTTCCTCGACGTAAGTTAACGTGTTTATCGAAGAATTCCTGATTCACCGCATCATTTTGAATAATATAGTTAGCAATATAATTGAGGATCACTAAGTCAGACTGTGGGGTAAAGACAATACCGTTATCAGCTAACTCAAAGCTACGATGCTTAAATGTGGAGAGTACAGCAACACGCACATTAGGGTCAGATAAACGCCGGTTGGTAATACGTGACCATAGGATAGGATGCATTTCTGCCATGTTCGAACCCCAAAGCACAAATGCATCGGCTTGCTCGATGTCATCATAACAGCCCATAGGTTCATCCATACCAAAAGTACGCATGAAACCAACAACCGCTGAGGCCATACAATGGCGTGCGTTAGGGTCTAAGTTGTTAGAGCGGAAGCCACCTTTAAACAATTTTGATGCAGCATAACCTTCCCACACAGTCCATTGGCCTGAACCGAACATGCCAATCCCTTCAGGGCCGCGCTCTTTTAATGTGGTTTTTACTTTTTCTTCCATGACATCAAAGGCTTTTTCCCAAGTCACCGGGGTAAATTCACCATTTTTGTCATATTCACCGTCTTTCATTCGCAGCAATGGCTGAGTCAAGCGATCTTTACCGTACATGATTTTCGGTAAAAAATAGCCTTTAATACAGTTTAAGCCACGGTTAACTGGCGCTTCTGGGTCACCTTGGCTCGCCACAATGCGACCATTTTGCGTTCCCACAAGTACACCACAACCTGTACCACAGAAGCGGCAAGGTGCTTTATCCCATTTGATGGCCTCTTGTTGCCCGACGACCGCTTTAGCGATACTCGGAACGCCAATACCTGCCGCCGCAGCAGCGGCCGCAACAGCATTGGCTTTCATGAAGCTACGACGACTGAGTTTCATCATTTTCCTCACATTGCTCATCCTGCTGGTGGTAAACCAGCGAAACAGCCAGCACACCATTAACATTGCGTACTGAATCAATAGTCTCAATCAGGGTGCGACTGTGTTCTGACTCGACAACAACAATCAATTTGCCTGTTTCCGGTGAACTGATAGCCACCTCACAACCGGGTAATTGATTTAAAGCTGCCGTCACAGCGCAAGCCTGTTCACTTTTTACTTGTACAATCAAACTACATACTTGCCAGCTATTGCGCATTTTCATGCTCCAAAGTAATGGCTGATACGGGGCAACCGGCAACACAGGCACCACAACCTGTACAACCTTGCTTATCAATATTGGGCTGATAAATTCCACTCAGTGATGGGCGAAACGCGATCACTTGTGGCTCACAATTGTCTTCGCATCGCCGACATTCAATAGAGCGATATGCCAGACAGGTTTGAGCAATTGAGATGGAAATATCCCAAGGTTGGGAGAGTTGTGGAAGAAATATTGGCTCAGGGCAAGCGGCAGCACAGGCATAACAAAACGTGCACTCCCCTTGCAAAAAATCAACAACGGGATAGCCACCGGGGCCAGATATTAAAATTGAGGTTTCACAATGCGTCAGGCAATGGTTGCAACGAGTACAACTTTCAATGAAATGATCTTCACTACGACTCCATGGCGGTCGAATAACGGGTGCGGCGCGACGCCATGCACCAGTCAACACTCCCCGACGGGTGATATCAGCCATGTTGATTTCCTTAACATTGCCCAAACAAAATTAATGCAAAAAGTAAAAATTAACCGCAATTATTATATGTGTATTCACGCAGAATCTTATCGATAGAGAGTAAAAAAATACATACCACCTAATAGGTAACATTAATGAATGTGCTATTTAGAATGAAATAATTTATACAGAAAGTATTATTTGAAATAACGATGTAACTTATTGACTAGAACTTAAATAAATTATCTTCAAACAAAAAATATTAACATTTTTTAAATATGAGAAACCAAATTAATCCTAATGTTTCATGAAACCCTCATATATATAACATTACAAACTACCACTAAAGTAGTAGTTATAGTCATCAACGATGAATATCCACATTGAAAATATTAGAGGTGCTGCACACTTTGGTTATTAGTTAAATAATAGATAAGCAGATTACTTAGTCATATCCTACTGATAATAAAGCCTTTCAATATGAATTCAATAAATAAAAACCCTCACTCACATGAAAGTGACGCTTAAATGCTTTGCTCTCATTTATTTTAACTGACTCAATGTTTTCTTTCCTAATTTACATTCACGATTCGATATTAATCACATTATTTTAATGACATTTCTTTTAGTAAATTTAGCTTTGATCAAAAACAATATTTTAAGTGTGGTTATTTGTTAGAGCTATTCCTTGAGCATGTCATGATGGCATCAAAACCTATGCCATCACCTATAAATAATAATATCACAGCCAATGGGATGGCTGGCTTATATCACTCGAGGCCCTTATGGCAAAGATAATCAACAGGACTTTGTACTTACTCAGTTTGGTGGCTGGGATATGGTTGTTAACCCCTGCTGTTCATGCACAAACTGCATCAAAGGAAGCATCATCAACAATAAATACTAAAAATGAATCCTTTGCTCAGGCTCACCCTGATCAATATCACTCGTGGCGTGCAACATCCGAACAATCACAACGTGAAGATGCGCTGGCAGAAGACCCCCGGTTGGTGATCCTCTGGGCTGGCTACCCTTTTTCACGTGATTACAACAAGCCTCGAGGCCATGCTTATGCTTTAATTGACGTACGAGAAACACTACGTACTGGTGCACCGAAAGATGCACAAGATGGCCCTCTCCCTATGGCTTGTTGGAGCTGTAAAAGCCCAGATGTCGCCAGACTTATCCAAGAGCAAGGGGAAGATGAATATTTCCACGGTAAATGGGCTAAAGGTGGGCCTGAAATTGTTAACGTACTAGGGTGTGCTGACTGCCACAAAACCGACTCTCCAGAATTCGCGCAAGGCCAGCCCGCTTTAACACTCACCCGTCCTTATGCCGCTCGAGCCATGGAAGCGATTGGTAAACCCTTCGATAAAGCCAGTCGTTTTGATCAGCAATCTATGGTGTGTGGGCAATGCCACGTTGAGTACTACTTTGCAGGGGAAAATAAATCCGTCAAATTCCCTTGGGATAACGGTACGAAAGTGGAGGATATGGAAGTCTATTATGACAATATCGCCTTCTCTGACTGGACAAACTCACTGTCGAAAGCCCCTATGTTAAAAGCACAGCACCCAGAGTATGAAACATGGAGTGCGGGGATCCACGGTAAAAACAACGTGACCTGTATCGACTGCCACATGCCTAAATTACAAAATGAAAAAGGCGAGCTCTACACCAGCCATAAGATAGGTAATCCATTCGATAATTTCGAACAAACCTGTCGTAACTGCCATACCCAAAGCAAGCAAGAGCTACAAGCTGTCGTTGCCGAGCGCAAACAAGCTATCCAAGAGATGAAAATCAAAGTGGAAGATCAACTTGTTCATGCCCATTTTGAAGCTAAAGCAGCTTGGGATGCAGGGGCAACCGAAAAAGAGATGGCGCCCATTTTAGCTGATATTCGCCATGCACAATGGCGCTGGGATTTAGCTATTGCATCTCATGGTATTCATATGCACGCACCAGAGGAAGGCTTGCGCATGCTCGGTGGCGCAATGAACAAAGCTGCTGATGCTCGCACCAAACTCGTTCGTCTATTAGGTGCTAAAGGCATTACACATGAAATTGCTATTCCAGACATTTCAACCAAAGAAAAAGCGCAACAAGCAATTGGTCTGGATATGCAAAAAATCAACGCTGAAAAACAAGAGTTTTTGAAAACTGTCGTGCCCGAATGGGATGCGCAAGCTCGTAAAAACAACCTGTTAAGCCAATAACCGTGATCCGCCTCATACAGAGGCGGTATAACCAATGGAGTTAATATGAGCGTACTACGTTCGTTATTCACTGCTGGGGGGCTGGCATTAGGCTTGTTATGGAGCATTGCAGCCTCTACTGCGACACCTCCCGCGACAGAGACGGGTGAACGTTGGGTTGTTACTCAGCAACGTAACCCAGATGCAGCCTGTTTGGATTGTCATAAACCCGACAAAGAAGGTATGCATGGCACTCACGCATCGGTCATTAACCCTAATAATAACCTTCCCGTTACCTGTACCAACTGCCATGGTAACCCAGGCCCTCATCACCGTGAGGGGGCTAAAGATGTGATGCGGTTTAACCACCCTATGTATAGGGTGGAGCAACAAAATAGTGTCTGTATGTCATGTCACTTACCCGAACAGCTACAAAAAGCGTTTTGGCCACACGATGTTCATGTGACTAAAGTTGCCTGTGCCAGTTGCCATGATCTGCATCCAAAACAAGATACGATGAAAACACTTAATGACAAAGGTCGCGTAAAAATTTGTGTTGATTGTCACTCAGACCAACGTAATAACCCTGACTTCAATCCAGCGGCGGTAAAATTGCTTAAGGAGCAGCCATGAGTTGTTCGCGTCGTCAGTTTATTATTTATGCAGGAGCCTTGGCGGCGTCAGGAGGTGCGACACTCCATAGCCTCGCAAATACGATGAAAGTGGATGGCGTACGTTACGGCATGATCCACGATGAAACCTTATGCATAGGTTGTACTGCTTGTATGGATGCCTGTCGAGAAGTCAACCAAGTCCCGGAAGGGGTTTCTCGGCTAACCATTATTCGCAGCGAGCCAATTGGTCACTTCCCAGATATCAAATATCGCTTTTTCCGGCATTCATGTCAGCACTGTGAGCATGCACCTTGTGTCGATGTTTGCCCAACGGGCGCATCATTTATTGATAAAACGACAGGGATTGTCGATGTTAACCCAGACCTATGTGTTGGTTGCCAATATTGTATTGCGGCTTGCCCTTACAGAGTAAGATTCATTCACCCAGTCAATAAAACTGCCGACAAATGCGATTTTTGCCGAAAAACAAACTTGAAAAAAGGTAAACAACCGGCTTGTGTCGAAGCCTGTCCAACCAAGGCATTGGTCTTTGGCAATCTGGATGATCCTAACAGTGATATTTCTCTTATGTTGCGTCAAAAAACCACGTATCGCTATAAAATAGCCCTCGGTACTCGCCCCAAAATGTACCGAGTTCCGTTCAAATATGGGGAGGTTAGCCAATGACAACTGCTTCTGCTTTCCATTTTGAATCTTTAGTTTGGGATTGGCCCATTGCCGTTTACCTCTTTCTAATTGGTATTTCAGCAGGGTTAGTGGTGCTTGCCGTGCTATTGCGTCAATATTATCCGTCTGAAGCAACCAGTAAGAGCACACTAATGAGAGCCACTCTATTTCTGGCACCGACGACCGTTATTTTGGGATTACTCATTTTAATTTTCCATTTAACACGCCCATGGACCTTTTGGAAATTGATGTTCCACTACAGTCCGACCTCCGTCATGTCGATGGGGGTTATGCTCTTCCAAGTCTACATGGTGGTACTCGTTGTCTGGTTAGCTAAAGTTTTCGAAACTGAACTGGTCGCAATACAGCAAAAATGGCTACCGCGTTTTGGCTTTATTCGCTCATTATTAAATTTATTCACACCTGCTATACGTGCCATTGAAATCACCATGCTCGTACTGGCGGTATTATTAGGGGCTTATACCGGTTTTTTACTTTCCGCGTTAAAATCCTATCCATTCTTAAATAACCCTATCTTACCTGCTCTCTTTCTCTTTTCAGGGATCTCATCGGGGCTTGCCGTCGCGCTCATTGCTTTAGCATTGCGCTATCGCCAAAATGTCCATAACCCAGAAGCGCATTTTCTACATCGCGTTGAAGGCTTTGTCGTTTGGCTGGAAATCTTCTTATTAGCGGCTTTCTTTGTCGGTTTAGCATTAGGGGATGATGGCAAAATGCGCGCGCTTATCGCAGCACTTGGTGGAGGCTTTTGGACTTGGTGGTTTTGGATTGGTGTGGTTGGCATTGGTTTTATGATCCCACTGGCCTTGAAAAAATGGGTCAATAATAGCCAAAGTGCCGCCCGAGTGGTTTTTGTCAGTAGTGCGAGTTTGGTTGGGGTCTTTTTATTACGTTTCTTTGTCCTTTATGCAGGGCAATTAACGGTCGCTTAATTAACACAAACAAGGTGCTCATTGGAACTTATACTCCCTGAAATCGGGTTTATTAGCTTGCTGTTAACACTCTGCATAACCAATTTTCATGCCTTGTTTGGGTTGGTTAGTACCTACAAACACACCCAAAAATCACGCTTACTTGGGGTTTATTGGTCTACTCTGCAATTTATATTTCTCGTTATTGCGTTTCTTTGCCTAACTATTTCCTTTATTCAAAGTGACTTTTCGGTGGTGTATGTTGCTCAACATAGCCACCGTTTATCCCCTTTATTAATAAAAATAGCGGCGGTTTGGGGTGGGCATGAAGGTTCACTCCTTCTTTGGGTGCTTTTACTGTCGACTTGGCATCTGTTATTCGCTTGGCGCTATCGCAAACAAGATCACCCCTTTTTTGCTTTAACCTTAGCTATTCTTGCCGCAATGAGCGCAGCGCTACTTTGGTTTATCGTGCTCTATTCAGACCCTTTTATGCGGCTCTTTCCGCCCGCGATTGAAGGTCGCGACCTCAACCCAATGTTGCAACATTGGGGGCTTATTTTACATCCTCCGCTACTTTACTTGGGTTATAGCGGCTTGATGGTCGTCACATCATGCGTTTTGGCTTCGCTGATTGCTGGAAATTTCAGCCAAACTATTGCATGGGTTTGTTGGCGTTGGGCCGTACCAAGTTGGTGCATACTTACCATGGGGATCACGCTAGGCTCATGGTGGGCCTATAGCGAATTAGGATGGGGCGGTTGGTGGTTTTGGGATCCTGTCGAGAATGCCTCACTGTTGCCTTGGCTAGCGGCAACCGCCCTACTACACAGTTTAGCGGCTTCGCGAAAACAGGGAAGTTACCGCCATTGGTCGATGATCTTAGCCATAGTCACATTTATTTTATCATTACTTGGCACGCTTATTGTTCGTTCGGGCATACTCGTGTCAGTCCATGCATTTGCCCTAGATAATGTTCGTGCAATACCATTATTTTTATTATTTATTAGCATGAGCATCGTCGCCTTACTTATTTATGGTTGTAAGGCGAAACCCGCAGCATCAGCCTCTAAACGGGCATTAACCCTACGCGAAATCTATTTACAGATGACATTGATTTTATTTGTGGTTGTCCTGTTTATTGTGTTAGTCGGCACGTTATATCCCATGCTCTACAGCCTACTTGGGTGGGGAAAGATATCAGTCGGAGCGCCTTATTTTAACCAAACATTACTGCCTTTTGGCTTAATTATGCTGATGGTTATCGGCGCTTGGGCCGTGGGGAGCCTCAAATCATCTACCCGCTCTTTTTTCCGTTGGCGTTTGTCTGTTAGCATCATTGCCGCTGTAATCGCCCTACTTTTGCGATGGAGTGATGCTAAATTTATCGCGAGCGCAACGGCTATAATGGTTGGCTTACTGTTGCTATTATGGCTACGCCCTCTCAATGAAATACAGAAGCGACTAGCCTCATTACTTGCACACACTGGCGTGATTATTTTTGCCACTGGTATTGCTTTTTCTACTGTAAGCAAACAAGAAATCAGTGCCAATATGACGGTTAATCACACCGTTTCACTCGCCGGTTATCAATTTAATTTCAAGCAATTACAGTTGGATACTCAATCCAATTACACCACTGAAAAAGCGCTCATTGCCGTTTATCAAAAAGATACATTTATTACACACCTTGAGACTGAACGTCGATTTTATACCGCTCGCCAACAGATAATGATTGAACCTGGTATGCACTGGGGATGGATGCGAAATTGGTACGCCGTATTAGGTGAAAAGACGGGAAATAACCGCTATGCGCTACGATTCTATGTGCAAGATGGTATCCAGTGGATCTGGGGAGGGGCTTTTATCATGTGCATCGGTCTCTTTATTGGGTGGTTTAAAGGGCGAAGTCAGCATGAATAAACTCTTGCATTATGTTGTTCTAACATTATTACTTATGGCGACGAATATAGCCAAAGCCGACATTGTGGATACTTGGCAATTTGCTACCGCAGAACAGCAAACAACTTCATTACAAATTGCGGCTCAATTACGCTGCCCTCAGTGCCAAAATCAAAACCTGCTCGAATCCAATGCCCCTACCGCTGTCAGTATGCGCCATCAAGTGTATAAAATGGTAGCGGAAGGGAAAACTGAAGCTGAAATACGCTCTTATATGACCGAGCGATACGGTGATTTTGTACTCTACAATCCGCCATTACACATGGGAACCATTGTACTCTGGAGCCTGCCGTTTATCGGATTCATCTTTGTCATCGCCCTGCTCTATTATTTAATAAAAAAAAGAGCCTCAGTACCGCGAACAAATCAACATAATTCAACGGAAGCTACCATTACTCCGGCGTCTAAGCTGTCCATACAATTAACTCATGAAATTCCATCACAGCACGCCGAAGTGAAGCGCAACGATACCCTTTCTTATTATGCTATCCATTTATGCGTAGCTCTATTACTGCTCCTTACAATAGCAGGGTATTTTTTTCTACCGCGCTTTAGCGCCACTTATCATGAATACCAGCGCATCTCAGACCCATTACATATATTGACCCCACTACAGCAACAACAAAGTGATCTGATACGCTTACAAAATAATATTCGACAATCCCCCCAAAATGGTGACCTTTGGGCAATCCTCGGTGAATATTATTTATATCAAAATAGCTATGACAATGCCTTGATTGCCTATAACCAAGCACTTAAATATACAGGAGAAAACGCGCAACTTTATTCAGCTATCGCGACTGTGCTCTATTATCAAGCGGGGCAACAGATGACTGAAGATACAATGCAAGTAATAGAGCATGCATTATCCATTGATAAACATGAAGTGACCGCTTTAATGCTATTAGCCTCAGACGCCTTTATGCACGCCAACTATGAAAAAGCCATTAGCCTATGGCAACAACTACTCGATAGTAATAGCCCTAGAATTAATCGTTCACAATTAATAGAAGCGATAAATATGGCAACAATAATGAAAAATAATCATTAAATCATTTTTTGATTATTTTTCATTTAAAGTACATACACGTCATCAATAAAAAACTTAAAATAACAATAACTATTCAAATAAACTTAACATAACAATTTATTATTAATTGTAACCCTTTGTCTTTAATTGACTATTGTTATTTCATCCCCATATAAACACGCCTATGCTTATGCTACCTTAATATCGCCTAATTCTAAAATTACTACTATTATTCAAATATAAAAAGAGTAACTTCATGAAAAAGAATATATTTTCATATTTAATTATTGCTCTTATCGCAGGCGGCTCATTTGTTGCTGGCATGATGGCAAATTATACCCCTGATCTGGATATCGTTAAAAAATCACAAAAAGCAGTGGAGGATTTCCTTACATTTCCCGAAACCGCCGAATATAAAAATGTTCATTACTATGAAATTCGGCAAACACTCGATCACGGAATACTTGGTTATGTATGTGGAGAGGTACTCGTTTTTAAAAGCGAAAATTCCTTTGGCTATAAACGATTCCTCGTCAAAACATATATGCACCAAGATGGAAGAAATGTCGTTTCTATCCCTTTAATTGAACGTTCTGGAAATATTTTTCCTAACGACAACTTCAACATCATCTGGGATCAATTTTGCCGTGAACAATCTGATAAGAAAGAATAATCTCTTTTGACGCCTGTAGTATGCAACTTAACCTTTATCAGCTCACCTTTTTGGCTTAGTAATAAATCACTCTTAATAAACCAGCACGCCCTCTTTTCTTCAACCCATTGATGAATATTGTTAATCTCCTTCAATTCATGTCTATTTATTACATAAGCCAAAAAGCCAATCTATTGAATACACAAGAAAATTTTACATAAGCAATATTAATATCTTTAAAAATATTAACACTTGACGTGTGTTTTGATACACAGTTCACATTTTTATCATCGGATTTATACGGTACATTAGTGTCAAGTCAAACGAAGGGAGAGATATCTCATCATTGAGGAATAAAAATTAATGTTGATGTTCTTTAATCACATTAACCAGTATCAATGTCGTTACACCATAAAATAGTAAATAATAATATTCGCAAAAATAAAAGTATAATATTTAACCAGTTGAATACTGAATTCTAATACCAGGGAATTTATTAGTACCAGTGTTATATCATTTCCTATCTGATATAGCGCGTAACAAAATATTACGCTTGTAATATAAAATAACACGCTAAGTTGAATACTTAAGTTATTATCATATAAACATTATATATTTAAGCTATGTATCAACGAAAAGCTAAGATATTTATTAAAAACTAACGTCTTCATCATGTACGTAGATATGCTATAGTACCGATTGCATAATTATAATATCGCTGTAAAGAACAAATCATGTAGTAGTGATTTCATTCAGTTAGAGTCCCTAAAGGGACTCTTTTTTTTATGTTTTAATATGGTAAAAAGCAATTAATACAAATCATTACCATGGCTTGCTATCACTTTTTTATACCACCAAAAAGATTTTTTACGTATCCTTGTTAGTGAGCCAGCTCCCTGATCATCCTTATCAACATACACAAAACCATATCGTTTACTCATTTCGCCTGTTGAAGCAGAGACTAAATCAATACATCCCCATGAAATATATCCCATAATGGGGATACCATCAGCAATAGCATCACCTAAAGCTTGAATGTGTGAACGATGGTAATCGATTCGATAATCATCAATAATTTCACCATCCTCATTTAACTTATCATGCGCCCCCAAACCATTTTCTACTAGAAATAATGGTTTTTGATAGCGATCATAGAGCATGTTTGCGGTTAATCTTAAACCGAGAGGGTCAATTCCCCACCCCCACTCACTCTGTTTTATATACGGAGAGCTTAAAGATTGTGCAGCATTAATCGACAGGTTTGTACCATCCCCCATATCCGCTGAGGCACAGCGGGAGGCATAATAACTAAACGAAACAAAATCAACGGTATTTTTAAGGATTTGCTCGTCCTCTTCCGTGACCAGAAGTGTCACCTTGTTTTCACGAAAAACACGTTGCGCATAGGCGGGATAATACCCACGCACCTGTACATCAATAAAAAACAAGTTTTCACGATCTTTTTCCATTGCCGCCCATACATCTTCTGGTTTAGGCGACCAAGGGTAATATCCACCACCTGCAAGCATACAGCCGACTTGGTTTTGAGCATTGACTTCGTGGGCTATTTTTGTCGCTAATGCGCTAGCAACTAATTGATGATGAGCGGCTTGATATTTAACTTGTTCGCTATTTTCCCCTTCTTCAAAGACTAACCCTGATGATGAAAACGGCGTATGCAATAGCAAATTAATTTCATTAAATGTCAGCCAATATTTCACTATCCCATCAAATGCTTCAAAGCAGGCTTTGGCATAGGTCACAAAAAAATCAATCATCTTCCGGTCACGCCATGAGCCATACTCAGTGACCAAATGCATCGGAACATCAAAATGGCACAAGGTTACTAGCGGTTCAATATGATATTTTTTGCATTCATTAAATAAGTCGAGATAATAGGCGATACCTTCTGGGTTTGGAGTGACTTCATCCCCACGCGGAAATAAACGGCTCCATGCAATCGATGTGCGAAACACCGAAAATCCCATTTCTGCCATTAGCGCAATATCACGCTTGTATTGATGATAAAAATCAATTGCCAAATGGCTTGGGTAATATTCATCATCTCGTAATTTAAAACGTTTTTCGATCCCCATTTTTACCGGATGCCTGTTAGCTCCATAAGGAATAACATCTGCAATACTGAGTCCTTTTCCCCCTTCAAAACAAGCCCCCTCCGCTTGATTTGCCGCTATTGCACCACCCCACAGAAAATCTTGAGGAAATAGAGATCCTGGCATAATTACCCTCATTCAATAGTGAAAAAATTATTTACTTTCTGGTTAACAAAAATTTTTTATATTTCTTTGGCGATACTGTTTTTGTTTAATCTTACCTATTAATTATTTATTGATAATTAATGACGGTAATATCTATTAACTCCCTATTAATCATCTTTATTAATCACAAAATCAGTAGAAACCATTGCGGTAACAGCCACAACTATCCGTCGATTAAAGATAAAAACAATGCCATTTTGAATAGTAATTATTTTTTGTGATGCACCACACACAATAAAAAACCACACACGCAATAAAGCGCTATGCCACATCATTCATATCGATAAAATAATAATCATTTGATTGATTATTTTATTTACAATATTTATCTATAAGGGGGGAGTTTTGTTAGAGAATAATGTTTTTATTGATAGGATAAATTAAAAAAAGCGTCATAATCACAAAAACCCAATACTATCAATTAGTTAACAATCATTTTTTACTTGCTTTACTAAATACCACTATCGTTTTTTGATCTTTAAAATAGTGGTTTCAAGCAATAAGGTGATTAAATCATAAAAGATAGCAACAAGGTGCCCATACTCTCAATCATGTTTTCCTGGCAGAAATACTCCAATGGGTTAAAAATCATATTTATGGTATTGATAATGGAATAACCTAGTAGGTCAGTTATATCAACTGTTGGCATACTCATTCCTCATTTTGATGGCTCTCAGCAGGATAAATAATCCAATTAAAACTATCAATCAGAATCGTGTTAAAACTCATCTATTAAATACACCACCTATTTATCCCCTTTGTCAATATTATGTCATGACTAAAATACAATCGATAAGCTAAAAAATGTTTTCACTGCCTTTAAATGAAAACATGCTAAATCGCCCAATAACCCTAACTTATCTTAAATTTATCGATATCAAATCGTGATTATTACCTGACGTTTTAATTATAATAGCATCACAATATAATTAAATCACCTATATAGTGGTTAATAGAAGGCTTATTTAGAATACGCGAGATATTTTATTAAAAGAATAAAATTGTGAAGTCGATCAATCTGAAAACCACTATAAAAAAGTTAAGTATTAACACTTAACCTTATTTCCACACCAACTTAATCATTGATGTTTTAATAATAATTTCAGCATGAAATATTCTTATTAGAAAGGACAAGAATAAAAAATAACCCATTCAAATCAATCAGATGGAAACAACATCCATTGCCTTTTATATCTCTTTATTATTTTAATTTAAATATTTCATCGTAATAATAAATTTTATAAATTACTTTTTATAGCCCTGCATTAAAAAAAGATAAAAATCAGCCAGTTTGATAATTTGGTGTAATATTAAATAGCACAAATAGCTAATAAAAACTTCAATAATTTATTTAAATCATATACACTCAGCATGAAACGATAAAAAGGAATTGTTATGTTTAGATTTTTTGAAACATTTTTTAATGAGCTGTCCAATATAATGACTGCAAATAGCCGACGTATCATTGTGACAATCTTAGCTGTCGCAACGATTTCAACAACAGTAACCATGGAGTCTATCAACATCTATTTTATAGCCGCATTTATATTTATTAGTTTTTCACTATATCTACCTGAAATATATAAATTTATAATGAACAGGGTAAACTAAGTAACGTTGAATACATTGAGCTATAACATTTGACTTTGTCTTTTTAACAACACACATGCACCTGTTTTTGCCGTTAGTTGATTAAAAATTACGTATTAGCACCTAATTCACTTTTTACCATAAATCAAAAGAGCAATACGTAATCAGTAAAAATAACTACCAATGGTCACTAATCACATCAGCAAAGATAAAAGCCTGCGTATTGTTATCCTTAAAGTCAGAGTAAATACCTACGACCCGCCTTAAATACAGTTAGCTTCATTTGTAATGATGCTCAATCGCTGTTTCTTCCTTTAAATACCTATTAACCATGGCTGCTTTGTCACCTCACTTTCTATATCTTACGACAACCAATCAACCAATATAAATTTCTACCATCATGGTACATCACCGTATTACTACAGCTTCAAAAAGTAACTGTATCCGTTAGCGTAAATACAATCATTCCTTTCTGCATAGAGAGAGAGAAGAAATTAAATGACCCCATTAAAGGATTAACATATTTTGTATTTTCCTTTACACGAATGAGATGACTCCCCTCCTGCATGGATTCTCGAATGCGCTAATAGCGGCCTTATTTAGCATTAGCATGAGGGAATAGATTGCAGAAAGCAAAAAATGCCCTCACAAGGAGGGCTGTTATCAAATATGGGTCGGATAACTTAAAATCGATTTAATCTAAAATCTGTAAAGGCTAAATGGTTTCACATCCAATGAAGGTTCTTTACCTAACAGTAGATCTGCCGTGATTTCAGAAGAAACAGGGCTTTCTGTCATACCCCAACCTGTCGCGGTGTTAATCACCAGACCTGGGTATTCATTAACTTGAGAAATGATAGGATTCTCATCTGGTGCTATCGCCATCGCACCACTCCACTGGTCGATAAGTTTAGAGTCTTTAAATGCAGGGAACTCTGCTTTCAATTTCTCTAATGAAGAATTTAGCTCAGGAATATCTGGCAGTGCGGTCATATTCCTATTTTTCTCAAACGGAGAAACTTCGTCTAGCTCCCAGTGTGTCGGTTGTGTAAATGAATTAATTAACTGTTCATTTAATGAAATGTGTACTGGGAAATCTGGCATTGATAGCAATGGCAGATATTTATAACCATAGATAAATGATTCTTTTACGACTGGAGCAACGATCACACGAGGTGAAGTCGCATAGGTGCCATCAGCTTGCTCACGGAAGAAAATGTTACCTGGTAAAGCGACGTTACCACCCGGTGCAGTAGGTGAACCACTGATCAATTGCTGAGATTGGTAAGCCGGTAATGTTGGTACGTCAACATTCAGATTTTGCATGAACAGTCTAGACCATACACCGCCAGCAACAACCACTCTAGAAGTTTTAATCGCACCTTTTTCTGTCACAACATCAGAAATTGCACCCGCTTGAGTTTCTAAGCCTCTTGCAGCACAGTTTGTGTAGATCTTAACCCCAATTTTTTTAGCGTATTCCGCCATAACAAAGGTTGCAATCTCAGCATCTAGGCTACCTGAGTCTTCTTCAAAACCGGCGATTGTCCAATTTGATGTAGCTCCACGAAGGCGCTGATTTAATTCATCACCTTCAATAATTCTAGTTTTGAATGGAATATCTGAACCGACATTCTTACTTCTTGTATCAATCCATTTTCTGACGTGATCTAAATCTTCTTCATCAAGAGGAACTTCTACGCGCCCTTGAGTACGATAGCTAGTATCGACACCCACTTTCGCATTCATTTCTCTCCAACGCTGTTTACCAATATGATGAAGCAGGAATGTCTCATCAGGCATTTTGTAAGTAATGACTTGGCCATAGAATCTAGAAGATTGTTCGCCAGCAATATTCCCCTTCTCAACGATTACAACAGACAAGCCGCGTTCAACAAGATTGATAGCGGTCATAATACCTAAAATACCAGCACCAATCACAACAACGTCAGCTTGCTTAGGTAGAGGACCTGCGGTTCCTTCAACAAACCCATGTCTTGGTGTGCCAGGAACAAATCTACCTTCTCGAGTTAACATCGGGGTTAAAATTCCCGCCCCACCAGCCACGGCTACAACAGCCCCGCCGATAAGAAACTTTCTTCTAGTTATTGCCATTTTAAAACATTTCCTTTTATCAAATGAACGTCAGTATCTAAATAATAAGATCATCATTTAATTTTTATTTGTAACGTAATTGTATTCTAATTTAGATTAAAATTAAATTTATTTGTTAAAAATTATTTTTAATGAATGTTTATTCATAAAATAAAAATAGAATATTAACTAAATAAAACTGAATACTTTTTAGACAAACAGCAATGCAAAACCCCTATTCTATCAATATCGGAACTTCTGCAAGATATAATATATTTAGCGCTAACAGAAAAATGACAAGTCACTATAAATGAATAGTTATTTTCATTATTTAAAAGAAAAACACTTGGTCGCTAGGGAGAATTTGTAACATCTGTAGGAAAATTAACCTATCGTAGACCTACGATTTGGGCAATATTAAAGCTAACAGGATACGTTATTTTACTTAAGTATTTTATCAATTCATTTTTAGCTTAATATATCAATAACCATTAAAAAAAGAGGGACTCTTGAATCACTCTTACGGATATTATTGATCACTTATTAATTAAGGTCTTTTTATGCCATCGCACTTTACTCTCTATTATTTTAAGATTAAATTTCACACTAAAATTAACCTTATTCTTTGAGCTGTTATGACGAGACTATTCATGTTAGTTAAAGCTATTTAATGGTTATCTCATATCTCACCACAATTTAACCTACAGTGCTTACGTATTGTATTATCAGTACCTAAACCCCGACTTTCTTCGAATCAAAGAATAAATTATATTGATATAAAACTGGGAGCTAGAACAAATAATAGGCGCCCTTTGTCAACCTTTTCTCACTCATTCATTTTCATTGCTAGGCCTAGCTTTGTCGGTATTTCCCTTTCAAGGCTGATCAAAAAAATCATGCTTAAAAATAAGGTGGTCTAGAGAGGTGCTGATCTGATATCAACTAACTGTGCTATATTCAATTTAGTCTGATATAAAAATCCCCCAGTCCGAGTTAGGAGCTTCCTCCTAACTCATTGGATATTAAATGATGGCACAACAATAATTCTTTTTGCCTATAAGAAGTGATTGTGATGAAACTTATTTTTTATATTTATTATAAAATTCTTCACCGCACATCACTTTAGTAAAGTCGCTGCCAACGGTCATTACAGATAAAGGCTTAACTTTATCGACATAGATAAAGTGGTTTCTAATCTTATCTTTTTCTTTCACTGGTTTTACTTGACCATTTTCTATTTGGTCAGAGTCATAATTCACACAATACCCAATTGTGTTAGCCGTTTTTTTATCTTTTACCACCATGATTTCATTATATTTAAAACGATAACCTTGGTTGTCTTTAGCTAACTGTTCTTTCGTTTTATCGCTTCTCGCAAAAGGGCTTGATACGCGATATAGAGCATCAGCATATTCAGCATCCATTTTTTTGCTGACAAACTGTTGATCAGCAGAGCTAGCAGAAGCGTAAGTCACACCCTGCTGTGTTGTTTTAATACTATATGCTTCCCATTCCTCTGACTCTTGAACAACTGGGTTGGCGTCGCTCAGAATATTCGCGAATTCACCCCACATATCATTATTTGAGCTACAGCCTGTAACCAACAATGTGGCGGCGCTAAGTACTGTAATTGAGAGAATATGTTTTTTCATTTTTACCCTAAAAGTTAAGATTAATGGTACGCGATAGATTTGTAACCAATGATTTTTAAAGTATTTTCATTGTATCTAGGAAATAAATAATCTGCAAATAGGTGCCTTAATATCAATTACCATTAAATTTATCAGATAAATTAAGCATAGAAACTACAAGGTAATAAACAAACTATCACATCAATTTAATCCGATATTTAAAAATAAAATTTCTATCAATAGCCCTAATGATGGGCACTGAGTTTATATAAAAAGTCGACGGAGGTTGTGATCTGTCTCTTTCCTACTCTCGATTTGTTCATCACGACAAAATGAAATTTAAAATAAAAACACACATCATTATTAAGTATTAATAACTAAATTTGTCAGATATATCTTAATTCTCACTTCATTAAAAATAAGAAATATCCTACTCACCAAGAGAATTAAATACTATACTTTGATTTTTATTGTTCGTATGCAGCATACGATAGTCAGTAAAATTAAAGGCTGGACATTCATGTTTTCTCTACGCGGCTACGCATTATATTTTTATATTTTTTCTATCCTCTTTTTTATCGCACCGCTTGTCTATGTCATAATAAATGAAGATAAAAATAACTTACTGACCTTCTTAAGCAGCCTTACAATAATTTTTTATGTTATCGTCTGTATGGCAATATTTTTTTAAATTAAGGTAATTAGCAAAATAAAATTCGCTATTTTTATAGTCTCCTTCTTTGTGCGATACACGTTTTTTAATATTCTTTGCCTTTTCACCTTCTTAAGTCATTTTTCAGTATCGAGGTATTCAGACTAGCCAATGATTAAGCGATAAGTTCAATAACAGCATTTAGTTTCGCCTTAGCCCAGAGGTTAGCCAGCTACCACAGTCACAGCGATCAATTAACGTCACATTTTAAGCAAAGGCTCTGCTTGAGCATGCCAATCTCAGTTAACTCTTATTTAAAATATTACCCCTCTTTTTTATTATCTGACTTATCTCTTACATTGGATTCTTACAAGCAAGGTACGAATATGGGCGTTTCTATTTATTATTCCGCAACAAAAAAGACTCCTTTCAATTTTGAAGAAAAAAATACGTTTGAAACCATGGTAAATCAGTTGAATCAAGCCTTTCCATACAAAGAAGATGCGGAGACTCTCTATTTTTATGAAGAGCCATCAGATCAATTCTTACTACAAGGTTCAACAAAATTACCACTTGATGATGAGTCCATTTTGCTCGAGTCTATCGATTACTGGTTAGATTGTCTTTCGCAATTAACTCTAGCGTTTTCGACAGCACAATGGAGTGTTAGCATCGAAGACTCAGAAGCTACATGGGTTGATGATCATTGGGAAATGTAATATTACGGGTAACCTAGAAATAGGATTATTTGCTATAATTAATTATTCCTATTCCCTCTCTTACCAATAAATACCCTTTATGTTTGAAGTACCAAATAATTAAAAAGACCCAACCAATGCGGGTCTTATATTATAGGGGGAATCCCCCTTATCTTGCGTCACCATTTTCTAAATATAGAGAGAAGGCTCCCCATCAGGGCGAGTTTTAAACCTTCTATGCGCCCACAAGTACTGCTCTGGTGCTTTCATTATTTCTTTCTCTAGTACAGAGTTAATTGTCGCGGCATCATGTAGCGTATCGCTAGTTGGGTAATTGACTATTTCTTTCCCTAGCACCAAGTCATAACTAATACCATTACGGTTACGTAGCAGTGTGACAGTTAATGTTGGTGAGTGAGATAATTGAGCAAGCGTTGATGTACCTTTTGACGTTGAAGTATTTTTGACTGAAAAAAACGGAGCAAATACAGTTCCCTTTCGACCAAAATCTTGGTCAGGTGCGAACCAAATGGCCTTGCCACTTTTTAATTCTTGAACCATAAATCTTAAATTTTTACGATCAATCATTCCTTTGCCAGAACGACATCGACCCTTTGTTTGAATATATTCCATTGCTTTGTTGTTATGTGGTCGATACATCGCATTTACAGGAAAGCATAGCCCCATAATTCTGCCACCTAACTCCAGCGACATAAAATGAACCCCAACGATAATTACCCCTTTATTTTTGGCAATAGCTTCTTGATAATTAGATATTCCTTTGACTTGAAAGAGCTTTTTAATTCTTTTATCACTCCAGAACCACGCTATTCCGGTTTCAAATAACGCAATACCTAGCGATCTCAAGTTTTCGATAACTAAATCGTCTATTTCTTTGCGGTTTTTATTTGGAAAACACAATTCTAAGTTTCTTTTTATAATGGAAACTCGTCTTTTAATAAAATACTTCGAATTAACCCCCAAAAATGCACCAAGCCGAACAAGCCATTTATAAGGGAGTTGAACCAATAAAAATAAAATAACAATTCCTAACCATGTTGTAGCGTATTTGGGATGGAGTAACTTTAGGGAAAACAGGTTTTTAGCGTACATATGTATCTCAACACTTCGTCTTTGCGATATGCAATGTAAGTTAGACAGTTATTCTTATTTTTAATTCAAAAATTTCATCAATCCGCCATCGTCTATTTACCCTTTGTTTTCAATAAGATAAGTGATAGAGAAAAGATATCAATCACTTTGTAATGATTGATTTTATATATCACGCACCTAATGTGTATAAAAGTTTAAATCACCATTTAGCGAAGACATATCAAAAATAGTTAAAAACACTAACTCATCATATCCCTAATAATAGCTATGAGTCTTATCATCTATCAAATTTTCTGCCATTTGTTGATTTTAAATAGGCATATTCACTATAGGGAAGTCTGATAATAATATTATCTTTATCAATAGCGCTTCCTAACATTGTCATTCTACAGAGTAAATTAACCTTGCCGACTCTCTGCATACATAATCCGTCAGGACTTTCAAAAAAACGCATATCACCTTTCTTCCACATAACAACAGTGACACCATCCGGTATTGCGCCTATTGGCTGAACAGTAAAAATTGTCAGCTTATTATATGCAAATACAGATATTGCACTGATTAAAACAATAAATATTATTAGTATTTTCTTTATCATTTAACAGCCTATCATCTCGCCAGTATTTGTTATTGTGCACGTATTCCCTTCGCTATCAGATGTATGGCATCCAGAGCTGTCACACCAACTTTTTATCGAGTATTCATTGCCTTCACTATCAACTGAAAAGACTTCAGATGAACCATCCGCATAGTCTCTTGAGCCAGATGTTATTGAATATGAGTTACCGTCAGTATCATACGATTCAATAATATTATCGCCTTGTGCATTAGTACTCGATCTTGTACATGCTTGATAGGTACTATCACCTATACACTCCTCTGCCATTGCCGCTGTTGATATAAATGCCACAATAAGCGTATAGATTGTTTTATTTAGCAGCTTCATCCTGCCTCACCGATTAATTTTATTGTTTAAAGGAATTGCACTGTTTTAATAAACTAGAAATCTCAATAAATATAATCTAATTATTAATCTTAAAATAGCGAAAAAAGAAGCCTGTGCAGCTTATTGGAAAGCACACAGGATAATCATTTATCATTTTTAGGCTGCCTATACGGCAGTACACGAAAAAGGCGATTTCAAGTCGTTGGATGCAATTTTCTAAGCTGCCTATACGGCAGTACACATTTTGGATATAAAGGCTTGGGTCATACTTGATTTCTAAGCTGCCTATACGGCAGTACACGTTCTGAGTTCGAACACACCTATCATTTCATTTTTCTAAGCTGCCTATACGGCAGTACACTACCGCCAACCATTTCAACACTGACTGGTTTATTTCTAAGCTGCCTATACGGCAGTACACGTGGTCAAGGCTTAATTCCTCCATCGCCTCGTTTTCTAAGCTGCCTATACGGCAGTACACACCCGCGCCAACTCGTCAAGAACATTAGGCATTTTCTAAGCTGCCTATACGGCAGTACACAGTAGTACGTAATTTGGAGCCGTGAGCGTATATTTCTAAGCTGCCTATACGGCAGTACACATTCAGGCAAACAATCATTGAGTAGATGGTCTTTTCTAAGCTGCCTATACGGCAGTACACGATATCACTGTGACGAACTGTGCCGAAATTGTTTTCTAAGCTGCCTATACGGCAGTACACAATATGGGGAAACTATTATGACAACAATGCATTTTCTAAGCTGCCTATACGGCAGTACACTTTCGCGATGCGCTTATCCAGCCAGCTACCTTTTTCTAAGCTGCCTATACGGCAGTACACTATAAACTATCAGGAAAAAACCTTCGTGCAACAATAAATTATGGCTAATTTGTGCAAAATACCTTATTTTTTAGAGGGTATCATAACACTTTGTTTTTAAACAGAATAAAATTTCAATAAAAATAGAAGGTAAAATAAGATAACTATCACGCATCTTCCCCCCTTCTTACATCAAAAGAGATAGAAAGAGCCTTATTAGAAGCTACGGATAAAACAATCTCTTCAAAAGTAACAGTGACATTTTAATCTTCGCTTGATTAATCAACTTATTACAATAAGGGCCATTTTAATGTATCTATTAAAATGGCCCTTATTGTTAACTCATTCAACGTATAAACTTACTCAGTAATTTCATTCCGTTTTACCGATTTTAAAGGTTATGGATTGGTTTTGTGTACCGTGCCATGACGACTTTACAAATAATCAAAAATACTGCCCTACTTGCCATAAGGGCATTTGGTCTATTCCAACAAAGAATGTCGCTGATAAACATTAACCAACAACAATGATTTCAAAACATCATTTACTTTATTCTGCCCCCTTGTTTATCAACGACAACTTCACCATCTTCTTTGATAAATTCATTTTGTTGCTGATTAGGTAATATATCTAACACGGCTTCAGAAGGCCGACACAACTTTACGCCTAGCGGAGTGACGACAATCGGCCTATTAATCAGTATCGGGTACTGCAACATAAAATCAATGAGTTGGTCATCTGTATAGCTATCTTGTTCTAAATTTAATTGTTCATAGGGTTCGACATTTTTTCGTAATAACGCCCTTACCGTGATTTTCATATCGGCAATAAGTTTTACTAACACATCTCTAGAGGGTGGTGTTTCTAGATAATGAATAATCGCCGGCTCAATACCACTATTGCGGATCATTGCAAGGGTATTACGTGAAGTGCCACAATTTGGGTTGTGGTAGATGGTGATCTCATTCATTGGGTTACCCTTAATTTAACAATGAAAGTCGAAGCACTAAAGCAACGAGTGTGACAATGAGCACAGGGATCGTCATGATAATCCCTGTTTTGAAATAATATCCCCATGTAATGGTCATGTTCTTTTGTGATAACACATGTAACCACAACAATGTTGCTAAGCTACCAATTGGTGTAATTTTTGGCCCTAAATCTGCGCCAATTACATTGGCATAAACCATTGCTTGCTGAATTACCCCTGACGCTTCACTCCCTTCAATGGATAGAGCACCAATTAATACCGTTGGCATGTTATTCATTATGGATGATAAAAATGCGGTAATAAATCCAGTTCCCAGAGTTGCTACCCATAACCCTTTATCGGCAAGGTAATTGAGCGTTTCAGAAAGATAATCGGTTAACCCTGCATTTCTTAAGCCATAAACCACCAAGTACATACCTAAAGAGAAAATGACGATTTGCCACGGTGCACCACGTAAGACTTTTTTGGTATTAATCGTATGGCCTCTGGCTGCAATCACCCAAAGAATTAAGGCGCCAATTGCAGCAATAGCGCTAACAGAAATACCTAATGGTTCTAAGACAAAGAAACCGATGAGCAACAGCACCAATACAAGCCAACCTGCTTTAAACGTTGTCATGTCCTTAATGGCTAAAGCAGGCTCACTCAATTTAGTCATATCATATTGCTTAGGAATATCTTTACGGAAAAACCAATGCAGCATCACTAACGTTGCAATAATCGCCGCGATATCCACTGGCACCATAATTGAGGCATATTCAGTAAATCCAATATTAAAGAAGTCCGCAGAAACAATATTCACGAGGTTTGAAACGATAAGCGGTAAGCTCGCTGTATCTGCAATAAAACCCGCCGCCATGACAAACGCTAACGTCGTGCCTTTGTTGAAACCAAGTGCTAGTAACATCGCAATCACAATGGGCGTTAATATCAATGCCGCACCATCATTGGCAAATAAGGCTGCAACAGTTGCACCAAGCAATACGATATAACTGAATAACAGCCTTCCTTTACCACCGCCCCACTTGGCAACATGTAATGCCGCCCATTCAAAGAAACCACTTTCATCTAAAAGTAGGCTAATAATAATCACTGCAACAAATGTCGCGGTGGCATTCCAAACAATGTTCCAAACAATCGGAATGTCTTGAAAACTGATCACACCAAAGATCAGTGCTAATACAGCCCCTACTGTAGCACTCCAGCCAATCCCCAACCCTTTGGGCTGCCATATAACAAACGTAATCGTTAGAACAAAAATTAATGCGGCAATAAACATAACAACCTCGTTTAAAAGGTGCTTTCGTGCACCTTTTATTTTCTAAAAATAAAACTTATTCTGCGAGCTGACTTAATGCGGATATCCCCACAGGCTCAGTCTCAAGTAAAGGAACGATAGCAACACGTTTTGCTAACGTTGATGCCACCTTTTCAATCTGAACGACTTCCTGCTCTGCCCTTGAAAGTAACAATGGTGAGGTAGTTTCCGTGATAGATAGGCTATTATTAATTACCCACGCCCACGGATGTATATCTGCTCGTATTAAGTCATTCTGTAAGTTTTCCGCCTCAAGCACAGGCGTTGTTTCAGCGAGTGTCGTAATAATGACTTTGGTGCGCTCAGGATCTTGTAATTGCATCATAGGGGTCAAAAAGTGGCCTTTTTTGCCCATTTTCTTAGCAATTTCTTTATGATATGCCCCTGTTGCATCAAGAAGTAATAATGTATGTCCAGTCGGTGCAGTATCCATGACGACAAAACGTTTCCCTGCGTCTCTAATGATGCGAGAAAAGGCCTGAAACACAGCAATTTCTTCAGTACATGGAGAGCGCAAATCTTCCTCAAGTAATGCACGCCCCTCTGCATCTAAATCTTTCCATTTTGTTTCTAAGACATAATTACGATAGCGTTCAGTTTCGGCGATGGGATCAATTCGGCTAACTTGAAGATTGGGTAAAACACCATCAAGTGTTGATTCAACATGAGCAGCAGGATCTGATGTAGTCAGATGCACATCAAGCCCTTTTTCTGCCAATTTAACCGCTATTGATGCTGCAATCGTTGTTTTCCCAACACCGCCTTTGCCCATTAACATAATCAGCCCATGTTGTTGCTGAGATATTTCCCCAACCAGTTCTGACAAGGAGGGTAAAGAAATAGGTTGTTTTGTCGGAGTAATGGTTGAAAATTGTGGCATGTCATTCGATAACAACTGCTTCAATGCATCGACACCAACCATATTGATATTTTGTAAATAAAGAATATCAATGGGTAACGAACGCAATGCCTCAGGCAGAGACTTTAATGCGGCTTGCTCTCGAGAGTAGAGTGCATGGGATAACTTATCATTTTCAGTCATCGCCGTTTCCGGGAAAACACCATTTATAATCAATTGTTGATTTTTGATACCCAGAGAAGACAATTCACTATAGGTCCTCGCAACCTCCCTCAAAGCGGCTGACTGAGGACGTGCAACCAATACTAACCTTGTTAGTGAGTTATCACTCAACGCTTGCACTGCCATGCTGTACTGCTCACGTTGTTTTTCAAGGCCAGACATTGGGCCTAAACATGTCGCACCGTCAGGATTGTCACTAATAAAATCACTCCACGCGCTCGGGAGTTGTAATAAACGGATGGTATGCCCCGTAGGTGCGGTATCAAAAATGATATGGTCAAATTGGCGGGTAATTTCGGTATTGGTTAACAATCCAGTAAATTCATCGAAAGCCGCAATCTCTGTGGTACAGGCGCCTGATAGCTGCTCCGTAATGCTTTGAATTACCGCTTCAGGTAAATTTTCTTTGATTGGATTAATAATTTTATTTCGATATTCTTCGGCAGCAGCTTGAGGGTCTATTTCAATGGCAAATAGGTTTGGAACCAATGTTATTGGCTGAATATTGTTGCCAATCGATTGAGAAAATACCTGCCCAACATTAGAAGCCGGATCCGTACTCACCAGTAAGACTTTTTTCCCTTCCTCTGCCAACTTGATTGCTGTCGCACAGGAAATAGAGGTTTTACCCCCCCCCCCTTTTCCAGTGAAAAATAAATAATTAGGTGTGCTGTCTAAAAAATTCATTTTATCGCCCCTGTTAACAACATGTTTTGTCATTACCGCAACACGACTTAACTGTCTCCACCTTCTCAATATTCAGGCGAATACCAAACCATCTTGCTAGCTCATGACGTTTAGGGTATCGACCTGTCAGCACAATCTCACCATCAAGAATAAAGAGTGGGAGTGATTCGGCGCCAGCGGTTTCCAGAAATGTTTTTACTTTTATGTTGTTAACAAATGCCATAGGCTCTTGCGCTAAATTAAAACGCTTTACATTCGCTCCTTGTTTTTTTAACCAATCTGCATCTGTTGCAAAGTCCACTAATGCTTGATCAACTTCTGTTCCACAAACGCCAGTGCTACAGCATAACGCGGGATCAAATACTTCGAGTTTTTTCATGTCTCAACCTTATATATGATTTTTCGAATATGTTAATTTAAAAAATTTTATATAGAACAGCGATTAGCAGATTCTTTTTTCTCTAAGCTTTTGAGTAAATCTGCGACTCTATTTTTCTCTGTGGCATAGGTGACATCAATGATACTTTTTACCCACGGTAGTAATGCCGGAGATAGCCGATAATGAACCCATTTCCCATGTTTTGAATCGAGTAGAAGACCCGCCTCTCTAAGCATTGCTAGATGTCGAGAGGTCTTCGGTTGCGATAAATTTAAGGCCGTATAGATATCACAGACACATAGCTCACCGGATGCTTTCAAAAGCAGCACGATATCGAGCCTAGTTTGGTCGCCTAAAATTTTAAACAGTT
This sequence comes from Providencia sp. PROV122, assembly GCF_028482365.1. Classification (NCBI taxonomy): domain Bacteria; kingdom Pseudomonadati; phylum Pseudomonadota; class Gammaproteobacteria; order Enterobacterales; family Morganellaceae; genus Providencia; species Providencia sp. PROV122. The sequence continues at coordinate 178,446 of NZ_JAMPQI010000001.1, read as the reverse complement.
GTAATGGTTCCATGTGTACCTCTTTAGCCTTTTCTTTAAATTATACCTAAAAAACACATACGTCAAATCGAATATGTTTTATTTATAAACCATTTGTTCCTTTTTGTACTAGTTGATAGAAAAGGTAAGAATCAATGATGATAATACCACGCTAACTCTCTAGCTTGGCTCAACGATTCAAATAAATAAGCAAATCAAAAAATTACGACAAAACGAACCATTAAAACGCTCGATAAAGCCATTTTGCTGTAGCTTATCGGGTTGAATATGGCATAACGCTATCTGATTATTTTCACAGTAATTCAATTAATTCACTGAATTTTAGGCATAAAAAAAGACATCGGTTGATGTCCATTGACTTCGAAATGGTACGCCCTACAGGGTTCGAACCTGTGACCTACGGCTTAGAAGGCCGTTGCTCTATCCAGCTGAGCTAAGGGCGCATAAGAGAAATGCGGCAACCTATACGGTTGATGGCGTTGAATTATACGGTTGCTACGCGCTGAGTCAATGGCTTTTCTCTACTAAAATAACTATCTGCTCATTTTATGTTACAGATTGAACTGACATTGGCGCTAACTTCTGACAAAATAGGCACATCCCCAAGTCTCATATATGGATTAAGTCACAGATGTTAGCAAAAATTATTGATGGGAAAACGATTGCGCAGACAATTCGGCAGGAAGTTGCCCAAAAAGTCCAACAACGTATAGAACAGGGCAAACGCGCACCAGGCCTTGCTGTTATCTTAGTCGGTGCAAACCCGGCTTCACAAATTTATGTCGGCAGCAAACGCCGTGCATGTGAAGAAGTGGGTTTCCTATCTCGCTCTTATGATTTGCCTGATACAACAACTGAAGCAGAGCTTCTAAAACTGATCGATGATTTAAACCAAGATACTGAAATCGATGGTATCTTAGTTCAGTTACCTCTGCCGGCGGGCATCGATAACGTTAAAGTTATTGAGCGCATTCACCCAGATAAAGACGTTGATGGGTTTCACCCTTATAATGTCGGCCGTTTATGCCAACGCGCACCACGTCTACGCCCATGCACACCAAGAGGGATTGTTACCCTGCTCGACCGCTACGGTATTAACACCTATGGGCTAAATGCCGTTATCATTGGTGCATCTAATATTGTTGGTCGCCCTATGAGCTTGGAGCTGCTACTTGCTGGCTGTACAACCACCGTGACTCACCGTTTTACAAAAGATCTTGAGCAACACGTTCGCAATGCCGATCTTTTAGTTGTTGCAGTAGGAAAACCGAATTTTATTCCGGGTGAATGGGTTAAACCGGGTGCTATCGTGATTGATGTTGGCATCAACCGCCTTGAAAATGGTAAAGTCACCGGTGATGTAGACTTTGATGAGGCCTCCAAATATGCCTCTTGGATCACCCCTGTACCTGGTGGTGTTGGCCCGATGACGGTAGCCACACTGATCCAAAATACATTGCAAGCGTGCGAAGAGTATCACGATATTTAATGAAATCAGGAGCTGTCATGGATATTTTCAGGCTTGAAGGCCACCCACACATAGAACTGTGTGATTTGCTCAAAATAGAAGGATGGGCAGAAAGCGGGGCAATGGCTAAGGCCATGATCGCTGAAGGCTTAGTGCAAGTTGATGGCGTAATAGAAACTCGCAAGCGTTGCAAAATCGCGGCAGGAAAAGTAGTTTCTATGGGCGACCAAAAAATCAAAGTTCAAGACTAAATACCAACAAGTAAGCTGATGTGCAGATCAGCTTACTTTTACCGCCATTTTCTCTATTAACATACTTTTCTCTCTCACTTACCACCGAGTCGGCTCATCTCAATCTCATCTTAAAATGAAGGCGAGTAAGCTTTATCCCACCAACGAGCTATAACTGAATAACTTATCTGTGACCGACATCCGAATTAGGAGAAATATTTGCACTCTATTCCAATAAACTATTCTTCCTAAACTAGATGATTAATTTAAGAAATTAATAGCCCAAGAATTATTTAGTCTCGAAATGTGATAATAACCGCCTATACCTATATTGCCTTTCTGCTGCACTGTGTGCCATTATCGAAAAGCAAGTTTGTAAGAGGTGCAACAACCACACCTAATAGCAACTCCTACTTGATTATGATAACAATTAATATACTTCTGTTTTCCCCCTTCAATGGGGGACTTTTTTATCTTACTTATTTTTATTTGAAAATTATATCAAGCTGTGCTGCGCCGGTTGCTTTCCCTGGTTTTTCCGTCTTATTAGGACATAGCGACCATACCAGCGGCTGAGATTGTGAAGAGCTTGCGGTTTGTGCGCCTATTTGCATGAAATTTAACCCTTGATTATTGACTGAAAAAGGGATACTTGAAGTCCTATCCACGCAGCCTACTGCATCTGCTGCCGCATTACTGCCAATATAGCCGCGCACTAATCCCCCGATTGTGCCATCACTATAGTGTAAGCTAATTGCATGATTTCCGACGGCAGTTGATGGGGCAACAGGCTGGCCTGAAATAGCAATTTGGAAAGCTCGCCCATCATTAGCACCACAATTCACACTAATTGAAGATGTTGGATTGATAACGGGAAGCCCTTTTCTCGTATCAAATGAGACTTCTGTCGGCGTTGAAATGGAACAAGGTGGATAACTGACCGTCACTGTTCCGCTCGGAAAAATTAGATGGGAGACCAAATCACCCGATGAAGCTGATTTTATAAGATAAAGACTCGGTAACGTATAAGAGCCAGGCTTTGCATTATTACCAACATATAAAAATAACTCCCCTCGTATTGATGCCTTATTATTTTTCCTATTCGTATTCCATTGATGCTGAGTTGCTTCAGGCCAAGCAGAGCCACACCACATGGTCGACGCATTTTGTACTGGTGACGGTGTATAATTACCGTAGTTATCCCACGCCCCTTTTACAGTAACATCATGAAAAGGTCCTGATGTGCTCGCACCTGCTCCAACCGACGCAACCCCTGTTGCATTTGTACTACGAAAACCAATAATTATGTCCTGATCTACCCTATAACCTTTCATTTTACCCACCGTCATTTCATACGAGCTTGGTAAGCAATCAACCTTAGAAGAAGATGTATTAATACCAAAACCATCGGCCCTAATCGCGCTAGATGAATTTACGGCACTAATTTTTGTTAGGGTTATTTCGGCGTTCACATTACCAAGTGAAATAATCTCTTGGCCAGGCATCGCATTAAAATTTGCAGCCAACGCGACTGGATGGATAAAACCAAAGGTAATGACTGTGCTAGTCATATATTTATTAAACACTGAACTCATCATGGTTTTATATTTAAAATAATAATATTTCATGGTCAGGCAAATACCTTAATCTATTTTATAATTTCACAGGGGTACATGTATAAGTTACTTGGCGTATTGGTTGGTCTGCCTCTAACTCGATATTGGCTAAATCGAAGCGAACTTCACATTGTTTTTCTGTAGACTCCCCCCATTTAACCAATAATTTTCCTTTTTCAGGTAATCCTGTTAAATAAACCAGCCCTGAATCACCAACGATGCTGCTATAACTATCTGACGTATTTTGTAAGCTAGCTATCGCACCAAACGGCACATTGACATTATTCTTAATCAACGTCATTAACACTTGATACCCTCGTTTTGTCGCAAATTTAACCGGAACAACTGCGCCCTTACTCGGATAAATATTGATATTTGTTTGAGCAACATCGACATCATCAGGTAATGTTGTTGGGTCGATACTGATACTATTTCTCTTATAGTCAGAAAGATAAGGAGCTATACCATAACCTCGCCAATCAGAGTAAGAGGAACCATTATTAATACTGACATTCGGTGCATCCGGTAAATAAACTAATGCGACTGATTCCCCCATATTTTTTGTCAGTGTAAGTCCGCCGGAATGGAGCAGCATGCCGCCATTTGCGTTCATATTAAATGCCTTCATCTGGCGACTATAACTATACCCCGCGGTAATACTTCCCTTACTTCCTTGATAACCAGCATTAATATTACTGCTATTAGCGCCATCTTTATTTTCCCAACTTTGAGAAGCGCTATAGGTAAAATCACCATCCATCAAACTACCATTTATCCCAGTTTGAATTTGCGATTTACCATTGTTATCGCGTGTATAGTAGCTAGTAGAATAAATAGACTGTAAGGAATCTGAATAACCAAATACACTAAATGGAATACTTATGTTAAAGGAAATTTGTCTATTCTCAGGCCAATTTCCGTTATCATCTTTAACCCTATCAATAGTAAAGTTACTGCCATAAGTTATCCCTTTATAGCTATTACTGTAGCCAATCGAACCTCCAGTTTGGGTTCTAGAGCTTCCCCAATAATCATCACGCGTAGCTCGAAGGTAAATTGTTCCCCATTCTCCCATACGCTGGCTGACTTGAGTTTGGAAACTACTACGCCGTCTTTGCATTGACCACGGGTAAACCCCGTCTTCAAGCTGATAACCTTCAGAGTTAAATTCACTAAAATTATAATAGTTACGTGTTGAATAACGTAATGCGGTGAGATCTACGGAGGTTCCCGTATTCATCATACTTTTCGAGTAACGAAGGCGATAAGACTGCCCCGTTTTCCGTGAGTTGTGATTTAATTTTGCAGCAGAAGCCGTGATATCAAGAGAAATGGCACCTATGTTGCCTAGTGAAATACCCGTTCCTACGTTTGCAGCTTGGTAATCTTCAGCAGCTAATACACCACCATAAACTGTGGTGTCATAAGGTAACCCATAAACAGCCGTTCCTAATAAAAAATCGGCCTCGCGGGATTGATTCGTCACATTACCGTCATAACGTCCAACCGTAACTTCATATTTCCAGCCACCGGGCCTTAGCATGACAGGTAATGATGAGTAAGGCACAATGAACTTCCGTTCAGTACCATTTGCCTCAGTGATAGTGACATCATAGTCACCTGAAAGCCCTGCTTCTTGAATATCATTGATGTAAAAAGCACCTGGAGCGACATAGGTTTCATAGATAATATTCCCATTTTGGCGAACGGTTACCCTTGCATTACTATTCGCAACCCCTTCTATGGGTGGAGCATAGCCCCGTAGCTGGCTTGGTAGCATCTCTTCGCTAGAACTCAATTTTATACCGCGAAAAGGAACACTATCAAAAACATCACTCCCCGTATTATTTTCACCAACTAACAGCACAGAGCGCAGTGGGAATAATTCGCGGTATAAATATGTATTCGTAAAACGGGTATAGTGCTGGTTATTATCTTGGTTATCACCACCATCCGTTTTTATTTGGCTATGGGTGATCGTGCTCCGTAAACGCCATGCCCCCGCGTTCAAACCAGCTCTTACTGTTGCAAAGAAGTTATCGGTTTTTCTATCTGAGTTATACCGTGAACTATTTTCAGTATGCCCATAACTTAAATTATAATTCGCAATAAGTGCCGGGATCCCATAATCCAATAAGTCAGGATCGAGTACCTCAGTATGGCTCGATTTCATTGCTATCTGCGGAATACTGATTTCAAGTTCTAGAATAGAAATATCAAAATGTGTTGATGCATCTGGGATCAAAGCCGGCAAATTATCAATCGGGTAATCTAACGGCAAATCCTTTGTTGTAGGAAGTTGCTTAATATTAACGCCATGTTTTTCTAGTAGCTCAGGTGTTAATACTGGAGAAACAACGCCTTGTTTATTTTCCTTAAATGTAATTGGAAGTTGCCCAATACCGACCTTATTAATATAAACAGAAACGAGATATTCACCCGGAGCAATACTCCCTTTTTTAGAATACACGGATAAATCAACTTGATCGGTTTCTCCCATTGCTTGTAAAAAAGCAGGATCAAAATAATCTTCTGCGGTAGCGGAGTGAATGCTTAACATCAAGCACAACGCAATAGGATGCCATGTAAACTTAGCTGGACTTACGCAAGCAGGTAGTGTGTGCTTATTTCTATTCATATTTATATCCATTGACTTATCAATAGCAAAATTAAGCCTAAAGCAGTAAGTGCTCTTTTTTACTTATATTCATTTCAATAACGAGTTCTGAAATAATTACAATAAACGCGTATATTGCTGTGTTACTCCACCATCTTGGTCAATTAAACTCCATTCAAGCTCACCTTTAATATTCTCAGGTAATGGATACCGCTGTTGCCCCATAGGTGGAACCATTTCAAATAGAGATAAAGAGTCAACATCTTGATTGCCCACTTTTATTGAATAAAAAGTGACATAATAAGGTGTTGGATTTTTAACAATTAAAGAGTCCTTATCACGAGAAAAAACTAATTTTTTTGATATTTCATCAGTACCATATTTGGGTAAACCACTTGGGCGATAAAAAAGTTTTAAATGATTCTGTGTCGCAATAATCATTTGTGACTTTCCTGTATGGCCTGTTTCTTTTTTCTGATTAGGTATCGCCTTAATGTTAAGAATAAATAGTGACTCACGATCTTGCGGCATTTTATGATTAATTGATTTAATCATTAATACGACCGCGTCTTTTTCATTTATTTTTTCTAATGGCGGCAAAACAATAAAATCAGGCTTATTAAGTCCATCATCATTTGGGTTTACAACTTGAGATTGCAATAAATAAGCCATATTACTGTAGTTAGTCACTTTAAAGGGTACACCTTTTTTCGCAGACTCTGGATAAATGACCCTTGTCGATTGCATGGCAATGCCATCATGCTTCACCATATTTTGCCCATAAGATGAAAGAGAAAATAACCAGAAGCAATGAAAAATAAACAAAGTAAACCATGATGAGCGTCTCATTATTTTTTCTCCGTATGACTCATTAAATAATGATACTCTCGGCTTTCTCCACCAAAATCATTAACAACTCGCCAAGTTACCTCTTTAGCATTTTGGTTGATGTGATATTTTATTTCCGAAAACGGTGCAACCATCATTCCATTATTTTGATTATCAATTTGTTGTCCATTCACCTTTAACGAAGAAAAGGTCTGAAAATAGGCTGTTGGGTTATTTACAACTAAAACATTTCCTTTTTGTTGAAAAGTGAGTTGTGATGCTGACGAATTTACACCCTTGATAATACTTTCAGGGCGATAAAATAGTTTAATCACCATTTGCAAACCAAAAGAAACTTGTGAGTAATTATCACTCTCCTCACTTAATCCTTCCTTAGGTATACTCGGTATTGCTAAAAAGCTTAAATAGAAAACCGATTCCCTATCTTTAGGTAGATGCTTTATCTGATTAGGAACAATCACTACCGTATTTTGACTTTGTGGCTCCATTCTAAATAATGGTGGATTTACTAAAAAGGGAGCCTTTTCTAAGCTATCAGGTGAAATAAGTGCATTAACTTTAATTAAATAGGTATTATTGCTACGATTTTGAATCGTTGCTTTTGTGTTTTTATCGGTCTCTAAAAAGATCACACGCGTTTGATTCAATAACACACCGCCATCCGCAATAGCGCTATTAAATAGAGAACTAAGCAATAATGTTAATAAAGCTAAGAAATATTTCATCATCGTTTTCAGTCATAAAGAAATTGAAAAGTTACGGTGCTGTGTAATTTCCCAGCTTGTAATTCGCCACTACAATTCCCGCATGAAATTGTTGCCGTAAATGGTATTTTGGTTTTATTCAATATTGATAGTGGACTTTCTGCCACCCAATTAGCATTAATTAATCCTGTTTCGGCTACATTAGTATTTTTCTTGAAATAAGTATTTCCTTCAGTACTAAGTAAAAAACCATACCCTTTAGTAGTTGAGCTTGCTGAGTTCACATATAGATGACGCCCACCAAGGGTTTTGCTTTCCCCCGTAACTTTAATTTTCGGCGTATAGTGTGTTAACCCTTTACTATCACAATCAATAAAGTCTAAGGTAAATTTTTCTTGTTTAGCTGTACCATTTTTAACCTGAGAGGTCGAAATATTAGCGCCATTATTAAACGCAATAACTGGATGACTAACGCTAATTTCACATGTGCCTTGAAAGTATTCAGCTGAAAAATTTATTTGAACTGGTGCAGCCTTTGCTAAGGGTAAATAACTCAATGTCAGTATCATCAAGCTAATTTGCGTCACCCGCTTTAATTTCTTATACAATGTAAAAAAATTCTGCACAGTGGCCCCTTACTTTTCACTGAAAAAGAACGGTAAATGTAATATTGGCTTTTAAAAAATCAGGGGTAACTGTGTTATCCACGCTTACAAGCCCAATCCCAAAATACTCGGTACTTGAAAATTGGTTCGATGAATTTAGCGGTGTTAAAGCCACCTGTTTTCCTTGATTTTCTAGCGCGTCACCATTATAGAAATCATTTAATCCAAGCTCTTTTTTACCATGCTGGATCATAAACCCTGTGCCATTAGGCGTACTGTCTAAAAAAACTTGATTATTACCGCTATAAGGCGTTATGCCTTTTAATGTTAATAACGGTGTGGTATTTCCCCCTTCACAGGTCACTTTTGCTGAAATAGGTTGAATTTCAACTGTTGTTTTTGCTGTTGGGAAACTAGCAACCGAATAAGGCTTAAAATGTAGCGCCTTATCTGATAATTCAATGGAACAACTACCATCGACTAAGGAAGCCGACAGATCAACTTCTGCAGTACCTACCGCATATAATTGGCCAATGTTAGTTAGCATCAGCACAAAAAAGATCGAGGAAGACTTATTGAACCCAACCATCGAATTGATCCTTTCCGCCAAAGTCATTGATTGCGCTCCACTGTACTTTGCCTTTTTGGTGAATATCTTGATACAGCATGTCACTAAAAGGCGAAATCATGGTATTACCTAATTTAGGCTCCAGCTTAGCGAGCTTATTGCCCACTTTGATTTCACTGAGCGTAATATAATAAGGTGTCGGATTGGTCACCTTTAAGCCATTATTTTGCAAAGAGAACTTCAATAAGCCCATTGCCTCTTTTTGGCTGACAGAAAACTGAACAGGTCTATAGAATAATTTTATTGTGTTTCCCGTTGCGATTTGCAATGAGCCTGCTAATTTGGGGGTAGAGTTATTATCTAACCTATCCGTTGCAGGTAACGCTATTGCTCTAAAATAAAAAATAGACTCACGATCTTTAGGTAAGTCATTTTTAACTTTTAGAATTTTAACTTGATTCAAGTCACTCGGTTCTAAACGGAACATTGAAGGTGTGGTAATAAAATTATTTTGCGCTATTTGCCCCTGTACATCACGGTAAATTTGCGTACGAACTAAATAAGGAGTATTCGAATTATCTTCACTTTTGATAGTAATATTAGCCCCTACATTATCCTGACTTTCATTATAAATTATACGAGTTCCATGCAGCACGATCCCCGCCATTGCTGAAGTTGTACTCAGTAATAATAATATGGTTCCGATAACTCTAAATACTTTTACTATCATTTCCCTATCCTAATAATTCACCTTAAACGATAAAATGAAGCGCAGGGCTCTGCGCTTCAAATATTATTAATTACTCAGATGCGTAAGAAATAATAATTGGCGCTGAATAGGCACCAACAGCAGGCGAGGCATCCGTTGTACCCATACCAACTTTGAAGGTATACGTTATTGGTGCAGTATCAGAAACAGTCACAGGAATTGCTTTGTTTGCAACAACTTGATCGGTTTTACCCTCTTCTTGCAGCATAAAGCCAACGGTTGAACTTTCACCAATGAAGATATTTTTTGCAGTATTTGAAGTAGCCGTTGTGCCTTGTACATACAGTGCACCTTTATCGGATGCCTTGTCACACGCATCTAATTGTACGACAAGTGGAGTATCACCGTTTTGTACATTTGGACTAAAGGTATCTTGAGCAAATTTACCTACATAAAATACTGAATTACCACCATTAGCAGTCACATTACAAGTTACCGCCGTAATTACACCATTAAGTGTAATATTGTCACTATTACTACCAGCAACAGCACCTAGGCTGACACCGGTAAATAACATCGCTGTAATTAACTTAGTTTTAAAAGCCATGATATACCTCATGAACAAGCAGTGATTAATAGAGCCTAAATAGACCCCACAACAAATACAAAATAAAGAAATAAAAAATCAATTTAAAACAAGAATAGGAGTTTATTCCTACTCATCAGAATAATAGATAAAAATAAAAGTATGTAAATACCTACAATTTTAATAATTGAAAAATATCACGTCATTATATTATTTTTACCTTTATATAAATCTAAGTTTTTATTTAAAATAATATAGTAAAAACACTTAAAGCGAAAAAACAAGCAACAAAATCCATAACGATTAAATATTAAACTCAAAATTAGAATATAAATTTATATTAGATTCCATTGGTAGTTTTTTATTTCAATTAGGTGTTAATACTTATTACCATTAGATGACAATAACTGTTATTTATTAAAAAAGTTAAAAATAATTAATTATTATAAAATACAACTTATTCAAAATACACTTATTATGATAGTCGTAAAAAGATCAGTCTTGCGTTTACTCCCAAAATAACGCTGTTTTTTTCTATCTCTATTTTATAAATATAAAGATAATTAATATGTGATACCGCATAAAGTTTAATTCAGCTAATCTATTAAGCTGAATCGATAAAAATTTGACTTATTGCGCTAATAATAGGGCTAGCTGTTGAATATCGATAGATATAATAAAACCCGTTAAAATGATTGAGTACTATCTACTCAAATTTTAACGGGTTGATTTTAAATAAAGATAAGACTATTTACGGCGCCAAGTTGTTCCTTGAGCACCATCTTCTAATACGATTCCCATTGCCGTCAGTTCATCACGGGCTGCATCAGCCAATGCCCACTCTTTATTTTTACGAGCATCATTACGCTGTTTAATTAACGCTTCAATTTTAGCCACTTCTTCGTCGCCTTCACCTTGAGCATTACCTTGTAAAAAGGCTTCCGGGTCTTGCTCAAGTAAACCAAGCACACCCGCTAATTTACGTAACTCAGAGGCCAATTCATTGGCTGCAACCTTATTTTCTGACTTCAGTCGGTTGATTTCACGCGCCATATCAAACAGTACGGAATAAGCTTCAGGTGTATTGAAGTCATCATTCATGGCATCTTCAAAACGTTTTTTAAAGACTTCACCACCCGCTGGGGCGACTGATTTATCAGTACCACGTAAGGCAGTATATAAACGTTCTAAGGCTGTACGTGCTTGTTTCAAATTCTCTTCAGTGTAATTAAGTTGGCTACGATAATGACCAGATAGCAAGAAATAGCGCACCGTTTCAGGGTCGTAATACTCAAGCACATCACGGATAGTAAAGAAATTATTCAGTGACTTAGACATTTTTTCACGATCAACCATCACCATTCCTGAGTGCATCCAATAATTCACATAAGGACCATCGTGAGCACAAGATGATTGCGCAATTTCGTTTTCATGATGTGGGAACATCAAATCCGAACCACCGCCGTGAATATCAAAATGGTTACCCAATGCTTTGCTATTCATCGCGGAACATTCAATGTGCCAACCAGGGCGACCTAACCCCCATGGTGATTCCCAGCTAGGCTCGCCTTCTTTTGACATTTTCCAAAGAACGAAGTCCATCGGATTACGTTTTGAATCAGCAACTTCAACGCGTGCCCCAGCTTGCAGCTGCTCTAGGTCTTGGCGAGACAATTGACCATAATTTTTATCCGTTTTGACTTCAAACATCACGTCACCGTTATCTGCCACATAAGCGTGACCTCGTTTAATAAGCAGATCGGTGATTTCGATAATTTCATCAATATGCTGGGTGGCTCGCGGCTCACTGTCTGGGCGTAAAATATTTAATGCATCAAAATCTTTATGCATCTCAGCTAACATCCGTGTTGTCAGCGAATCGACGGTTTCATTATTTTCAGCCGCACGTTTGATAATTTTATCGTCAATATCTGTTACATTACGCACATAATTCAGGTCATATCCCAAATAGCGCAAGTAGCGGCTAATCGCATCGAAAGCGACGAAGGTTCGACCATGACCAATATGACACAAGTCATAAATGGTGATACCACACACGTACATCCCTATTTTCCCTGGATGAATGGGTTTAAACTCTTCTTTTTGACGACTCAGTGTATTAAAAATCTGTAGCATCTGAACTATTCCGTTTAATGTGTACGTGTTTTTCCTTACTGGCTTACCTTGATTCAAGCCACAACACAAACGGCGACTGCCTTTAACGCTAGCCATACATATTGCCTATGCCTAGCCGACTAGTCTGTTGCCGCCCTGTTACACCTTGAATTATTTAGCGTATTACTCGCTCAAGCTATAAGGGGTATCTCAATAATAAGGTATCAACCTGTTAAATAGAGTGATATTGAAACCTGAACATTGCAATAATGCAAGGTTTAACCATAGTGTTTACCTGTCTATTTTTATCACTCGCTGCTTTTACAAACCAGACTGTGACTTCAAGTCAGGTTTCATCTGTGATATAAACTTTCTGACAACAACGCCTTCATAAGAAGGCGCAATAAAACAATTATTCAGGATAGCTATTATGGTTACTTTTCATACCAATCACGGTGATATTGTTATTAAGACTTTTGACGATAAAGCCCCTGTTACTGTCGAAAACTTTTTAAGCTATTGCCGTGAAGGTTTTTACAATAATACCATTTTCCATCGAGTCATTGACGGTTTCATGATCCAAGGCGGTGGCTTTGAGCCAGGCATGAAACAAAAAGCAACAAAAGCACAAATCAAAAACGAAGCTAACAATGGCTTAAAAAATACGCGTGGTACTCTTGCTATGGCACGTACCAACGATCCTCACTCAGCGACAGCACAGTTCTTCATTAACGTTGTTGATAACGACTTCCTTAACTTCCGTTCAGAACGTCCTGAAGGCTGGGGCTATTGTGTCTTTGCTGAAGTTGTAGAAGGCATGGACGTTGTTGACAAAATCAAAGGCGTTGCAACAGGAAACAGCGGTTTCCACCAAGACGTTCCTCGCGAAGATGTTGTGATCGAAAAAGTGACTGTTAGCGAATAATTCGACTCAACAATATGTCCACTTATATCATTGCAGATTTGCATTTGAGTGAAGATGAACCGGCGATCACCGCCGGTTTTATGAATTTTATTCATCAGCAAGCAATTCATGCCGATAGCCTCTATATACTCGGTGATTTTTTCAATTACTGGATTGGTGATGACGATAAAACCCCACTCCACCAGCAAGTCGCCAATGCCCTAACAATGCTCACTGAGCGAGGCATTCCCTGCTACTTTATCCATGGTAATCGAGACTTTTTACTTGGGAAACGTTATGCCAAACAATGTGGTATGACTATACTCAACCAAGAAACATTACTGGAGCTTTATGGTAAACGCGTACTCATTTTACACGGTGATACACTGTGTATTGATGATCAGGCTTATCAAAATTACCGTAAAAAAGTGCATACGCCTTGGATCCAACGCCTATTTTTAGCCCTACCGCTGTTTATTCGCCGACGGATAGCAGAAAAAATGCGCCAAAACAGCCAATACGCCAGCAGTATGAAGGCCGAATCAATCATGGATGTCAACCCACAAGCGGTGATTAACGCCTTAACAAATTACCAAGCTGATTGGATGATCCATGGACATACACATCGTCCTGCTATTCATGAAGTGAAGGTTGGTGATAAGTACTGCTATCGTGGTGTATTAGGAGCATGGCACCATGAAGGCTCCGCATTTGTGATTAACGAACAAGGTATCGAACTTATTTTTTTCCCTTTCGAGCCTGAGACACACTCGACTCGCTCTTAAACCCCCAGTCTGTTTGCTGACATTTTAATCACGCAAACGTTTTCCTTACCCTTTTACCATGATATGATCGAGGTAATTTATTTTTCCCACCTCACGGTGAAAGTTTATTAACCACAGGATCACATCAAATGACTGCCCAAGTATCTGCACAATCTGCGGCTAAAATCGCCATTGTTATGGGTTCTAAAAGTGACTGGTCAACTATGCAACATGCGGCGGATGTTTTAACTGAGCTGCAAGTGCCCTTTCACGTTGAAATCGTCTCAGCACACCGTACGCCTGATAAATTATTCTCCTTTGCTGAAAAAGCAAAAGCAAATGGCTTTGATGTGATCATTGCTGGTGCAGGTGGCGCGGCACATTTGCCGGGGATGCTAGCTGCGAAAACATTGGTTCCTGTATTAGGTGTTCCTGTACAAAGTGCAGCTTTAAGCGGTGTCGATAGTCTCTATTCTATTGTGCAAATGCCAAAAGGCATTCCTGTTGGCACATTAGCAATTGGCAAAGCTGGAGCAGCAAATGCGGCATTATTGGCAGCGCAAATTTTAGCAAACACTGACACAGCCTTATTAACACGCCTATCGGCTTGGCGCGAAAGTCAAACTAATGACGTGTTGAACAACCCAGACCCTCGGGAGGCGTAATGAAACCTGTTTGTGTCCTTGGTAATGGTCAATTAGGAAGAATGTTACGCCAAGCAGGTGAACCACTTGGTATCGCGGTGTTTCCTGTTGGTTTAGATGCCGAGCCAGAAGCCGTTCCCTATCAACAAAGTGTCATTACTGCAGAAATTGAGCGCTGGCCTGAGACACCACTGACCAAAGAATTGGCCCGCCATAATGCGTTTATTAATCGCGATATTTTCCCTCGCCTAGCTGACAGGTTCCCCCAAAAAAGTCTATTTGATTCATTGGGCCTAGCAACCGCTCCTTGGGCCTGTCTTGAATCCAAAGATCAATGGCCTGAGTTATTCTCAACGCTTGGCGATTTTTTGATAGTTAAACGTAGGACTGGTGGCTATGATGGGCGCGGTCAATGGCGTGTTCGCCCTGGTGATGAAGCCAGCCTGCCCGATGAAATCTACGGGGAGTGCATTGTCGAACAAGGTATCCCTTTTGATGCCGAAGTTTCAGTCATTGGCGCGCGTAACCGCGCTGGTGAGAGTGTGTTTTATCCGATTACCCATAACCTACATCAAGAAGGGATTTTACGTACCAGCGTAGCATTTCCGAAGGCAGATAACTCACAGCAAAAACAAGCACAATCCATGTTGAGTGCAGTAATGGATGAGTTAGATTATGTTGGCGTGATGGCAATGGAATGCTTTGTGGTTGGTGATAAGTTACTCATCAATGAGCTTGCTCCTCGCGTGCATAATAGCGGCCATTGGACTCAAAATGGCGCCTCCATTAGCCAATTTGAGCTACATTTGAGGGCTATTTTAGATTTACCAATGCCATCACCTGAAGTGTTTAGTCCATCCGTTATGGTTAATTTGATTGGTACTGATGTCAACTCACACTGGCTCAGACTACCACTCGTACACTTACACTGGTATGAAAAAGAAGTACGCCCAGCCCGCAAGGTTGGTCATTTAAATCTCACGCATAATGCTCCGTCAATGCTTGCTGATACATTAGACGCACTCGTCGATATGTTACCAAATGAGTACAAAAGTGGCATTGAATGGGCAAAAGCAAAATTAAACTGGTACTATGCCCAATAAACAGGGAAAATAGCGCGATACGATGCCCGATATTTTCGGGCATTTTGCGTTTATATCGCTGTCTTTTTTGTGCAAAAAACAGGCAGAGTGACCGGAGTTGACATGGTAGCCTCAAATTCCCCGTTGTTTAGCCCACTTTATCAGTGGAGTATCCTCATTTTGTTAGGGATGGTCTATTTTTTAGCCACCGCGACAACCTTTACCTCGTTAGGTGTTGTTCTCCCCAGTATGATTGAGGAACTGCAATGGAGTTGGACAGAGGCAGGGTTTGGTTTCACGTTATTGGGGTTGACTTGTGGTTTAGCCAGTTTTCTTCCGTCTGTCCTGATCCGTAAAATCGGCGTTCGCCTCACCCTTTTACTCGGTGCTCTCATCTTTATCGCGGGGTTTTATAGCCTCTATTCGACCGAAACCATTAGTCGCTATTTTCTCGGTACTGCCCTGATAGGTATAGGCTTTACTCTACTCGCGACCGTTCCGGGAACCTATGTTCTTTCTCGCCTATTTGAAAAACAGTCTCTCGCTTTTGGCCTCTATTTTACCATCGGGGGATTAGGGGGCGTCGCGGGGCCTTGGATCTATTTCTATGCGTCAAACCAGTTAGGGTCATGGCGTATGCACTGGGTACTCTGTGCGCTTTATCTCGGTATTGTCACACTGCTGACTATTTTGGTCTTACGCGAAGGTCAACGCGAACGTGAACACGCTAAAAGCGTGGTACAAAAACAGGTCAGTGATGTTAGCAAACCTATTTATCGCACCAAAGAAGTTTGGACAGTACGCCGTGCGCTACGTACTTGGCAATTCTATTTAATCGCAGCAACCTATACCTCATTTTTATGGTGCGGTATTACAGTAAACAGTTTTGCCGTCGCTCATATTGAAGAGCGTGGTTTTGGGATCACCGTAGCTGTTTCATTACTCAGTACCATGGCATTTGTGAACGCATTTTCACGCTTTATTGGCGGTGCGGCGGGCGAATGGTTGGAACCGAAAAAACTGTTAATTGGTAGTTTGATTATTATGATCATTGGGGTTATTTCTCTCAGTATCGCCACCTCTTGGTTATGGTTAATACTGTTTGTGCTCTGTGTTGGTATCGGCTATGGCATGACTTTCTTAGCATCTAGCGTATTATTATCGAATTATTTTGGCAGAGGCCCCTATTTAGAGTTATTTTCTGTCGTTAATTTGCTATCGACACTCGCTTGCTTAGCCCCCTTTATTGCTGGTGCTATTAAAGATTATACGCACAGTTTCACGCCGGCATTTCTTATTATTGTGGCTCCCGTTATTGTGGTGCTAATGTTTACATTAATGATGAAGCCGCCTGAGTTATCCGCTAAAAAATAATGGTGGCGGTAAAAATCACGATGTTTACAATTGGCGATAAATAAAAAAGCTCGGGCTACTCCCCGAGCAAAATCAATATAGACAAGGAAATTAAGGATTTAACAACGCAGGCACTTTCAATAAAATAAATTCGTTATCATCCGCTTGGTTCGGTTCGCGACTGGATGAGAATGGATAATTATTATCGTTGCCAACAATGATGTGTTCACCGTCGACAACATCCACATTTTCAATTGTAAAGAATGGGAAGGTAAATACGCCATTATTCAATGGTTTCTTCGCGACGCCTTCAGGATCTTTAATATTCATTAAGTCTACATAGGCTTGCTTATTAACTGGCTTACCTTGGTTTTTATCGGAAAATTCAACCCGATAAACTCGCTTAAATTTAGCTAAATGACTAAAGCAATGTTGGGTATCCGTAGCCCCCTCTGCACAAGCTTTATCGGCGGTTCCCTCGCCATTATCACGTTCAATAATCAAGCCATGAGTATCGTCAATCATATTAAAATCACCGATGGCATTTTGATTATCTTCAAAAACATATAACCAGCTACGCCCCGTCCATTGTTGTTTTTTCACATCAAATTCAAGAATGCGTGCAGCCCGTTTCCCTTCTACGCTCTCATAATCTTGTTTTTCGCTATCCCACAATGCGCCTTCGAGCATTGGATAGAGTTTGCTACCATCTGGCGATGAGGCCATCCCCTCAAAACCTTTTGAACGGTTCACTTGAAAGCTGACGCTATCGCTTGGCTTAGCCGGTGTTGTCACTTGATAATGATCTGGTGACACGACCTTTTTCCCATCAACGTACGTTTCAAAGAGAGCAAGCACCTTGCCATTCAGATCCATCTTAATCAAATACGGGCCAAACTCCTCTCCAACCCATAATGCGCCATCGGCAAACTGGAAGCTTTCAGGGTCGAAATCACTTCCGGTTAAATAACGCTTATCCGTGCTTTCATTAATAATATGGAACGGAATGATTTTATCGGGATCATGAAAGAAAACCGTTTTTAATGGCGTTGCTTTTCCAGTTTTAAAGTCGATGTCGTATTGAGTTAAATACAGCATTGAATCAGGTGAGTTAACTTTATTGCCGTAGCCATTGTCAGTCAGTACCCAATAAGTGCCATCTGACATACGTTTGATGCCTGAGTGCCCTTGTAATGGCTGCCCTTTAATGGGAACATGCATGCCTGTCGGGCGATCGGCTGACTTCCCTTCAACGCTTCCCAATGTCTCAATACGACTTCCCGTCGTGTATTTACCACTGTTTTGTAAATCTTTCGCTGCATCCGTTGGGGCAGATATCGTCGAATTCACAGGTAACACCGCGTGCCCTGCTAATGTTGCTGAAACTTCTTGTTGTGCGTATCCCGTGGTAGAAAAAGTAATCAATGTCGCGAGTAATGATAAAGAGCGCAATTTTATGGTGCGGCGATGCTGCATTATTATATTCCTATCAAATAGTTAATCATTTGTTGACCATAGGATCATAAACAGCATTGATGACAGTTTAGTGATAGATATAAGACAGTTATTTTATTCAACTATGGCAAGTAACAAGCTATTTTTCAAAGAAATAAAATTCGCGGCTAAATAGGGAATAGCCCAGATCACATGTTATCTGCGATCTGGGCGTTGAAAGGTTGTTGTGTGGTATATCAATGCGATTAATTATTCGGCATGCGACGATGCTGATTGCCTGTTCCTAGCAATCTTAATCCTAACCAACTACCACAAATAGACAGTAATAGGGCTGCACATAATGGTAATAGTAACCACATTGACCATTCAGGCTGCCAAGGGAAATCAAACACCCGAGTTTGCAGTAACCATAAAGCGACCTCAGCACCAAAGGCAGCAGCTAATCCAGCCATTAGCCCTAATAGCGCAAACTCACTCCATAAGGTTTTACGCATCAGTTTCCGGCTTGCCCCCAAGGTACGATAGACCACTAACTCACGCTCCCGCTGACTCATACCAACCTGAATTTGCGCTAATAACAACAGTAGGCCACAAAAGATCACCAACACGACCATCACTTCCAGTGCTTGGCTGACCTGTTGAAGGATTTGTTGTATTTGAGTAATTAATGCCCCTGTATCCAATACATTGATGGTTGGATAATGACGACTTAAGTCTGTCAGTAGCTTACCGTCGCCATCATAATGGAAACTGCTCATCCATGTTGCAGGCACATCTTTTAATGTTCCTTCAGCAAAGATAAAGAAGAAGTTTGGTCGCAAACTTTCCCAATCAACAGTACGAATACTAGTGACTGTTGCACTAAATACCTGAGCGCCGGCATTAAAAGTGAGTTTATCTCCGATTTTAAGTCCTAATTGTTTCACGACGGTTTGCTCGATAGAGACCTCACCGTCTTTAGGCGGCCAAGTGCCTTCATCAACCACATTAGCTTCCGGTAGTTTAGCTCGCCATGTTAGGCTCAGCTCGCGTCGCACGGTATTATTATTTGGATCACGCTCGTCCGCCCACTCTATCGCTGAGCTATCATTTATCTCTGATAAACGCGCTAAGATCACAGGATAAAACTCCGTCGGCTTCACTTGGTGTTGCACAAGTAGCTCTGTTACAGGTTTAATCTGCGATTCATTCATATTGATCAAAAAGTAATTAGGGCTATCCGCTGGCAGTTGTTGCTGCCACCTATCCAATAAATCCCCTCTGACTAGAATCAACAGGGCTAACAGCATAAATGAGAGTGAAAAGGCACTCATTTGCGAGACCGTTTGTAAAGGTTGACGCAATAAACGGCTCACCGAAAGCCGTAAGCTTAATTGCTTAAACTTAAATTGGCGTAGTACCCATAACCCCAACCAACCAATCAAAGCTAATAAAATAGCGACGATCACGATGCCCACTAAAATCGACCATAATAGTGGGTTCACACCTGTAAACAGAAATAACCCACCAACAACAATTAAGGTGACAATAGGTAAATAGTAACGTAATGGCCAAACAGGTGAGTTAGCATCTTCACGTAATACCCGTGATGGCTGCGTTGCAATTAACTGACGATAAGGACGAATCCCCACGAGAATAGCAATCACAAACAAAGTTCCAATCGCCCAAACCCATGGCCATAAACCGGCAGAAGGTAACGCTTTCGGCAGCATTGCACCGAGTATTTGCATTAAAATACCTTCAAAAGCTAGCCCTAGTAGCGACCCTAGCAAGGCTGCGGCTATCAAAATAGCCAACCACTGGCCTATTATCCATTTTTGTAACGCCGAGCGCCCTGCACCCAAGGTTTTAAGTACAGCAACTAATTGGTGGCGGCTACGGCAATAGTGAGTCATCGATACCACCACCGCCGCTATTGCTAGCAACAATGTCAGCAATACCGACAGTAATAAAAATTGCTGCGCCCGCTGGAAAGTTTTTCCTACCGCCCCACTATTTTCTTTTAACGTAAACCAACGTTGATCCGTTCTTAATTGCCCATCAAACTGAGATTCAAAAGCATCAACTGTGGCGGTTTCTCCAGCAAACATATCTCGATAGGTTAATCGACTCCCCACTTGTACGGCGCCTGTCAATTCAGCATCTTCTAATGAGATAAGTACTCTCGGAGCGATTTGGAATGGGTTAAAGCCGCTATCCGGCTCTTGGACTAATGTTCCAGCAACTTTTAGGGTCGCGTCGCCAATATCGATGTTATCGCCAATTTTTAAGTTAAGTAACTCCAACAAGCGAGGGGCAACTAAAATTTCCCCTTTGGTTGGTCGAAGTCCGGCTGGCTCAGTGATAAGCTCACCATAAAGTGGATAAGCCTGATCTGCGGCTTTAACCAGCACTAATTGTGGACGTAAATCTTCATCAGCCGTCGAATAAGCCATAGTAGAAAACGACATTTGTTGGCTTAGTTTTAGCCCCATCGCTTCTGCTTGTTGCAACCACTCAGGATCACTGGGATAAGAGGAGCGCAACACCAAGTCACCCGCTAATAGCTCTCGGCTTTGGTAGCTCATGCTATTTTCAATACGGTCACTAATACGCCCTAAAGCAAGCACACAAGCGACGGCTAAAGTCAGCGCCAGCCAGACGATCAGAAGTGATGGCGTTTTCCACTCACGCCAAAACCAACGCCAAATCATGCTTCTTCCCTCAATACACCATCTACCAGTCGTAAGCGACGCTGGCAACGGGCAGCTAATTCGTTATCATGTGTCACAAGGATCAATGTTGTGCCATGCTCTTTGTTCATGGAAAATAGAAGATCGGCGATTTTATCGCCAGTATGTCGGTCAAGGTTTCCCGTTGGCTCATCGGCAAACAGAATTTTAGGCCGCCCATTAAATGCTCTTGCTAATGCAACGCGCTGCTGTTCACCTCCAGATAACTGCGCCGGCATATGTTTTAAGCGATGGCCTAACCCAAGTTCAGAAAGCAAGGCGGCTGCTTGTTGATAGCTCTGTGACTCTGGCTCACCTCGCAATAGAGCAGGCAATTGCACATTTTCGAGGGCATTAAGTGTTGGTATCAACATAAAAGATTGAAAAACAAAGCCCACACTCTGGGCACGCAAATAAGCGCGTTGTTCTTCATCCATTTGGGTCAATTCGTGCCCTAATAGGCTAACGCTGCCACTGCTACCATCATCTAAACCGGCAATAATGCCTAATAAAGTCGACTTACCAGAACCAGACTCGCCAATTAATGCAATTGTTTGACCGGACTCGACAATTAGTTCAACACCTTGCAATATAGTGAGTTCATGTTCCCCTTGACCAACACGTTTAATGAGATGATGAACTTCAAGAATATTTTCCGCCGACATTTACTGGTATTTCTCCTATTATTTGTCGCAAGTGGGCAAGCACTCGCAGCCACAAAACTGTTAATCCTTGGTGACAGCCTCAGTGCAGGCTATCGCTTACCGGCAGAGCAAGCATGGGCTTCACTCCTTGCCGAACGTTGGCAGAAATCGTCGCCACCCGTTATTGTCATTAACGGTAGCATTAGTGGAAACACCTCAGCCCAAGGGCTCGAGCGCCTTCCTGCCTTACTTGAACAACACAAACCCGATTGGGTATTGATCGAGTTAGGTGCAAACGATGGTTTGCAAGGGCTATCTGTTAAACAGATGGAGAACACACTACAACAAATTATTGAACAAATAACGCAGTCCGGTGCGAAACCGCTTTTAATGCAAATTCGTATACCGCCGAACTACGGTAAGCGTTATACTTCTAGTTTCGAAAATGTTTATCCTGCACTTGCACAACAAAACGCGGTTCCACTACTGCCTTTTTATATGGAAACCATCATTACTAAACCTGAGTGGATCCAACAAGATGGTATTCACCCAACTGTAGAAGCTCAACCTTCTATCGCTGATTTTATGGAAAAACAATTACTCCCTTATTTAACTTCTTCAGCAAATTAAAAGAATAAATAAGTGGGTAATTGTAAAGCAGTTTTTATATCAATTTGAGCCTATAGGTAGGTAAAGTTATGCAAAAGTCGGTATTTATCACCGGTGCTTCTAGCGGTATTGGCTTTTGTGCCGCCCAAACACTTCGCAAACGAGGTTATCATGTGATAGTTGCCTGCCGTAAAGAAGCTGATGTTTTGCACCTAAAAGGACTAGGCTTCGATACTGTTGTACTCGACCTTGATGATAGCCATAGCATAGATAGCGCTGCCGATGAGGTATTGACGCTATGCCAAGGGCGCCTTTTTGGCTTATTCAATAATGCCGGCTTTGGTGTGTACGGCGCGCTGACGAGTATTAACCGCCAGCAATTAGAGTCTCAGTTTTCGACTAACTTTTTCGGAATACACCAATTGACCTTGCGCTTGCTTCCAGCCATGCTAGCTCATCATGAGGGGCGTATCGTACAAACTAGCTCGGTAATGGGAATTATTTCAACGCCGGGTCGTGGTGCCTATGCAGCGAGTAAATATGCGTTAGAGGCATGGTCCGATGCGCTCCGTTTGGAGCTAAAAGGCACGGGTGTCCATGTCAGTTTAATTGAACCAGGCCCCATCCATACCAATTTCACCAGTAATGTGGCGCAAACACAGCAAGATAATCCGGTTAAAAACCCAGGAATTGCACAACGTTTTACCTTAACGCCAGAACATGTGGTCGCAAAATTGGTACATGCCCTTGAAAGCCCTCGTCCACGTATCCGTTATTCAGTCACTTTGCTCACCGTCATAGTTCGCATACTGAAACGGCTGCTACCGGATTGCTTGATGGATAAAATACTGGCAGGTCAGGGAAAAAAGGCTTGAAAAAAAATAAAATAGCCCCACCTTTAGAGTATTAAAAACTTATTTAAAAGAGATATTTTATGCAATCTTTTGCCCAAATCGTGGATGTTAATGAACAAAATTTACACCAAGTTGTAGAACAATCCATGCAGATGCCAGTTATGTTCTACTTCTGGTCTGCACAAAGCCCGCACTGTCAAGAGTTTGGTGCGACTCTCGATAAAATTGCCAATGACTATGCGGGTCTGTTTATGTTGGCGCGCGTCAATTGTGACGTAGAGCAAAATGTTGCAGCTCAATTTGGTCTTAGAGCAATACCAACCGTTTATATTCTGCAAGAAGGTCGTCCTGTTGATGGTTTCCAAGGCCCTCAACCCGAAGAAGTCGTATTAGAGATGCTTTCGCGCGTATTGCCTAGTCCAGAAGAGTTGAAAGCCGCACAAGCAGCAGAGTTGATTGCTGAGGGGAAACCTCAGGAAGCGCTACCGTTACTTAAAGAAGCGCATCAGCTTAATGAGAAAAACAGTGATATCACCCTGTTATTAGCAGAAACACAGATCGGTCTGAATCTTGTGGATGAGGCAGAAAAAACACTGACATCGGTTCCGATGCAGGACCAAGATAGCCGCTATCAAGGGTTAGTGGCACAAATTGAGTTGCTCAGACAAGCGGCGGATACGCCAGAGATCCAGCAATTACAACAAGAATTTGATGCTGACTCAGACAATGCCGAGCTAGCTGTGCAATTGGCATTAAAATTACATGAAGTGAATCGCAATGAAGAAGCTTTAGAAATGCTATTTAGCTTCTTGAAAAAAGACCTCAGCGCTGGAGATGGCGCCGTGAAAAAAACAATGATGGATATTATGTCGGCAATGGGAACAGGAGATGCGATGGCCAGTAAGTATCGCCGACAAGTATATTCATTACTTTACTAAATAAGGAATGATCATGGATTTGTTCGCGTTTGGTGCTATACCGATTATTATTTTTATTGCGATTGTTATTGTTTTTACCTGTGTCAAAACAGTACCGCAAGGCTATCAATGGACGGTTGAACGTTTTGGTCGTTATACCAGAACATTGCAGCCGGGGTTACATATTATTGTGCCATTTATGGATAAAATAGGTCGTCGCATCAATATGATGGAGCAAGTCCTTGATATCCCATCGCAAGAAGTTATCTCGCGTGATAATGCTAACGTCACCATCGATGCCGTCTGTTTTATTCAAGTCGTTGACCCAGTGCGTGCAGCTTATGAAGTTAGCAATCTCGAGCTGTCTGTTTTGAACCTGACAATGACCAATATTCGTACCGTATTAGGCTCCATGGAGCTGGACGAGATGTTGTCACAACGAGATTCCATCAACTCACGCCTTCTGCACATTGTGGATGACGCAACCAACCCTTGGGGGGTGAAAATCACCCGTATCGAAATTCGTGATGTTAAGCCACCGAAAGAGCTAGTCAACGCGATGAATGCGCAGATGAAAGCAGAGCGTACTAAGCGTGCCGACATTCTGGAAGCTGAAGGTATTCGTCAAGCGGCTATCTTGAAAGCGGAAGGTGAAAAACAGTCACAAATTCTCAAAGCAGAAGGGGATCGTCAATCTGCATTCTTACAAGCAGAAGCCCGTGAAAGGGCTGCTGAGGCGGAAGCAAAAGCGACTAAGATGGTTTCTGAGGCTATCGCGGCGGGTGATATGCAAGCAATCAACTATTTCGTTGCTCAGAAATATACCGAGGCACTGACAAGTATTGGCTCTGCTGACAACAGTAAAGTGATCATGATGCCACTTGAGGCGAGCAATTTAATGGGCGCTATCGGAGGGATTGCTGAACTTGTCGGTGAAAGCAAAAAAACGCACTCGAATAAGAAACAGGAAAACTCATGATAGAACTTATCAGCGCTCAACCCGCATGGTTTTGGCTGTGCCTTGGTGGTTTATTGCTGATTGGTGAACTGCTCGGTACCGGTGGTTATCTATTATGGTCGGGGATCGCCGCTGTTGCGGTGGCGATCATTACTTTCGTGCTGCCTTTTCTGGGTTGGGAATGGCAAGGGATTTTATTTGCTATCTTAACTATCCTTTCAGCCGTATTATGGCGGAAATGGTTAAGTTTACGTAAAAACTCACAAGCAGATGAGGTCAACCAAAAGAGCCACCAACTCATTGGCACTAAAGTCCGTCTGATTTCCGATACGGATGAAGGTTTTAGCCGCGCACGCCTAGCCGATGGCAGTTGGCGAACATACAGTGAGCAACCTTTAAAAGCAGGCACTGAGGTGATCATCACCTCAGTGGATGGGATCACTCTGCATGTTAAGCCTTATCATGATGGCAACAACCCCGAGACAAGTGATCAATAATCGGGCAGTCTGCATTCTCATCACCGGGACAAGCGTCCACTAAGTTTTGCAGCGTATCTTTAATAGCAGACAATTTCGCGATTGTCTGCTCTAACTCTGCAATTTTCGCCATTGTGGTATTTTTCACATCCGCGCTGTGTCTTGCTGGGTTACGGAACAAACTCAATAACTCGCCGCACTCTTCTAACGTAAAACCGACATCTTTTGCCTGTTTTAACAGACCTAATTCATTAAGGTGTCTATCTTGATAATAGCGATAACTATTTTCCCCCCGTTCAGGTGGAGTAATTAAACCTTTTTCTTCGTAAAAACGAATGGCCTTTGCGGTAAGACCGGTTTTCTTGGCAATTTCACTAATATTCATCATACCCCTTGACCTTACCCTTGAGGGAAGGTTTAACCTTCCCTACATATCAAAAAATTTATATTTGTTTAAAAATTTCAGTGTATTCTGCCATGATAATAAAAACGACAGGATCCGTCATGAGTTAAGGAGATTTTACTTATGAGTAGCAAAATCATTCTCTCCCTGCAAGGGCTAAGTTGTATGCACTGTGTTGGTACAGTCACCAAAGCACTTGAAGCCCGCTCGGACATTGATCATTTCAACGTCACCATTGAGTATGCAGTGATTGAAAGTAATGCTAGCGCTCAATCATTGATTGAAACTATTCAACAGGCGGGTTATGACGCAAAAATGGCCGAACAACCGGATATCACGCTACAGCTATCCGGCCTTAGCTGCATGAACTGTGCCGGTAAAACACAGCAAGCACTTGAAGCGGTTGACGGTGTAGCGGCTGCTATTGTCGATACTCAACAAGCAAAAGTTTACGGTAGTGCAGCAGCAGATACCTTAATTAATGCGGTTGAGCAAGCAGGCTATCATGCAAAAGTGGCACAACCCAGTCAGGTGACATTAGCATTATCGGGGCTTAGTTGCATGAAATGTGCTGAAAAAACCCGCCTTGCCCTTGAGGCCGTTGACGGTGTTGATTATGCGGATGTCGATACTAACTCTGCCGTGATATATGGTAATGCACCTGTAGAGGCGTTAATTGCCGCTGTGGCTGATGCGGGTTACCAAGCCACATTAAATCAAGCGGGGGCTAACTTCCCAAAAACGCAGCCGCTAGCAAAATCGCCTGAACAGCCGGAAACTGACTCAGCGGCAATCTGTGAAATACCGGCTCAAAAGTCCGATTTAGGCGAGCAACCTGACATCTCCCCTTCAGATGACAGTATCCAGCTATTATTAGATGGTATGACTTGTGCAAGTTGCGTTAATAAAGTGCAAAAAGCCCTCAACAGTGTTCCGGGCGTTGAAAATGCCCGTGTTAACCTTGCTGAGCGTAGCGCGCTAGTGACGGGAACCGCGCAGCCAGCCGCACTGATAGCTGCGGTGGAAAACGCTGGCTACGGCGCCGAAATCATACAAGACGAAGCTGAACGCCGAGCACGGCAGCAACAAGTCGCTGATGCAAATATGCGCCGTTTTCGTTGGCAATCTGCACTTGCATTAGCCCTTGGTATCCCTGTGATGATCTGGGGGATGATCGGCGACAATATGATGCTCACGCCACAAAACCACTCAATTTGGCTAACCATTGGGGTTTTAACTTTCGCCGTGATGGTCTTTGCTGGTGGTCATTTCTATAAAAACGCTTGGCAAAGCCTAAAAAATGGCAGTGCGACAATGGATACTTTGGTCGCACTCGGTACAGGTGCTGCTTGGTTATACTCAATTGTCGTCAACTTGTGGCCTGAGATTTTCCCTGAACAAGCACGCCATCTCTACTATGAGGCCAGTGCGATGATTATTGGTCTGATTAATTTAGGCCATGCACTAGAGCAACGTGCCCGCCAGCGCTCCTCAAAAGCCTTAGAGCGATTACTGGACTTGACGCCTCCGACTGCCCGCGTGGTTACCGAGCAAGGTGAAGTGGATATGCCACTTGAGCAAGTCAAAAAAGGGATGACTTTACGCCTAACAACGGGGGATCGTGTACCTGTTGATGGCGAAATTATTGAAGGTGAAGTCTGGCTAGATGAAGCGATGCTAACCGGTGAACCCATTCCTCAACAAAAAAGCAAAGGCGATCAGGTACATGCAGGCACTGTCGTTCAAGATGGTACTGTGTTATTTCGCGCGGCGGCTGTGGGTAGCCAAACCACACTAGCGCGTATTATCCATCTTGTGCGCCAAGCTCAAAGCAGTAAGCCTCAAATTGGCCAATTAGCCGATCGTATTTCATCGATATTCGTACCTGTCGTGGTTGCCATTGCTGTCATTTCAGGGCTTATTTGGTATTTTGTCGGCCCAGCCCCGCAAATTACCTACGCATTAGTCATCACCACGACTGTTTTGATTATTGCTTGTCCGTGTGCTCTTGGTCTGGCGACCCCCATGTCAATCATCTCTGGCGTTGGGCGGGCGGCAGAATTTGGTGTGCTTGTCCGTGATGCCGATGCTCTGCAACAAGCAAGTGAGTTAGACACTATCGTCTTCGATAAAACGGGCACATTAACAGAAGGCATGCCACAGGTTACCGATATCCATACCTTTAATGGCTTTTCTGAGACAGAAGTACTACAACTTGCGGCTTCATTGGAAAGTGGCTCTAACCACCCGCTTGCTCGTGCAATTGTCAATCGAGCCAAAGGGCTCTCCTTCCCTACAAGCGAACAGTTTAGGACATTAGCAGGTCTCGGTGTCAGTGCCATCATCGAAGGCAAAACGGTATTACTTGGTAACCAAAAATTATTGATGCAAAGTCATATCGATACCAGTGCGATTGAAGAAACATTGCATCAACAAGCTTCAATGGGGGTCACCCCCGTTTTGTTAGCCGTAGAAGATAAAATCGCTGCATTGCTTTCTATCCGTGATCCATTACGTGAAGACAGCGTCAGTGCCTTAGCTCGCTTACATAAACAAGGCTTTCGTTTAGTTATGTTAACAGGGGATAACCCAGTTACCGCAAAAGCCATCGCAAAAGAAGCGGGAATTGATGAAGTGATCGCAGGCGTCATGCCAGATGGTAAATCGGCTGCAATCGAAGCTTTACAAGCCAAAGGCCATAAAGTGGCAATGGTTGGCGATGGGATCAACGATGCCCCCGCACTGGCCCGTGCCGATGTTGGTATCGCAATGGGAGGCGGCAGTGATATTGCGATAGAAACAGCATCGATTACCTTAATGCGCCAAAGCCTACATGGTGTTGCAGATGCGGTTGCCATTTCAAAAGGCACATTGCGCAATATGAAACAAAACCTA
Organism: Providencia sp. PROV122; assembly: GCF_028482365.1. Classification (NCBI taxonomy): domain Bacteria; kingdom Pseudomonadati; phylum Pseudomonadota; class Gammaproteobacteria; order Enterobacterales; family Morganellaceae; genus Providencia; species Providencia sp. PROV122. The sequence continues at coordinate 149,710 of NZ_JAMPQI010000001.1, read as the reverse complement.
TTTGGTGCCTTTGTCTACAACACATTGGGGATCCCAATTGCAGCGGGTATTCTTTACCCTCTAACAGGAACATTGTTGAACCCTGTGGTTGCAGGTGCAGCAATGGCCCTCTCCTCAATCACCGTCGTGACTAACGCCAACCGACTGCTACGCTTTAAACCGAAACAACAATAGGCTACAGCCCGACATTGAGTTTAACTGAATGTCGGGCTTTTCACGCTTAGGTAAATTGCTCGTGATATCATGCCTAACCCCAATCCAATTTTACAGATAAAATAGCGCAAAGTGAGTCGCAAATCGCTACAAGATTGTTTAATCTAAAGGACTGATACTAAAACGTAGGAAAGTGAAATGGCCAAGCTGCTCGAAAACTTAAAAAACTGGTTACATACAGAAGCAGCTCCCGTCTACCCTTATCCAGCTATTGATGTTCGCTTATCAAAAAATCTTAAGCTGCATATTGTTGGTAGTATTCATATGGGAACTGAAAACATGTTTCCACTTTCTGACATTCTTCTCGATAAACTCAATCGAGCCGATGCCCTGATTGTTGAAGCCGACATCACGGATACCCGCTCCCCTTTTATAACCGATAATGCTCTTCGTGCCCCCCTACAAGATCGCCTAAGCACTGACGAATATCAACGACTGCAAAGTTGCTGCCAAGAAATACATCAAAATCCAAGCCAATTTGATGCGTTACCCTCATGGCAAGTCGCCCTAATTTTACAATCCACCCAAGCTCAAGGGTTAGGACTACACGGGCACTATGGGATTGATTACCAATTACTCCGTAATGCACAATCTCAGCGGATGAAAATCATCGAGTTGGAAGGTACTGATGCGCAAGTCGAGCTATTATTAAACTTGCCCCAAGAAGGCTTACCTTTATTACAAGATACGTTAGAGCACTGGCGCGCTAATGCCCGTTCATTACAGACCATGATAAGCTGGTGGCTTGATTACCAACCCCATAACCGTGTCACATTACCTAAAACATTCAGTGATGATGTTTATCGTGTTCTCATGGAACAACGTAACCAAGATTGGAGTAGCAAGCTAAAGGCATTACCTGATGGTAATTATGTGGTTACCGTTGGTGCTTTACATTTATTTGGTGATGATAGTTTAGTTAGTTATCTACGAAATTGAATACAAAACAGGTAAAAACATGACTCCCGCTGTAAAGTTACTTGAAAAACAAAAAATAAACTTCACGCTCCACCCTTATGATCATGATCCTAATGTGCATGATTTTGGTAATGAAGCAGTGAGCAAACTCGGTTTAGATGCTAAACAAGTTTTCAAAACGCTACTTATTGCACTTAATGGTGATCAAAAAACGTTAGCGGTCGCAGTAACCCCTGTATCAGGGCAGTTAGATTTAAAACTGGTTGCTAAGGTTTTCAAAACCAAAAAAGTTGAAATGGCCGACCCACAGATAGCACAAAAAACAACAGGTTATTTAGTTGGAGGGATAAGCCCACTAGGGCAGAAAAAACGTCTGCCTACCGTTATCGATAGCCAAGCGCAACAATTTTCCACCATCTTTATTTCTGGCGGTAAAAGAGGGTTAGACATTGAAATAGCGCCACAGGATTTAGCTCGCGTTCTCAATGCAACATTTGCTGAAATAAAGAAAGTGTAAAACCCCTGAGCGTTGTTATCGATAATACTCTCATTTCCCTTACACTATCAATTCATCATACTGGTTTATGCTTTATTATTTATAAGTCATAAGCCAGTCGATTTATCATAACTTTATAAAATAGTCATCATCTAAAATAAATGAGCACCTTTATTAAATCGATTGATATATAAGCATATTTTTATATGCTACCAGCTTGAATTATGAAAATTATAAATTAATATTTATTTTTATATTACATTTAAAAATCCAAAAATTATTATTTACCGTATAAATAAAATAATAATTTATATCCGTCTTAATAGTAACAACTCAAACAGACTCCTAAAGGTTAAAAACCGTTTCTGTTTTATTTGCGATGAATGTTATGAACGCTCAATGCATTTGGCATCATCATAGAAACCATGTAAGGAGAACCTATGTTATCAGTTGGAATTCAAGCTGTTGCCATTCATTTACCAGAAGGTTTACGCACTAATGCATGGTGGGATAAAGAGGCCATCACCTCTTCTCATTCACCTAAATTTTCAACTCACCAACACCAGTCTCTTTATGATAAAGCCATGCAACCTTATCTATCCGATCCCTTTTTAGGCAGTGTCGAGCGCAGAGTCGTGGTCAATCATGAAAGCGCTTCCTCACTCGGGATCAAAGCAGCAACCAAGGTGTTATCAGCCTCAAAAGTCGCCGCTAGTGATATAGATTGCCTCATTGTCACTTCCATGTTTGATGACCATATTGGTTGTGGTGATGCAGGCTATATCGCACAGGCACTCGGTATCGGTGGTGGCGCCTTTAATATTGGGGCAACCTGTAATAGCTCGATGTCAGCATTACTAACAGCTTGTGGCTTGGTAAGCAGCGGCTTAAATAACAAGGTATTAGTCATTGCCACAGCACTATTCTCTCGGGCACTTGACGACGACAATGCCGCCATGCGTTTTCATGGTGACGCATCCACCGCCTTCATCGTAGGCCCTGTTAAAGAAGGATATGGCCTGCTGGGCTCTAAATCGTTACACCTTGGTGAAACATGTGGCACTTGGTGCTTTAAGGTCGTCGAAGACCAATATTCGCCAACAGCGCAACATATCCGCCTCAGTTTCAATAAGCCAGTAACCCACGTGCTACGTTCAACAGCAGAATATTACCTTAAACAGACCGTAAAAGGCGCATTAGCCAAAGCAAAACTCTCTATTAACGATATCGATTGTGTCGCACTCAATGCCCCGACAGCTTGGCATGCCGAGTTTTCCGCTAATGTATTGGGGATCGAACCCAAACGGGTCATCAATACATTTCCTCAATTTGCTTACAATGGCCCCGCCATGATGCCGATCCATCTGTATACCGCAGCGATACAAAAATCGATTAAGCCCGGCGGCATTATGCTGTTATACGCCTACGGAGGACAAACAGAAGCGTCAGCCGCTGTATTGCGCTGGCCTAATGTTATCCTTGGTGCACCACCGGAGCCTGCTTCCGTGATCGATCATAAAGACATACCGTAGATGACCTCTTTCAAGGTGCAAAATTAGTAAGCTTAACCAACGGCATTTGTTAACTTGCTGGATTTACGTTATTTTTGGTCAGATCACAAAATAGATTTCTCGAGATAAAGGGGGAATAAAACGCTCCTTGTTACTGCAATCTTCATCATGAAAAAGGTACTCAAAAATGGCAGTTGATGAAAATGGCTATATCTGCACATTAAAAAAGCAACCTATACCAGCGAGATATCAAGAACTACTCACATCTGTTCAATCACAACTACTCGCTCAGTATGGCGATAGAATTTGCAGTATTTTTATTTATGGTAGCGTTGCACGTGGCAAAGCTACTTCTCCTAAATCCGATCTGGATCTCTGTGTTATTTTTCACGGCAATATTGATAACACAGAGGCTTTAGCGCTCAGCAAGATAGGCGAAAATAGCCTTCGACTTTACCCTATTGTTCCAAAGGTGGATTTCGATATAGCCAGTCAACAGGAGGTCCTGTCACCGAATAACACCAACAGTTGGGGATACTGGCTAAAGCACCATTGCCGTATCATTTATGGTGACGACCTTTCCCGATATTTTCCCCTATTCCGCCCATCAAGGGCCATCGCCTTAGCCGTCAATGGTGATTATCACACCACTCTCTTAGATTACATTCAGAAAATGGCAAGTACGGATGATCAGGCAACGTTCTTAAAATTATCCAAAGAAGCTTCTAAGAAACTTATCCGCTCTACAAATATTTTACGGACGCCTAACGACACAGACTGGCCAGATACATTAGATGAACATATCACTCGGCTACACAATAAATATCCCGCCTTAGCGCATCAATTACCCTTTTTTATGGCGCAAATCCAGTTCGCGACTTACTCTAAAAAAGATTTTATCCCCCATTTGCACACGGCAATAACTCGCCTATTGCAAGCAGATGAAAGTATGAAAGCAAACGAAAAGGCCTGACCCCAGTTACTGTCTGGGATCAGGCCTTGTAAGCAGTTCACTCGCCTATTGAAATGTTATTAATAGGCGACTTGGGCATTATTTTTTATAAACAATTTCGCCTTTTGGTTCATAGTCTGCCGCTTTTAGTGGTGAATGTTTTTCAATATAGCCTTTCAACACTTCCGCATCGACAAACCCTGTATTGACGTAGTTAGGATGATTATCGATTTTCGGATAGCCATCACCGCCTATAGCATTAAAATTCAGTGTTGCCATACGGTAAGTTTTTTCAGGATCAACTGGCTTACCATCAATTTTCACGTCACTGATGCTACCATCCGGATTAACAGTCAGGCTGACATTATAAAACTGTGCGTAAGCGCCTGAATCAGGTTTCATGTTCGCAGCAGCCTGCAAATATGGAAGCACTTCGCTGCCTTTGAAGTCAACATACACTAATTCATTCGTAAATGGCTGTACCTTTAAAACATCTTTATATGTAATATCACCGCTCTCAATCGAATCACGGACACCGCCGCCACTCATAATTGCAAAATCAGCACCTGCACGCTCTTTTTGTGCCGCTAACAAGAGACGCCCCATGTTAGTTTGCACAAAACGAACTTTACTACGGTCGCCTTCGAGTTTGCCTTCAACAGAGCCAACTTTAACATTCAGCTGCTCACCCCCTTTCTCTTGATAAGGTGTCAGTAACTTCATCATTTCTGGGTTGTGCGCAATTTCTTGAGTGTAATAGACACGCTCAGTGGTGCCATCTTCTTTAGTCACTTTCTTTTTCAAGTTGATAGGGATCAATTGGTAATGTTTCAGTGTGAACTTACCATTTTTAAATTCGAAATCTGCGCGACCGACATATTTCCCCCATTCATGGGCTTGAACGATCCAAGTGCCATTTTGATTATCAGGTGCACAAGGTGTTCCCGGCACATAGTCGACTTGTTTATAGTTTTTATTCTCCGCAGACATACAAACGGGATCTTGTGAGTGACCACCTACTATCATATCTAAATATCCAGCAGGTAAACTACGCGCCATTTCAACATCACCCGGTGCATTCGAACCATGTTGACCGTCATCGTAGTGCCCCATATGGGTGGCTGCAATAATAATGTCTGGCTTTTCAGTCTCACGCAGCTCTTCAATCACTTTTTTCGCCTCTACCGATGGCGTTCTAAATTCCACATCTGGGAAATTAGCTGGATTGCCGAGTTTCGCTGTATCGTCCGTGGTCAATCCTAATACGGCGATTTTGACGCCTTGCTTATCAAAAATTTGATAAGGCTTGAACAAGCGTTTACCGGTGCTAGTTTGGTAAATGTTGGCAGATAAGAATGGGAAATTAGCCCATTTTTCTTGGGTACGTAACACTTCAAGCGGATTATCAAACTCATGGTTACCTAATGCCATCGCATCATAACCGACTAAGTTCATCCCTTTAAAATCAGGCTCTGCATCTTGCAAGTCAGATTCAGGTACACCTGTATTGATATCACCACCAGAAAGCAGCAATAGGCTTCCACCTTGTTTCGCAACTTCATCACGGATTTCATCAACCACCGTTTTTTGAGCCGCTAAGCCATACTCACCGTGATCGTTATGCCAGAAGTGACCATGATGGTCATTAGTATGCAAAATGGTGATGTTATAGGTTTTATCTTTTTCCCAAGCATTTGCCTGTGCGATAGGCAACAGTGCTAAAGATACCGTTAATGCGCATACCGATGCTTTAAAGGTTAATTTCATCTCTTTCTCCCTGCCGATATAGGAATTTTGTGCGGTATAAGTAGATAATAAGTTTAATATCACCGCCTATCTTATACTCTATATCATTTAAGATACGTCACGGACGTATTACCATAGAAATATAAGGCAGGCTGTGTCTCATACGAATGAGCGCCGTCAGTAGCACCACACGTTGAAGTATGATGAGTATATAGCACAAAACCGCGATCATAATTAGATAACCAGTGCATAAAATGATGCTTGTTTCATTAAAGTGAGACATCAATCAAAATAATGACACGAGTGACTTTTTTTATCGTGATATTTATTAGTTCAAATAAATTACAAATACGCTATATTGATAACAATTGTGCAACACAACTAGAAGTTACTAACTATGAGCGACCAAACAACAAGTTCTAGCAATACCGCACCATCAAAGCCTATCAGCAAAACAGGCAAAACCGTTTTCAGTATTCTAACCGCAATTAGCTTCTCTCATTTACTGAATGATATGATCCAGTCTTTGATATTAGCTATTTATCCGTTATTGCAATCCGACTTTTCATTAAGTTTTGCACAGGTTGGTTTGATCACGTTGACTTACCAAATTACGGCATCACTACTACAACCGATCATTGGCTATTATACTGACAAACATCCACAACCTTATTCACTCCCAATAGGAATGGGCTTTACGCTAACAGGTTTGTTGTTACTCGCTATGGCGGAAACCTTCCCGGTTATTTTGCTTGCTGCTGCGCTGGTAGGAACAGGCTCTTCCGTATTCCATCCTGAATCATCTCGCGTTGCGCGTATGGCATCAGGGGGGCGACATGGCCTTGCACAATCGTTCTTCCAAGTCGGTGGAAATTTAGGCTCCTCATTAGGCCCGCTACTCGCGGCACTCATCATTGAGCCATATGGTAAAGGGAACGTTGGCTGGTTCTCTCTGGCGGCCTTATTAGCTATTGTGGTTTTATTGCAAGTGAGCCGTTGGTATAAGCAACAGCATCGCACCACCAGCAAAAAACCAGTTCGTCACGTGGAAGTCAAAGTACTACCACGTAAAGCGGTGATTGGCTCATTGACGATATTGCTGATTTTAATTTTTTCCAAGTACTTTTATCTAGCCAGCATTAGTAGCTATTATACCTTTTATCTCATTGATAAATTTGGTGTTAGTGTACAAAACGCCCAGTTCCATCTGTTTATTTTTCTCTTTGCCGTCGCAGCAGGAACCATGATTGGTGGGCCTGTTGGCGATAAGATCGGGCGCAAATATGTTATTTGGTTTTCTATTTTAGGCGTTGCGCCTTTCACGCTAATGCTACCGCATGCTTCCCTGTACTGGACCAGTATTTTGACCGTTATTATCGGATTAATATTAGCTTCTGCATTTTCAGCCATTTTAGTCTACGCACAAGATCTCATCCCCGGTAAAACAGGCATGATTTCAGGGCTATTTTTTGGATTAGCATTTGGTATGGGAGGCGTTGGAGCGGCAGTGCTAGGGCAGATTGCCGATAAGACCAGTATTGAACAAGTTTATCAATATTGTGCTTTTCTACCATTATTAGGAATTTTCACTGTACTACTACCAAATTTAGAACAAAAATAACTATTTCTCTTTATTTCACCCATACTTATTGAAAAATAAGTATGGGCATATCCTTCTATATCCCACTTAAAATTCAATAAAAAATCATAAAAATGACATCTTTGTAACGATTTAGCACTAATACAGTACTTTTATTTGAAAAACATTGAAATTTTTTAAGGAAATTTTTCTCAAATAACGATAAAATAGAATTATATGCAAAGCGCATTCCAAAATACGGGAATTTTATTCCTAAAAATTCAAATTAATAAAAGGAGACTAAATGGAGCATTCTACGCCCTTAATCACAACCATTGTTGGTGGTCTCGCCCTTGCATATTTGTTAGGTATGATCGCTCAGCGATTAAAAATTTCCCCTCTAGTGGGGTATCTTGCGGCTGGAGTCTTGGCCGGTCCTTTTACACCTGGTTTTGTTGCCGATACAACACTTGCACCTGAACTCGCTGAGATAGGTGTTATCCTACTGATGTTTGGCGTTGGGTTACACTTTTCGCTTAAAGATCTTATGGCGGTTAAAACCATCGCCATTCCCGGTGCTATTGCACAAATTGCGGTTGCTACACTGTTAGGTTTAGGCCTTTCCACCCTTTTTGGTTGGGGAACCTTTTCAGGGATTGTTTTCGGCCTCTGTTTATCCACAGCCAGTACCGTAGTGTTACTTCGCGCCTTAGAAGAGCGGCAACTGATTGACAGTCAACGCGGTAAAATTGCTATCGGCTGGTTGATTGTTGAAGATCTGGCAATGGTATTAACACTGGTACTACTACCAGCCGCCGCCGCGATTATGAATTCAGAGCAAGCCAGCTTAAGTGAGTTACTCATCGGTCTTGCATGGACAATAGGTAAAGTTGTCGCCTTCATTATCCTCATGATAGTGATTGGCCGCAGAGTCATACCTTGGATTTTATCGCGCACCGCATCCACCGGCTCTCGTGAACTGTTTACATTGGCTGTATTGGCACTTGCATTAGGTATCGCCTATGCGGCTGTCGCCTTATTTGATGCCTCCTTCGCTCTTGGCGCGTTCTTTGCTGGTATGGTATTAAATGAGTCAGAACTAAGCCACCGTGCAGCACAAGACACATTACCGCTCAGAGATGCGTTTGCTGTTCTATTCTTTGTGTCTGTTGGTATGCTATTTGACCCTGTGGTCATTATTGATCACCCATTAGGTGTGATTGCTGTTCTCGCTATTATCATTGTGGGTAAATCCGCCGCAGCGTTGGTGCTTGTGCGTTTATTTGGTCACTCGCGGCGAACCGCATTAACCATCTCTGTCAGCCTTGCCCAAATCGGTGAGTTTGCCTTTATTTTAGCGGGGATGGGAATGGCGCTTGGCGTGATGGATAAAGAGGCGCAAAACCTTGTGTTAGCCGGTGCCATTGTCTCTATTATGCTTAACCCAGTGCTGTTCAGCTTATTGGATAAGTACTTAGAGAAGACCGAAACCGCCGAAGAGCAGTTACTCGAAGAGACTTTGGAAGAAGAAACTCAAATTCCTGTCGATATTTGTGGCCATGCAATTATCGTTGGTTACGGTCGTGTAGGAACTATGCTGGCAGATAAACTGCGTAGACGTGATATCCCATTAGTCGTGGTTGAAGATACTCGCGCTAAATTTGAAGAGCTAGCAGAAAACGGGTTCAGTGCTATTTTAGGTAACGGTGCTAATAGAGATATCATCAGCCTTGCTCGTATTGAGTGTGCAAAAACGCTGCTTCTTACCATTCCAAATGGTTATGAAGCGGGTGAAATCGTCGCGCATGCTAAAGAGCTAAACCCAGATATCACAGTGATTGTTCGCGCGCACTACGATGATGAAGTCAGCTTTATTAAAGAGCGTGGTGCTGAGCATATTATTATTGGTGAACATGAAATTGCTAAAGCGATGGCAACTTTTATGTGTAATGATGTCACTGAGTATGGTTGCTCAATGGATGATGACCCTTCTCCCACAGCCGGTGAAGGTAAAAGTCTAGATGAATATCTAAAACCCTCTCATTAAAACACATTTAAGGGAAGCTTCGGCTTCCCTTTGTTTATCTGGTAATTCTGTTGTGTTAATCCCTGTATCAGGGATGCAGCTTACTCTTTTCAATCATGACTGGTTTACTGAGAGAGCGTGAACTGTTCGCCCCCGACTAATATGCGATTTTTCACTATTAAAAATTCTAAAATAGAATAATTAATAATAAATAGATTCACATTTTCTCCACTTTTTAGCATAGATAAGTCGTTATACTCATCCCCGCCTAAACCATTATTGATGATATTTTTTGTGTCCTCTTCCCCCACGATGTGGGGGAATTTTTTTCTGGCATTGAGGTAAAAAAATACCCCACTGTTTTGCTCAAACAATGAGGCATTATGCAAAGGCTTGCGTATTAACGCTCCCAATAGGACTCTTCTAAGCTGTCTTCTTTTTCAGGTAGGCCACGCGTTAAACGCGGCGAATGTTGAGTCAAGACTTGATAGCTCACGCGGTTTGCATATTTGCACACTTGAGCAAGCGAAGAGTAAGTTAGATATTGGCGCGTATGCTTACTGGAATTAGGCACATTGAAGCGATGATAGGAGTTTGCGGTGATATCGTGTAGCAATGCGGATAACGCGCCATCTCCTGCACCATTAGTATTCATGATCTTTTCAGGTCCCCCCATATAAGGCTCAATATGAGAGTATATGCGCATAGGAACTTCACAATCTTGCTGGCGCATTGCGCGGCTAAATTCATAGAGGTTAAATTCAGGAATAGCGCCCGGTAATAATGGGTGTTGGGTGGTGCGTTTAAATGCTTCTTCCGTATAACCTGCCATATATAGCCCTGATGGCCCCGCCGTACACAGCACAAGATCGACCCAATTTAGAGCCATATCCGAAGCTAACAACGGGTCATTACACCCTGTTAGCTCTAACGCCTCATCTTCATTCATCGCGACAACAGAGACATGCTCAGCCAGAAAATCACGCCAAAACTGGGGGTCTTGCGCTATCACGAACTTAGTACCGAGTGTTAGTACAACGGGAACATTATGCTTTTTAGCATAGCTAATCGCCTGCATCGTGGCTTCTGGCATGGTTTCACCGGGCTTGCAACGAACCAAATAAGCGGTCAAAACTAACGCCGAAGCGCCAGCAATAATCTCTTCTGGGATACTTTCAGGGCGTAGACGATTCATATGCCCTGGGCTAATCGCGAAGGTTCTCTCACCGTTTTCAGCAATAAGGGTAAAGCAGCGACCAATTGGCCCATCGACCCCTTGTAAATAGTTGAGATCCATGCGGCTCGATGTATGGCATAAATAGCGATAAGAGTAGCTTCCAATTTGAATGTTATTGCACATCGTTCCCAATAACACCGAGCGATCATCCGCCAGCACGGAGTAGTTATGCAGCGTATTCCCGATGGTTCCCCCTGCATACTCATGTGTGATTAATGCGTTACTGGTTAGCTCTTTATATAAAGCCTCTGCAACATCATCTTCAATCACTAAAGAGTGACCTTTACTGAGTTGATAGCGTTCAATGAATGCATCGTCGACTTTAGCTTCAATATCGACCAGTGTTTGATCGATACCAACAATATAAGATTGGCAGTTTTCGCCATCATCTAAACGCTCTTTAATAGGCTGTAACAGCGGATCTCTGAGGCTAACAGGAAAGTAGTGCTTTGATTTACGTTGACCGGGGAATTTCATAATGGATAAATTAGAGAGTATACATGGCACTATTCTAGCACGATAAATGCAAACCAGCACCTTAGACAAAGGCGCTGGCTTACATCAATAACACCTTTTAGTTAGCTATTATTCTTGTGATAGTCGCGATATAGCTCGCGCGACAGTACATAAGCACAACTCAGAATAAAGCCTAAAATAGCGCTCAGCATGATAATCAATACTGATTTAGGTGAATCTTTTTGAGTGGGTAGATCCGGCGCTAACATAAATTTAGCAGGGATAAAGTCAAGGGTATCAATATCAAGCTCTGATAGATTTTTAATGTAATGTTGGCGAATTTGTAGGTCTTCATTCAACAGAGCGATATCACGGTTTTGTAATTCAATCGCTAACTTCTTCTCAAGAGCTTCCGTACCTAATGCAATAGGGTAATCGGGGTCATCACTAATGATTGCCGAATCACTAACAATGGGCTTGCGCACACCCGCTGCTTTTGCAATATCAATAGCACGTTTTAACCTTTCAACTTTTACATCATATTCAGAACGGATCTTTGTCACTTCTTGCTTAAAAGTTTCATTAGCATAGACCAATTGCTGTGCAATCGCATTTTGAATATCTTTCTTAAACTGCTCTCTGACCTTAGTTGCCGTATAGCGAACATAACCAGACAGTAAGTCTTGGGCCTCAGAAGGTGTTGGCGCCACAAAAGTCAGTATGATGTCGCTAGAGGTACTGTTTTTCTCTTTTGACTGGTCCTTAAGGCCGATATTATTCGAAATAATAGTATTGACTAGCCGCTGCTGCTCATTTTCTTTATCTGTAGAATTCACTTGCTCTGACAACTTTTTGAAGTAATTGGTACTCCGAACATAAGCTTCTTGGTTAACTTTCGAACGATACTGGTCAATAAAGGCATTAAAGATCTGCTGTGCCGATAAATCAATCTTAACATCGAGCACACTCAACTGTGCGCTCAATGTATTGATATCTTTAATTTCCTCAGAAGAAGGTGGGATGACAACAGCCGTACTGCTCCACTTTTGAGGCAACTGAAATACCACAAATATACTGATAAGCGTGATAACAACAGTAATAACGATAATAAGAAGCTTATTCCTTAATAAAACAGCGAATAAAGCCATCAAATCGATTTCATCGCTTTGCTGTGAGTTAAATGGTGAGACTTGCTTTCCTTTTGCGGTTTTGCCATCCGGTGACTCTCTATCAGTGCTCATATCAGTTCCAATAAAATACAAATATTAACAATAAATTAACTTTTTATATTAACTAGTATAGTGAATTTTGATACTTATGATATATCGATTAACGCCATATTTAATATCAATTACAACTTTAGATTGTATTTATTGTACTAGTAATAAGTAATTTAAATAAGTTAATACTATCATCATTATCATTCAACGCAGGGATATAATGATACGATTCTCCGCCCTGACTTTTGAAAAAGTGTTGATTTTGCTCACTAATTTCTTCTAGTGTCTCTAAGCAATCCGCTGAAAATCCGGGGCAAATAACTTGCACTGACTTTACACCTTGTGAGGGTAATTGCTTCATCGTTTCATCAGTATAAGGGGTTAACCACGGCTCTCTCCCAAACCGAGATTGATAGGTCATCAATACTCTCTCTGCTGGGAAATTCAAGGCTTCTTTGACTAAACGTGTCGTTGCTTCACACTCTTGAGGGTAAATATCCCCAGTGTCTGCATAGCGTTTAGGAATACCGTGAAATGACAGTATTAATCGATCAGGCTCCCCGTGCTGCTCAAAACTTTGCTCTATGGAATTAACCAACCCTTGAATGTAGGCAGGATGCGTCGCATAGCTACGAATAAAATGTAAGGACGGTATCGTGCGCATTTGGCGGAAAATTGCCGAGATCCCATCATAAACTGCGGCGGTGGTTGAACAAGAGTATTGTGGATATAAAGGTAGCACAATCAACTCTGTCACACCTTGGCTCATTAATGAATCAATTGCACTTTTCAATGATGGTGAACCATAGCTCATCCCAACTTCCATTGGGATCTCAGGAAAACAAGCTGATAGCTTTGCTTTCTGACGTAGCGTGTAAGCAAGTAAGGGTGACCCCTCTTCTGTCCAAATCGATTGATAGAGTTTAGCCACTTTTGGTGAGCGAAATGGCAAGACAATACCGTATAAAATAGGCTTCCAAATCGCACGTGAAACATCAATCACTCGTACATCGCTTAAAAACTCTGCAAGGTAACGTTTCACTGCTGGGGTTGTTGGGGAATCAGGGGTTCCTAAGTTAACCAATAAAATGCCGTATTGACTTTTTGACATGGTAATTACTCCTTAATGATAATTATTCCCAACTTTATATCACAAAATATTGTCTTTTATTGTTTTCTAATGCTTGAAAAGCAAAGGCAGCGATAATCGCTGCCTTTGTTGATAGCTATTGTTGAATATTAGCCAAGGATCTTCGCTAATTCTTCACTCACTTCAGTGACCTTGCGTGTACCATCGATTTTGAAGTATTTGGTGTTCCCCGCATCAGCTTCTTTTTGATAGTAAGCAACCAAAGGTGCTGTTAAGTCATGGTATTCAACCAGACGCTTACGCACGGTGTCTTCTTGGTCATCTTTACGGATAGTTAGCTCTTCACCAGTGACATCATCTTTGTTTTCAACTTTAGGTGGGTTAAATGTCACATGATAAACACGACCCGATGGCGCATGCACACGGCGACCAATAATACGTTCAACAATGATTTCATCAGGCACATCGAATTCTAATACGAAATCGACATTAATGCCTGCTTCTTTCATCGCGTCTGCTTGAGGAATGGTACGTGGGAACCCATCCAACAAGAAACCATTGCGGCAGTCATCTTGTTTGATACGCTCTTTAACCAATGCAATCACTAACTCATCAGTCACTAATTTACCATTGTCCATTAGCTCTTTTGCTTTTAAACCTAGCTCACTACCTGCTTTAACTGCTGCACGTAACATATCGCCAGTTGAAATTTGTGGGATACCAAATTTCTCCATAATAAATTGAGCTTGAGTGCCCTTACCGGCGCCTGGAGCACCGAGCAAAATAATACGCATTGCGTAAACCCCTTGCTATTTAGTTTTTTATAATTTGAAAAGAAAACAAGATACCATACCATTAGCATGCCGCTTTACTCAAGAAGACACGTAAACGTTTTCGCATTTAACTTCTTTCGCAAAAGAAAAAAACCACGCTAAAGCGCCCGCTAAAACGTGGTTTTTGCTCAAAAACGAAAATCAATTATCTCATTATTTCATTAATAATTCATTGATTTTGCGGATAAATAAGTTTGGATCTTCTAAGGTACCGCGTTCAGCGAATAGCGCTTGATCAAGTAACACATTAACCCAATCTGCAAACAGCGCTTCATCCGTTATTTCAGATGCTTTTTTAACCAATGGGTGTGAAGGGTTCAGTTCAAAGTTGTATTTAACTTCTGGCGCTGTTTGACCCGCTGCAGCAAAGAGTTTCGCCATTTGAGTACTCATTTCATCCGCATTGGTCGTGACAATCGCTGGGGTATCCGTTAAACGATGCGTTAACTTAACCTCTTTGACGCGATCACCCAGCAACGTTTTTACTCGCTCAACAAATGGCTCTAACTGTTTATCAGCTTCTTCTTGCTCAGCTTTGTTTTCATCCGCCAGCTTATCTAGTGACTCATCAGCCTTACTAACAGATTGGAACTGTTTGCCATCAAACTCTGACAGATAGTTCATCATCCATTCGTCGATACGATCAGAAAGTAGCAATACTTCAATGCCTTTCTTACGGAATAGCTCTAAATGTGGGCTGCTCTTCGCGGCAGCATAGCTATCAGCAGTGATGTAATAAATTTTTTCCTGACCTTCAACCATGCGAGCAACATACTCTTCCAAAGACACATTTTGCACGCTGCTATCGTTATGGGTTGATGCAAAACGTAACAGTTTAGCGATAGCTTCACTGTTACTCATATCCTCTGCAGGCCCTTCTTTCATAACTAAACCGAACTGTTGCCAGAAAGATTGGTATTTTTCTGCGTCGTTTTTCGCCAATTTTTCTAACATTTGCAGAACACGTTTAGTGAGTGCACTACGTAGGCTACGAGTCAATGCGCTGTCTTGTAAAATTTCACGCGACACGTTGAGTGGTAGGTCGTTTGAATCCAATACACCGCGGACAAAACGTAAATAGTTTGGCATAAATTGTTCTGCATCATCCATAATAAAGACGCGCTGAACATACAATTTCAAACCATGGCGTTGCTCACGATTCCACAAATCAAACGGGGCTTGTGAAGGGATATACAGTAAACTTGTGTACTCTTGTTTACCTTCAACACGGTTATGAGACCAAGTCAGTGGGTCTGCATAGTCATGAGAGATATGCTTATAAAACTCGGTATATTCCTCATCGGAAATTTCAGACTTATTACGCGTCCACAGTGCTTTCGCTTGGTTGATTTTTTCCCAAGTGATAGTGCCATCTTCTTCGTTCTTAACTTCAATCTCAACAGGCAATGCAATATGGTCAGAGTATTTGCTGATTACCGAGCGCAAGCGCCAGCTATCTAAAAATTCTTTCTCATCTTCGCGTAAATGAAGGGTTATTTCCGTACCACGATCGGCTTTTTCGATATCAGCGATAGTGTATTCGCCTTCACCTGCTGATTCCCAAAATACCCCTTGATCTGCTGCTGCACCAGCCGCACGGCTGCGGACGGTCACTTTATCAGCCACAATAAATGCAGAATAGAAACCAACACCGAATTGACCAATCATTTGGCTATCTTTCGCTTGGTCGCTTCCCAGAGATTCTAAAAAGGCTTTTGTTCCTGATTTAGCGATAGTCCCTAAGTTCTCAATCACTTCATCACGGCTCATACCGATACCGTTATCGCTAATTGTTAGGGTGCCATCTTCTTTATTCGCGCTGATACGAACACGTAACTCACCATCATTTTCATACAACTCAGGCTTTGAAAGTGCACGAAAACGTAATTTATCTGCCGCATCAGATGCGTTTGAAATAAGTTCACGCAAAAAGATTTCTTTGTTTGAGTAAAGAGAGTGGATCATTAACTGGAGAAGTTGCTTAACTTCGGATTGGAACCCACGAGTTTCTTGTCCTTTCATACTCATTAATGCCTCTTATATCATCAATCTAATGGGATAATTTTGACTTATCGATGGAGTTTAATTGGGGGCAAAAAATAGGAATTCAACTCATTAAGGTAAAAAATGCATTACGACAATAAAGATAACAGCTAACGAAAAGCGAAAAAAGAATGGCGAAACGCGGGAAGTTGCGAGCTACAGCGGGCCGTAAGCGTACGCACTCCAAGTCGCATACCTAAGTATGTGACTCAGATAGTTAGGAAGCCTGTAAAGCTGTAGCTTGGAGTAAAAATTAGAGGCGCTGACGACCCGCAAGTGAATGCGATAGCGTTGTGCCGTCAACCATTTCTAATTCACCACCGACAGGTACGCCATGCGCAATGCGGCTTGCAGCCACCCCATATTGGGCACACATTTGTGCAATATAGTTTGCCGTCGCTTCACCTTCTACAGTTGGGTTTGTCGCAAGTATCACTTCGATAATGGTTTCAGAAGACAACCTTTCTTCTAGCCTATCAAGCCCAATATCCATCGGCCCAATACCATCAAGGGGTGATAAATGCCCCATCAGTACAAAGTAGCGCCCAGAAAATTGCCCTGTCTGCTCAACAGCATAGATATCTGCTGGACTTTCGACCACACAGATCAACCCGTTTTGTTGGCGACGTGGATTTTCACAAATATTGCACACCTCTTGTTCTGTAAAGGTGCGGCAATCGCGACAATGACCAATTTCAGACATGGCTCGAGTGAGCGACTGCGCAAGGCGCATGCCGCCACTACGATCACGCTGAAGCAGATGAAATGCCATACGCTGCGCTGACTTTGGTCCTACACCAGGGAGACAGCGCAAGGCTTCCATCAATGACTCAAGAAGCGGACTTGTTTGCATTAGAACGGCATCTTAAAGCCTGGTGGCAATTGCATTCCACTGGAAACACTTGCCATTTTTTCTTTTTGCGTTTCTTCGATACGGCGAGCCGCATCATTAAATGCTGCCGCAATTAAGTCTTCTAGCATCTCTTTGTCATCTTCAAGAAGACTCGGATCGATTTCAACACGGCGGCAGTTATGTGAACCATTGATGGTAACTTTGACTAGGCCGGCACCAGATTCGCCTGTTGCTTCTAGATTGGCGATTTCTTCCTGAACTTTCTGCATTTTTTCTTGCATTTGTTGGGCTTGTTTCATCAAATTGCCCAAACCACCTTTACCAAACATAGTTATCTCTCACTACTGAGGCTACAGCTTACTAACAGAGACTGTAGCGTTAAACGGGGCGAATACTCTCTTCATCTAGCTGCGCATCAAACATTGAGCGTAGCTTTTGAATCGTTTTATCCGCAATAATTGACTGACGGGCTTGCGCCAGTTTCTCTTCATAAATCGCCTGTCGCCATTCAAGTGGCGTTTTTACTGCCGTATTATCATCTTGAACGATTTTCAGTTCAACAGGTTGACCATAATGTTGGCTCAATGCACTTTGTAACGCTTCATGCGCTGAAGGCTTATTCAAATGACGCTGTGCTGAGCGTAAATGAAGTACAATGTGCGAGCTGTCTATTTTCTCTATATATGAATTCAAAGCTAATTGTTCAACCAGCTTAGGAATATTTAATTGTGCGATCTCGGCAGACCAGCTATCACGCGCCCGACCTTCTTCAGTAATTTTCGCGGCTAATTCCGGGGTTTTCTCATATTCCAACGCTTCTTTTATTTCTGTTGGTGTTGTAACCGCCTCTTTGGTATTAGCCTCTTCAGACTGTGGACGCCACTGATAAGGTTTTGGTTTCGCCGCTTTTTTTGCGTCAGATGCGCGGCTAGCCATATTTTGTTGGTGCTGGCTAGTGACGGCGGCCAGCCTCTCAAGTGCTGACATCGCCGGCTTAGCCTTTTCAGGCGCGGCCGGTTTATTCTTTTTTGCGTCAGGTCCCTCATTTTGAGAGGAGTGTAACGCTTCCTTTGCTTTTAGTAGCTGCAATGTCGGGCTATTTTCCGATATTGCAGCATTTGCTGTTGCCGCTGTTGGCTTAGGCGGTACAGAACGAGCAGGCTCTATCGCTGTCGGTGCTGGTGCAGCCACTACCGTGGGTGTCACTGGCTCCTCAATAATGCTTTTGGGATGGAATGCCAGTGCACGTAACAGCGCCATTTCAACCCCCATGCGACGCTCAGGGGCATAGGGAAGATCTCGACGACCAACAAGCAAGGTTTGATAAAAGAGTTGCAAATCAGCAGGTGAGATCATTCGGGCAATTTGCCTGAGCCGCCCCTCTGTCGATGATGGATCCGTCTCTTTAACGGCTGGTAACAGCTGGATCATGGCAATACGATGCAACAAGGAGAGGATTTCAACCAGCAAATTCTCCCAATCCGCTCCTCGGCTCGCCGCATGCTCTACCTCTGACATGACCGCAATACCGTCAGCTCGAACCAAGGCTTCGATGATAGCGAGTGGCTGCTCATCATCGAGCGTGCCGAGCATTTGACTGACAATATCTGCCGTCACTTTTCCTTGCCCCATCGCAATCGCTTGGTCAGTTAGGCTGAGGGCATCTCGCAAACTGCCATCAGCAGCGCGAGAGATCAGTTGGCGCGCGCGAGTATCGTGTTCAATATTTTCTGCGGTGAGAATATGCTCAAGTTGCTCGCTGATCTGGCTGACATCCAACGCTTTTAGGTGGAATTGCAAGCAACGTGACAAAATAGTCACTGGCAATTTTTGCGGATCTGTCGTCGCCAAAAGAAATTTGACATGTTCAGGCGGCTCTTCAAGGGTTTTTAACAACGCATTGAAGCTATGGCGCGATAGCATATGAACTTCGTCAATCAGATAAACTTTGAAGCGTCCACGTGCAGGGGCATACTGAACGTTATCCAGTAGCTCTCGCGTATCTTCCACCTTTGTTCTGGATGCCGCATCAATTTCAATCAAATCCACAAACCGCCCTTGTTCTATCTCTTGGCAATTTGTGCATTTACCACAAGGTGTCGCAGTGATCCCCGTTTCACAGTTAAGACCTTTAGCAAACAGACGAGCAATTGTCGTCTTGCCGACACCACGAGTGCCTGAAAAAAGATAGGCGTGGTGAAGCCTCTGGTGTTCCAGACCATTTGCAAGCGCGGTCAATACATGTTGTTGACCTACGACATCTGAAAATTTTTGGGGGCGCCACTTACGGGCAAGTACCTGATAGCTCATGAATTATGCAGTTTCTAAACATGGTATATAGCACCATGCTACCACAGCCTCTGCCCTTACGGCGAGACCGTGATAAAAATAGTAAGGAAAATAGTGAGGAAACGAGAATTAGTGACCTGGGAACTCGACTAAGCTAAATGAGTGGATCCCTTCTGCGGCAAGGCGCTCCTCGCCACCTAAATCAGGTAGGCTAATAATGAAGGCAGCATCAACAATTTTAGCACCGAGTTGCTTGATCATTCTTACTGTCGCTTCAATCGTTCCCCCTGTTGCCAGCAGGTCATCAATGACTAAGACGTTATCTTCAGGCTGGATACTGTCTCGATGGATTTCAAGAGTATCTGTACCATATTCCAAGTCATAGGTCATACTTAATACTTCACGGGGCAATTTCCCTTTTTTACGTACAGGAACAAAACCAACCCCTAAACGTAATGCGACTGGTGCACCAAACAGAAAACCGCGGGCTTCAGTACCTACAATTTTAGTTACCCCTTTATCTTTGTAATGGTCAACCAACAAATCGATGGTGGCCTGATAAGCAGCAGGGTTATTTAATAGTGTGGTAATATCGCGAAATAGCACCCCTTCTTTTGGGTAATTAGGGATGGTTGCAATACTTTCTTTAATTAATTGCAGTTGTTGCTCTTTAGCAGTCATAATAAGTGCCAATCAGTATAGTAAACACGAAAAGGTAGAATCTATTTAAAGTACCATAAAAATGCAATAAGGGGCTGCTTATTTGCGGCAAGTTTTATTGTTACACATCAATTTTCCATGATTTTTCACTTTTAGCGAGAACAAAAATGAAAGTACAGCCTCTTTTAGATGCGCTAAAAACGCAAATTGACGCATTGCAAGCTCGTATTGCGCCTATTGCAGATCAGGAATTTTCACACGCTCGCTTTGATACTCAGCTTTTTAGTACAAAATCAACGCATCTAGGAGATTGCCAGAAAGAGTTAGATAAGTTGTATCAGCAACTTTGTCACAGTGTGTCACTCAACCATAAAGAACAAGTTAACTTTCTGACAGAAAAAATTGCTCACCAAATTCAAGCGCTGTCTCGTGAACTATCGACACAGGGCTTACGTAAAAAGGAGAGTCATTATCAAGAAAAGAAAGAGCAAGTCGACCTATATGAGCGTTTATCCCAACATCAAGACTATGAGCGCCGTTTATTAGCAATGGTGAGTGAACGCGAATTACAGCTAAACAGTCTAACCAATCAGGCACAACGCCACCAATGCCAAAAAGATATCGCCGCATTAGCCGGCCGTTTATACCGTTGCCGACAAGCGTTGATACGAATCGAAAAAGCAATAGAACATCAAGAAAATCAATATTTAGATTAAATAAAGCGAACCATTTTTGGATGTAGCCTCATTCCATAACAGAAAACGAAGGCTACACATTGCTTTATATTAATAATATTGATTACTTACCTTTCATAACCAATTTAATACAGTAGCTACTTACTATCGCAAATAGACCCCCTATCAATGTTTCCATGATCCTTTCGGACAATAAGTGATAGTCAACATTATTAAAGTAAATCGACATTTCAATAAGCGATAATACAAGCCCTGTGAGACAAATTGTTCCAAATACGTTATTTTTCTTTGTATTACTAATTGGAATTAAAAACGAAAAGAGAAGAATTAATGCAAAACCAATGTATGGCATTAATACCGATGCGTTAAATGCTAAGTAAAGAACAAAAACAACAATCAATGTGCCAATCACTCTATCACGAGTTAATTTAACAATATTTGTTAACTTAGGATTTAATACAAAAATAAAGGTCAAAGGTGCCCAAAAGAAGTGATCAACGTTGATTGCTCTTGATGATAAGACACAACATAATAAACCAACTGCGTAGATCAGTGACTGGCAGATCAAATGGTAAGTGACCCTATCCCTTTTTAATGAAATATACCTTTTAATTTGAAAAAAAGTAATTTTCTTCCGTTTACTGATGCTATAACAAAAGGTTAGTGTTATGAACGTCCCGATCAGTAACCCTATCACCAGACCATCAAAACTGGATTTATTCAATGTCGCCCCTATGATGAAGAAAATCATAAAGTACTTAAATGACATCTCTAAAGAGGAGTCAACATTATAAAGTTGATAGTAGAAAAAAGGTGATAAGAATAAAACAATAAAAAATAGATAGCTAAAACCTAAATAGTAGCCAAGTGCAGTTCCTACAAAAACAAACAGCGAGCATAATAATGAATAAATTATATTTTTATAACGTGTGGCTTTATTAAAAATAGTATAACCATGAAGTGTTGATAGCGAGCTCCATAACGTCGCATCAATACCTGCAATATAATAAGTAACAATAAAACTTATCACTATACAAATTGTTAAATAAAAACTTTCTGATAATTTCACCACAAAATCACCTAGTTATACCACTAATAATAACTAGCAACATTAGCACGCATATAATTCAATAACAATAAATATACTGTCATAATGTTAATAAATAAAGAAATAACAATTTTTAGATTATCAAATCAATGCAATCTAT
This sequence comes from Providencia sp. PROV122, assembly GCF_028482365.1. NCBI lineage: Bacteria > Pseudomonadati > Pseudomonadota > Gammaproteobacteria > Enterobacterales > Morganellaceae > Providencia > Providencia sp. PROV122. The sequence continues at coordinate 127,685 of NZ_JAMPQI010000001.1, read as the reverse complement.
TTTCAGTCATCAATAAAAGATGAGTTGAATTAATAATTTTCCGATATATTTAACATTAGTAGTATCATTATTCGATTTAGCAATTCATATACTCATGATAAATATGCTCAATATCTGTTCATGTTTTACAGTGAAAATCATCACCGTTATCATTAAATAATATCAACTTGCTCACATTTCGATAAAAATTTAATATCTATCAATATATAAATAGCAAAAAATTCGTATCATAATAGCCCGCTGTCAATAATAAGGAGTCAGAATGGATTCTTTAAAAGATGCCCCAAAAGAAACACAGCTTGCTGTTGATTTAATCTACTTACTTGAAACATCAGATATTGAAACTGATATTGTTCTCAAAGCCCTTGAAATTGTAAAACATGACTATTTAGTCAAACAGGCTGCCGAAGCAACCTGTTTAACCGATGACTAAACCGTGTTAATCGTTATCCCCTTTCTTTAAATTTGGGTCACGCTTAATTTCTTGGATCACTTCACCTTGGTCATTATGAAGGTGAACTTCTAGTTGGTTAAAGGCGATATTGATATCGTTTTCACGGCATAACCTGTCGATTGCACGGTGTACTTCATCGCTGGTCGTTCCTCTATCACCAATTTGGCGTACATAAAAACGCAATTCATGATCTAAGGTGCTCGCCCCAAATCCTGTGAAATATACCGCTGGTGCAGGATCTGTCATCACCTTACTATTCGATGTCGCCGCATTAAGTAGCACTTGTTTCACTTTATCGAGATCAGAGCCGTATGCCACACCAAGTGCAACCGTGATCCGCGTGACGGTATCTGAAAGCGACCAGTTAATTAGGCGTTCCGTTACAAATGCTTTATTTGGGATGATCACTTCTTTGCGATCAAAATCAATTATGGTTGTTGCTCGAATACGGATCTTACTCACCGTACCTGAGTAGGTGCCGATAGTCACGGTATCGCCAATACGGATCGGGCGCTCAAATAACAAAATGATCCCGGAAACAAAGTTAGCAAAGATTTCCTGCAAACCAAAACCTAAACCAACCGTTAATGCGGCCGCTAACCATTGCAATTTGCTCCATGTGATACCTAGCATACCTAGAGAAGTTATCGCCCCGATCCCGACAATAATGTAAGTTAAAATTGTCGTGATCGCGTAGGTTGAGCCTTGACGTAATTTTAACCGTGATAATACTAAAACCTCTAATAATCCCGGCAAGTTACGAGTCATGATCCATGCCACCACAATAATCACCATAGCCAATAATAAGTTTGCTAAGGTCACCGACTGTAAGGTGTTGCTACCTTCGGCGGTCGTTGCCGTGTAATGCCATAAATCAACACTATCTAAAAATGAGAAAATAGTAATGAAATCAGACCAAATGGCATAAAAACCTAATGCAAAGATAATAAACAAGACCATTGTGGTTAAGCGCAATGATTGTTGGCTAATAAGCTCAATCGTCATTGGTGGCTCTTTAATTGGCTCGTTCTCACTCTCCTCTTGGTTTTGTGCTTTACGACGCTCAATTGCGCGTTGATAAGCGAGTTTCCGAGCCACTAATGTTAGACCACGTAAACACGCATTATAAGTGATATACCAAAGCAGCAATAAATACAGGCTATCTAACCAACGATTAGCAAGACGCAACGTTGTATAGTAGTACCCAGCCATCATTAAACCAATCAATACCAAAGGCGAGAACGTTAATATTGTTATCACTACTGAACGCGTTAAATGGCTGCCCTTCTCTTTCCAAATATGTTTGCAAAATGGCAATGTAAAAATAAACAGCATCAACAATGACAATAAAACAATTAATTGCCCAATCACGTCTTCAGAAACTTTTAGAGGATTAATCACCCCATACGTAGAAAAATAAATTAATGGCAATAAAGGCAGTGACAGACGCGTTACTCGACGCCGTGTTTGTGCGGCAAATTTGGGGTCAATACCAAAATGTTTTTCTGCAATTCCTTTGGGTTTTAACACACGCCAAGTTAATTCAAATAACACCCAAAAAGTGGCTAATTGCAAACAGAGCGCCCAAACAAATTCGCCTTGAACATTACCCGTTTTTAAAAACCAATAACCTAAAGCCACCAGCACTAACGCCGTCGGTAAGGTTTGCAAAAGAGTCAAGAACAGCGCGAATGGCGTATTTAATAAACTATCTTGCCTTAAGCTAGATAAGCTTTGATTTATCTGTTGTAGGCGAGCCGAAATTTTGTGGTATAACCAAACAAACACTAACGCCAATAATAGCAGTGGAACAACGACAAATAATGAGTTTGTTATTCCTTTTTTGATGCTGCCTTTTGACAGGCTAAAATCAAAATTATTGATTTGTTGTGTTGCCGCTTCTGGAAATGCACTGACCCAAGTAAGGTCGATCGGCTTATTACTGTTTACCCAGAAAATTTGTTGCGCCAACGTATGTTCCAGTGAACTCACTACACTCAATAACTGTTTTTGGTCGAGCTGCAAATTAATGGCCTGAGAAATTTGGTTACCTAATTGCAGGTTTAATTCATCTAGTAATTCACGCCTTACATCCAGCAGCTTCGTTAATGCCTCTTTATCTTCTGTGGAAAGTAATTGGCTATTACCTTGCTCAGCGCCTGATTTTTCTGCTAATTGCTTTTCTATATTCGCAATATAATTATTCACTTGGTATAAAGCGTCACGTTGTTGATTAACGTCAAACTGCTCCAGACGTAAATCAGCAATCGTATTAGGCAGATTTTTGGTTAAAATATCATCAGGAAGGTCAATTTGTTGCTGGAATAAAATACGCGATAACAATAGGCTTCCACGTAGGACATTAATTTGCTCTTTCAAGTTGCGTTCTGATTGCGTTGCTCGTTCTAGCCACGCTTTCACGCGAATGCTATTTTGTACCATGCGGTTATTTCCTTGAGTGACTTCAATCAAGCGCTCACTCAGGGCATTATTCATCGCTAATTCTTTTTGAATTAATGGGTTTTGTTTTAGTTGTAAATCGCTTTCAGTGGAGGTTTGTGCTTCTCTTGCCGTTGCTTCAGAGTCATTAAGCCGTTTATCACTGATATAGGATTGAAGCAATTCAATCCGTTTTTCAAGTTGTTCGATATAAAAAATCGTATAGTCACGTTGCTTTTGTAATACTTCTTGCAACTGAGTATTGCCTTGTAATACCCGCTTTTGATATTCATTTTGTTGTTGCAAATAATTCTGCTCTATTTGCAGTAGCTCAATTTGCGTATCGCGTAACTTTGCCGAGTCATTAAATACATTATTTAATTCATTGCGAATTTCTTGTAACCGACGAGCATTCTCCAACATGATGGTTTGCGCCCTTTCAGGCTGAGTTTGCAAACTAATTAAATAGCTATTATAGCTAGCCAAATCATTTTGCTCTGCTTGTAGCTGCTCTAAGGTATTACTGAGCATAGTTTCCAGCTGACTTTGGGGAATGTTTTTGATGCTATTAGCAAAATTCAGTGCATCTTCTTCGCTACTCTTTTTAAGCTGCTGCAAAGCACGAACAGCATGCCTTGCATCTTCACCCGCTCTATCTAGACTTTTTTGCAGTTCATCCGACTTGCTATCAAGTTTGTTTAACTCATCATAAAAACCCAGCGACTTTTCAATATCTGCAATAGCCAGTTTATCTTCAGCACTAGGATGGCTTTTTTTATTTAATGTATTCAGTTTATTTTGAATATCATTTTTATTTGGAAGAGAGCTATTTACCACCGCATGGCTATAGCCAGAAAAAAGCAACATAAAGAGTGCGCAAATCATGATGAATTGCCGAACCCATTGATATTTAGTCGTCTGCATGGATGAACCCATAAAAGGTTTTTTGTATCTTGTTGAGCCAATAATGTACTGCTAACTTTTGCTAACAGCACATTATATTTTTAAAATGTCAGAACCTTATCTGCTTCTAATGTCCAAGCTGCAAGTTCAACTAAAGTGCCAATTTCCACGCCATCGGCTAAGGGAAGTTCACTCACACCACGTGCATCTGTGCAGGTTTTGCATAATTTCACCGCCACTTGCTGTGCCGTTAGAATTTCCAACATCTGTTGAATATTATATCCTTCTTTCGGCTTTTGCCCCTTAAGACCCGCTGTAACCGCATCTGACATTAAAAACACTTTCAGTTCTGTTTGTGGGTGCTGCTCTTTGAGTGTAATCGCCAAACGTAATGAGTTAAATAAAGTTTCATTACCATAAGGGGCGCCATTAGCAATAATCAAAATTGATGACATGGTATTTTCTCCGGTTATTCAGTCTGATCCGTTTTTACGCGTAATGATGGACTGTATTTCAATGTTTCTAGCATCGTTTCCACCAATATTTCCGTACGTTTATGTATCTTAAAACTATCAGGCTGCAATAACCAGTTTTCAAGTAACCCAGCCATCATGGCGCGGATCATAATTGCCCCACACTCTAAATCGAGATTAGCTGGGAGTTGCCCTGCTTCAACACAATGGCGTAGGAGTTCAATGATACGATGATGGCTAGCAACGTAATTCTCTTTTTTTAAATCAACAATGGCCGCCATTTCCCCTACCAATTCACACTTGTGGAACAGAATATCCATCAAAGCGCGGTTTTTAGGGCTTTCAATAAAATCTGTCAAAATATAAACTAAAATTTCTTTTAGAATTGCCAGTGGATCATTACTATACTTCAAACGATAATAATTTTCGGCCTGTTGTATTTGACTGTCACTAAACTCACAAGCTTGGTGGAATAGGTCGACTTTATTTTTGAAATGCCAGTATATCGCTCCGCGGGTCACACCAGCGGATTTGGCAATATCGGCTAAAGATGTCGCCGATACACCTCGTTCAGAAAAGGTTTTGATGGCAGCATCTAAAATTTCCTGACGGGTTTCTTCGGCCTGTTGTTTAGTTTTTCGTGCCATTGTAACTCGTTTATCGACAAAGCTGATTTACATACATTCGTGTATGTTTGTACTATAGCATAGTGATAAATCTTATTGTTTACCATTTTTCTTATATTGTTTTTTACTCATGTTGATTAATTGAGGTTAACTTATGCGAAAAAACAGAGGGGTGTTACCTCTGGCTCTGTTGGTTCTTTCAGGTGGCTTAGCTTTATCAGGTTGTAACGATGAACAGAAAGGTGGCGGTGAACGCCCGGCGCCTGAAGTAGGAATTGTTACGCTAAAAGCCGAACCTCTGACTATCAAGACCGAATTACCTGGACGTACATCCGCATATCGTGTCGCAGAGGTCCGTCCACAGGTAAGTGGCATTATACTCAAACGTAACTACAAAGAAGGTAGCGATGTTGAGGCCGGAACGTCTTTATATCAGATAGATCCAGCGCCTTTCCAAGCCACTTATGATAGTGCGAAAGCTGAACTTGCTAAAGCGCAAGCTAATGCAAATTTGGCCGGTTTGACGGTAAAACGCTACAAGCCACTTTTAGGTACTAATTACATTAGTCAGCAAGAATACGATCAGGCAACATCAACTTATGCACAAGCTTTAGCGGCTGTGAAAGCAGCAGAAGCTGCCGTTGAAACTGCGCGTATTAATCTGAACTATACCAAAGTTACTGCGCCAATCAGTGGTCGCACGGGGAAATCAAATGTCACCGAAGGTGCTTTAGTTTCTTCTGGTCAAGCCACTGAGTTGATGCGAGTTCAACAGCTTGACCCTATCTATGTTGATGTGACGCAATCCAGTGAAGATTTCTTGCGTCTACGTAACGAGATAGAAAAAGGCGCTCTACAAAAAGAGCCGGGCAAAGCCCCTGTGAGCTTAGTCATTAATAATGGCCAAGAGTATGCCCAAAAAGGTGCTCTGGAATTCTCTGATGTCACTGTGGATGAAACAACAGGTTCAATCACAATGAGAGCAGTCTTCCCGAACCCAAATAAAGAGCTTATGCCAGGAATGTTTGTGCGCGCTATCTTAGAAGATGGTGTCATGGAAAAAGCGATTTTGGTTCCTCAACAAGGTTTGGCTCGTACTCCACAAGGTGACGCTCAAGTCATGGTGGTAGGTAAAGACGATAAAGTTGAAGTCCGAAAAGTAAAAACAGCACAAGCTGTAGGCAACAAATGGCTAGTCACTGATGGTTTGCAAGATGGCGATCGCGTTATTGTGATTGGCCTCCAAAAAATCAAACCAGGTCTTGTTGTCGTTCCTAAGGAAGCTAATTTAGAAGCGCAATCTATAGACAATCAGGCACAACCTGAACAAAAGTCTAAGTAAGGGAGCGGTTGATTAATGCCTAAGTTTTTTATAGAAAGACCAATTTTTGCATGGGTAATTGCTATTATTACTATGCTTGCTGGTCTGTTGGCAATTATCAAGTTACCTGTGGCACAGTATCCGACCATTGCACCGCCGTCTGTTTCTATCTCGGCAAACTATCCGGGCGCCGATGCATCGACGGTACAGAACACAGTGACTCAGGTTATCGAACAGAATATGAATGGTATCGATAACTTGGTGTATATGTCATCAACCAGTGATTCATCAGGTTCTGCTAATATCATGCTGACGTTTGAAGCCGGTACGGATGGCGACATTGCACAGGTTCAAGTGCAAAACAAACTTCAGCTCGCGATGCCATTACTTCCCCAAGAAGTACAGCAACAAGGTATTAGCGTTGATAAATCTACCAGCTCATTCTTAATGGTAGCCGGCTTCGTTTCTGCCGATGGCTCAATGGGACAATATGATATTGCCGACTACGTTGGCTCTAATATTAAAGACCCACTTAGCCGTGTTAATGGTGTTGGTGAAACACAGTTGTTTGGTACGCCATATGCGATGCGTATCTGGTTAAAACCAGAAATGCTCGTTAAGTACAACATGACAACAACCGATGTTATCAATGCAATTAAAGTACAAAACAACCAAGTGGCGGCAGGTCAATTAGGGGGAACACCTCCAGTTGCAGGCCAACGCTTGAACGTTTCTATCATTGCACAAACCCGTTTAAACAACCCTGAAGAATTCGCCAATATCCTCTTACGAGTCAATAAAGACGGTTCTCAAGTACGTTTAAAAGATGTAGCAACGGTTGAACTTGGCGCTGAAAACTACAGCACCATTGCGCGATTTAATGGTAAAGCCGCAGCAGGTATCGGTATTAAGCTAGCGACGGGCGCTAACGCGCTGGATACGGCGAACAATGTCCGTGCAGCACTAGCGAATATGGAACCATTCTTCCCTGAAGGGTTAGAAATTGTTTATCCATATGATACAACGCCATTCGTTAAGATTTCGATTAACGAAGTTGTTAAAACGCTCGTTGAAGCAATCATGCTGGTTGTTGTAGTAATGTATCTGTTCTTACAGAACATTCGTGCCACATTGATACCAACAATTGCGGTTCCTGTCGTCTTGTTGGGAACATTTGCCGTCTTGGCCGCATTTGGATACTCGATCAACACCTTAACCATGTTTGCGATGGTACTCGCTATCGGTCTTCTCGTGGATGACGCCATCGTTGTGGTTGAAAACGTTGAACGTGTTATGCAAGAAGAAGGTTTATCACCAAAAGAAGCAACCAAGAAGTCCATGGGGCAAATTCAAGGTGCGTTGGTGGGTATCGCCATGGTACTGTCCGCGGTATTTGTTCCAATGGCCTTCTTCGGTGGCTCAACAGGTGCAATTTACCGTCAGTTCTCCATTACCATCGTTTCAGCCATGATCTTATCGGTACTGGTTGCAATGATCTTAACCCCTGCACTTTGTGCCACTATATTAAAGCCAATTAAAAAAGGCAGTCATGGTAGCCAAAAAGGGTTCTTCGGCTGGTTTAACCGTACATTCGAAAAGCAAGCACACCACTATACTGATAGTGTTAGCCGCATGTTGAATGGTACAGGCCGTTACTTGCTCATTTATCTCGTATTAGTGGCAGGTATGGCGTTAATGTTTATCCGCCTTCCTTCTTCATTCTTACCAGAAGAAGACCAAGGGGTATTCTTAGCGATGGTTCAATTACCACCAGGATCAACGCAAGAGCAAACACAAGCTGTACTGGATGAAGTTAACACTTACTTCCATACCAAAGAAGAACGTAACGTTGAGTCTGTCTTTACCGTGGGTGGATTCAGTTTCGCGGGTCAAGGCCAAAACATGGGTCTCGCATTCGTGGTTCTGAAGAATTGGAGTGAACGTAAAGGCGATGAAAACCACGTTGAAGCGATTGTGGGTCGTGCAAACGCTGCACTATCACAAAAGCAAGAAGCATTGATTTACGCCTTTAACCTACCTGCTATTGTTGAGTTAGGTACGGCCAACGGCTTTGACTTTGAATTGGTTGACCAAGGTAACTTAGGACATGATGCCTTAATGGCGGCACGTAACCAGTTACTTGGTTTAGCGGCTCAACACCCTGAAATTTTGCAAGGTGTTCGTCCTAACGGGCAAGATGATACATCACAATACCGTATCTATATTGATCAACAAAAAGCGCAAGCACAAGGTGTCGCTATTGCAGATATCAATGCAACGCTTAGTTCAATTTTCGGTGGTACTTATGTAAACGACTTTATCGACCGTGGTCGTGTTAAGAAAGTTTACGTACAAGGTGATGCAGAAAGCCGTATGCTACCTTCGGATATTAGTTCATTGTATGTTCGAAATGCCGAAGGGAACATGGTGCCATTCTCTGCCTTCTTGGATGAATCTCAAGATCCTTGGAAATATGGTTCACCGCGTTTAGAGCGTTATAACGGTGTTCCTTCAATGAACATTCAAGGGCAAGCAGCATTTGGTCAAAGTACGGGTGATGCTATGCTGATGATGGAAAAACTGACAACTGAAAACCTACCGAAAGGGATTGGTTATGAGTGGACAGGTATGTCATATCAGGAACGTTTGTCTGGTAACCAGGCACCTGCCCTGTATGCTATCTCACTGATTGTTGTCTTCCTATGTCTGGCAGCCCTATATGAGAGCTGGTCTGTACCATTCTCTGTTATGTTGGTTGTTCCATTGGGTATTATCGGTGCATTACTGTTTACCTCCGTTCGTGGACTGTCGAACGACGTTTACTTCAAGGTGGGCCTCTTAACAACCATTGGTCTGTCGGCGAAGAACGCAATATTGATTGTTGAATTCGCCAAAGACTTGATGGAAAAAGAAGGCAAAGGATTAGTTGAAGCGACATTAGAAGCTGTGAAAATGCGTTTACGACCCATTCTGATGACATCACTGGCCTTTATGTTAGGTGTTATCCCACTGGTATTCAGTAATGGTGCAGGTTCAGCAGCACAGAACTCCGTTGGTACAGGCGTTCTGGGTGGTATGTTCGCTGCAACCTCACTGGCTATCTTCTTCGTTCCTGTATTCTACGTGGTGATCCGTCGCCGCTTTGCAGGAAAAACAGAAGAGCTTGAGCATGCTCATCCAGTCAAAAAAGCCGAATAATTATATTCAGCTAAAATAATCGCTAAGGGCCACAACAGTGGCCCTTTTTAATGCATTACTTGTCAGCTTAAGCGTGACATTATTCTTCCCTTCCCTATAACGCCTGACGCAGTCAATGCCATTCGATACCACAAGAGATACTAAACACCAAATAATCATTATTATTCATTTAAATTAACGCTTAATTGAAATAGGTATCTTTGCGGCTCTACTGATAGTCATTGTTTACAATCTCACCTCACATACCCTTAAGTTAAATATCTCTTATTAAATCAAAGCAATAATTTATTTATTATATGTTCACTCTTTTTGTTTTTGATTATCTCCCCATATTTTTTGATATGGTTAACTGCTTTCCCTTACCGATATACTTTAATTAAATTTATAGGATCTTTCATTGCAAGGAGCATCACCATGCAACTACGTTACCGTTGTATTACCTCGTTATTTTTATTTACCTTTTACCACTACGCAATCGCATCCACCAACACAACTCAAGCCAAAGTCATCAATATTACCGCTCCATTAGAGAACCATATTTCATTTAACCGCTTTGAAACACTCTCTTCTAATGAACATGGTTTAGTATTTAATAATGATATCAGCGACAATAGCGCTCTCGGTGGGAAAGCCGCTAAAATGATCCTTGCCGAAGTGACCGGGAGCGAAGCTACAAATATTCAAGGGGTCATTGGTATAAAAGGCCAAACAGCCAACTTGGTCATTGCTAATCCTAATGGCATTACATGGAACAACGGCTCTGCAAGCAATATTGCTAGCCTATCATTGGTCGCAGGGAATTTTGAAAGACAGTTTATTAAAGACAAAACAGATCCCAAAAAACTGCTACCGAAACCATTAAAAGACTATAGCCAATTAAAATTTACCGTCTCTCCCGGTAGTCAAGTCACCATTAATCAACAACAAGCTAACCCTATACAGTTATCTAAAATCAATGTATTCGCTGACCGTATAAAACTACAAAATGCTGTCAACATCACCTCTGCCGTCCAAAACTATCTAAGTAGCTCAGGTAATGCTTCTCTCTCTATTCGTGAAGGTCTACTGGTTTCAGGAGCAAAATACAAAGCAACAACACTGCATAGTGAAGGGAGCCAATTCGAACTAAGTGAAAATGGTAAACTGACGGGGCGTTCTATTTTACTCGAAAGCCATCGATATCAATGTAAGGACAGCTTTATGTGTCCACAAAATAAGATTGATATAAAAGGTCTCATTGAAGCGATGAACTTTTCTTTACAGGGGGATAGCCAGTTTGCCCTTACAGGACGATTACGCCTTGGCAGCAACCAGCAAGAGTTGGTGAGACAAACTGTCGAATAATCATTGAGTATAAAATGCCATTTTATTCCTTTACTCTTTGACTATTACCTTAAGCCGAGCGGGGCTAAATAGCTGGAGGCCTCATCAATATGAGGCCTCCAATCACTTTGCGGTTATGACTGACTCGAATTACAGCCAGAAGAACCAAGCAAATAGTGATATCACAATAATACAAGCAACGTTTAACACTGCACCAACACGCACCATCTCGATCTGCTTGATATAACCAGAACCAAAGACAATAGCATTTGGCGGTGTTGCCACTGGTAGCATAAAGGCACAAGATGCACCAATACCAATAATCATCGTCAATGCCATAACAGGCATGCCCAATGCTTCAGCTACGGTAGCAAAAATAGGTACTAACAACGCCGCACTCGCTGTATTACTTGTAAATTCCGTTAAGATAATGATAAACGTAGTGACCGCTAAGATAATGACGAACCAATGGCTTTGACCAAAAGTCATTTGCATCCAGTCAGCCATAATCTTACTTGCACCTGACGAACTTAGAATAGCGCTCAGTGTTAAACCACCACCGAACAGCATCAATACGCCCCATTCCGTGTTTTTCTGGATTTGCGCCCAGCTCGCAACACCAGTTACCCCGATAAGTATTGCTGCACTTACGGCAATAATCGTATCCAGATCTTTAACGCCACCTAATGCTTTACTGATAAATGTACTAGTGATCCAGCACAGCACCGCGATAAGAAAGATGCACATCGCTGTGATACGTTTACCATTCCATTCCACATGCTCTAGCTCTAATTCAAAGCGATGCTTCAAATTTGGACGTAGCATCATAAACATCAGCACAAACATCATTGGTAACAGCACAACCATAATTGGAATGCCATATTTCATCCATGACAAGAAATCCAAGCCAAGTGCAGAAGCTGCGATTGCGTTTGGTGGACTACCAACAATGGTACCTAAACCACCAATACTCGCACTATAAGCAACACCTAATAGAACAAACACGAAGGTGTTACGTTCATGACGCGCATCCAAATTAGAAAGGATACCTAACACAAGGGGTAGCATCATCGCGGCTGTTGCCGTGTTACTAATCCACATTGATAGCAGTGCCGTTACACCGAATAGCAACACCACGGCTACGGATAAACGCCCACGTGCTACCATTAATAAACGGTTAGCGATCAGCCGGTCTAGGCCTTGAATATGCAACGCTGTCGCCAAAGCAAAACCACCAAAAAATAGGAAAATAATTGGGTTTGCAAATGACTTCAAGGCATCGCCTGTATTCATCAAACCAAGACCAACCGCTAAGATTGGGATACATAATGCAGTGATAGTAACGTGTATCGCTTCAGTCAACCAAAGCACACCAATAAATACCATCATTGCAAGCCCAGCATTCGCTTTATCATCAAATGGTAAATATTTTAAAAGTAAAATTAGCAATACGATATCAACCGCTAAAATCACCCAACCTTTTACATTTGATGGCGTTGGCCCAACAGAAGGTTTCAGAGATTCAGAAGCATCCATATTCACTCCATTGGCTTATCAGCATCCTAGTGCCCAAGCTCTTGTTAATATTTATTTACAGTATGGGGAATATAGAGTTAATCGAATGAAATTCAAATGTAGATGATGCAAAATTGAGAGCTGTACCGCGCAATTAAACACTTTTTTCATTTGATACATAAAAAACTATCGATTTTGTGAACATCTAAAAAATGATGAGTCCGTGTAATTCCTTAGCAAAAGATAAAGAAATTTAAACAAAAAAATGGGGGGATGGGGGCTAATAAAAAACGGGAAGACAATGCTCCCCGTTTTGAGAAATAACTCAACCTAGCTTAAATTATGCTTGGCCTTTAACTTCTTTCAGACCATTGAATGGAGCACGGTCACCCAATGCTTCTTCAATGCGGATCAATTGGTTGTATTTAGCAACACGGTCAGAACGGCTCATAGAACCTGTTTTGATTTGGCCTGCCGCAGTACCAACCGCTAAGTCTGCAATGGTTGCATCTTCAGTTTCACCTGAACGGTGAGAGATAACCGCAGTGTAACCCGCATCTTTCGCCATTTTGATAGCAGCCAATGTTTCAGTCAGAGAACCGATTTGGTTGAATTTAATCAGGATAGAGTTAGCAATGCCTTTCTCAATACCTTCTTTGAGGATCTTAGTGTTTGTAACAAACAGATCGTCACCAACCAATTGGATTTTGTCACCAAGCACTTTAGTTTGGTATGCAAAACCATCCCAATCAGATTCGTTCAAGCCATCTTCGATAGAAACGATTGGATACTCTTTAGTCAGACCTTCTAAATAATGAGTGAACTCTTCAGAAGTAAAGGTTTTACCTTCACCTTTTAGCTCATAGTTGCCAGTTTCTTTGTTATAGAACTCAGAAGCCGCACAGTCCATCGCCAGAGTGACATCTTTACCTAATACATAACCAGCTTGCTCAACAGCTTCTTTAATAGCACCTAGTGCAGCAGCGTTAGATTCTAGGTTTGGCGCATAACCACCTTCATCACCAACAGCGGTGTTCATGCCTTTAGCTTTCAGTACTTTCGCTAGGTGATGGAAAATTTCAGAACCCATGCGAACAGCGTCTTTCAGTGTTGAAGCACCAACTGGCTGGATCATGAACTCTTGAATGTCGACGTTATTGTCAGCGTGCTCACCACCATTGATGATGTTCATCATTGGCAGAGGCATTGAATATTGACCGTGAGTACCGTTTAGGTCAGAAATATGCTCATAAAGAGGCATACCTTTTGCCGCTGCTGCCGCTTTCGCGTTAGCTAATGACACAGCCAAAATCGCGTTCGCACCAAATTTAGATTTGTTATCAGTACCATCTAGATCAATCATGATCTTATCGATAGTCGCTTGGTCTTTTGCATTTTGGCCAATCAGCGCTTCTGCAATTGGGCCATTAACAGCGGCAACCGCTTTCAGAACGCCTTTGCCCAGAAAACGTGATTTATCACCATCACGCAGTTCCAGTGCTTCACGAGAACCTGTAGATGCACCTGATGGCGCGGCTGCTAAACCAACAAAGCCACCTTCTAGATGAACTTCAGCTTCTACAGTTGGGTTACCACGAGAATCAATGATTTCACGACCGATCACTTTAACGATTTTGGACATTAGGTTTTCCTCAGTACAAGTTAAATTGTGGGGAGCAGGCACATCTGCCTACCCCGCCATATCTTATTTCAACTCACCTTTCTGGTAGCTACCAGCGGCTTTAACAAAACCTTCAAACAATGGGTGACCATCTCTTGGCGTTGAAGTGAATTCAGGGTGGAACTGGCATGCCACAAACCATGGGTGATTTGGATTTTCAATAATTTCAACCAGTTTGTTATCCACTGAACGACCTGCAACTTTTAGCCCCGCATCTTCAATGCGTTTTAGCAACAGGTTATTCACTTCATAGCGGTGACGGTGACGTTCAACAATCGTATCTGCACCATACATATCACGAACCAAGCTGTCTTTAACTAAGTGGCATGGTTGACCACCAACACGCATGGTTCCACCAAGATCGCTCTCTTCAGAACGCACTTCTAGGTTACCATTTTCATCACGCCATTCAGTAATTAGCGCAACGACTGGGTATTTACAGTTTGCATCAAACTCAGTTGAGTTTGCACCTTCCATATTGGCAACGTTACGTGCAAATTCAATCAAGGCAACCTGCATACCTAAACAAATGCCTAAATAAGGCACTTTATTTTCGCGTGCATATTTCGCTGTCATGATCTTACCTTCGATACCACGCTCACCGAATCCACCCGGAACAAGGATAGCATCTAAGCCTTTTAATAGATCAACACCACGAGTTTCAATATCTTGTGAATCAATCAGTTTGATATTCACAGTTAGGCGATTTTTCAATCCACCGTGTTTTAAAGCTTCAATAACTGATTTATAAGCATCGGGTAATTCAACATACTTACCAACCATACCAATGGTCACTTCACCAGTAGGGTTTGCTTCTTGATAAATCACTTGTTCCCATTCAGCAAGGTTTGCTTCGCGGCAGTCAAGATTGAAACGCTTACAGATATACTCATCTAAGCCCTGTGATTTCAACATACCAGGGATTTTGTAGATGGAATCAACGTCTTTGAGTGAAATAACCGCTTTTTCAGGAACATTACAGAACAGTGCAATTTTTGCACGCTCATTCGCAGGAATAACGCGGTCTGAACGACAGATCAGCACATCTGGCTGAATACCAATGGATAGCAGCTCTTTAACAGAATGCTGAGTTGGTTTAGTTTTCACTTCACCCGCTGCCGCCAAATAAGGAACTAAAGTCAGATGCAGATAGAGTGTGCGTTCACGCCCTACTTCTGCCGCCATTTGACGAATAGCTTCCAAGAATGGCAATGATTCGATATCACCAACTGTTCCGCCAACTTCGACTAAAACAACATCATGACCTTCACCACCACGGATGATGCGGTCTTTAATTTCATTGGTAATATGAGGGATAACTTGGATAGTCGCGCCAAGATAGTCTCCGCGACGTTCTTTGCGCAATACTTCTGAATAAACGCGCCCCGTTGTAAAGTTGTTGCGACGCGTCATTTTGGTACGGATGAAACGCTCATAATGACCTAAATCCAAGTCAGTTTCAGCGCCGTCTTCTGTAACGAAAACTTCCCCGTGTTGGGTTGGGCTCATTGTCCCTGGATCAACGTTGATGTACGGATCCAGTTTCATAATGGTGACATTGAGTCCACGGGCTTCGAGTATAGCCGCCAAAGAGGCTGCGGCAATGCCTTTACCCAGAGAGGATACGACCCCGCCGGTCACAAAAATATAATTAGTTTTCATGCTGAACCTGAAAGTTTAGGTTTAAAAGATGATGGATATAACAGGACGGGAAAACAGTATACCCGAACCTTAATTTCGCTACAAATGTTCTAAGCATAATAAGGTTAATTTTCCTCTATATTCCATTAATATCAGCTAGTTAAAATAAAAAATATTTTCTAGCCCCAAACAAGGTTGATTAACATGCAAACAGCAACAGTGCTATCACTCAAGCCATTTAACCCATTAAGTGACTTTGCTTACCATAGCTTTTGAGACACAACAGCGTAGAAACTGTTTTCCCTAAAGTAAAATAGCAATGTGAGTTTACTCATCATATACCTATTTTAGGTTAGCAAATTTGCGTTATGATGCCACTCATAACACTTCACCTCTCTTTAATTAGTGTCTCTATACAGAAACACCTCCTAAGGCTAGCATATTTTTCGCAAAAGCTAAATCCTTTCAGCAAAACTAGAGTGAACTAAGATGGTTTTATTAAATTAGGTGAAATTTTTCGTATAACTCGTAGAAAAGATCAGCAATCTAGCGTGTATTAATTGCATGTTAATGAGGTTAACTTAAGCTTGCTTTGCAGTTATGATGACTTTTTCAGCAACAATAATAGTCAATCATATTGTGACACCCAGCGATTTAATTGCAGATTAAAAATTTTATCTGCCGACTTTATCATTTCAGGGCGATGGGCAACAAAAATACGGGTAATTTGTAGTGAGGCAATCGCCTCCGTTATTTTACGCTCATTTTCTACATCCAAATCACTTGTCGCTTCATCCATTAACAAAATTTTAGGTTCTCGATAAAGTGCTCTTGCAATCGATATTCGTTGCCTTTGTCCTCCAGAAAGGGGACTTCCTATATCACCAATCATCGTTTCATATCCTCTAGGAAATGAAGATATTTCCTCGTGTATTGATGCTAACTATTTTAAAAAATAAGGTAACACATTAAAAACAAATATTATTCCGCGAGCTTAATTTGCTGCCAATGCTGTTCCATCTCCTCAAGCGTTGCGGTTTCTGTGGTTTTACCTTCTAGTGCAAGACGTGACTCTATTTGGCGAAAACGCTTTTCAAACTTCTGGCAGGCCTTGTTAAGTGCCATTTCGGGTTTATGGCCTAGATGACGTGATAAATTCACGGTCGCAAACAGTAGATCGCCAATTTCTTCTTCTAAGCGCTGCTCATCAACAACCACTTGAGTGGCCTCTTCCATTACTTCATCCAGCTCTTCGCGAACCTTGTCGACTACAGGCCCTAACGTGTCCCAATCAAAACCCACTGATGCACAACGTTTTTGGATCTTATAGGCTTTCATTAAGGCAGGTAGCGCGCTTGGAATATCATCAAGGATGGAAAATTGCGCCTTTTGTGCACGTTCAGCAGACTTACGCTTTTCCCATCCTGCCAGTGCAACATTGCTATCAGGGTGATTTTCTGCGTCAAAAATATGCGGGTGGCGTCGTTCTAGTTTATCGCTAACCGCTTGGCAAATATCATTAAAATCAAAACGTGACTGCTCTTTCGCCATTTGCGCATAAAACACGACTTGGAATAACAAATCGCCTAATTCACCTTTTAGGTCATCAAAATCTTCACGCTCAATGGCATCAATGACTTCATAAGTTTCTTCAAGCGTATAAGGAGCAATCGTTTTAAACGTTTGTTGAGTATCCCACGGGCAACCTGTTTGTGGATCACGCAATTTCGCCATAATGTCTAGTAATCGTTCAAGCTGTGATGCTGTCGTACTCATTTTTTGACCTTTTTAAACCATAAAAATCCCATGTTTCGCAAGGATAACATGGGATCGTTTATTACTGCATAACGATGTTACGATTATTTAGAATGGCGTTTCGCTTCGATCACATCTGGCAATTGATTCAGTTTGGCTAATACTCGAGCCAATACCTGTAGGTTATAAATTTCAATCGTCATATCGATGGTCGCTAACTGCTGTTTAACATCACTACGACTGCTAACGCCAAGTACGTTAACTTTTTCGTTAGCTAAGATGGTTGTGATATCACGTAACAGCCCACTTCTATCGTTAGCAACAACACGCACCACTAGCGAATAACCACTGGAGTAGTTCTCCCCCCATACTGCATCAACTAGGCGCTCAGGTGCATGGCTTTGCAACTCAGCAAGCTGTTCACAATCAACACTATGGATAGAAATACCTCTCCCTTTCGTGATAAATCCAACAATGTCATCGCCAGGAATCGGCTGGCAGCAGCGTGCGATATGGTGCATTAGGTTACCCACACCTTCAACAACTACGCGACCACTGCTATTCGTTTGGGAAGCTGGCCGTGGCGCCGCAGTTTTACTTTCCAGCGTCTTCATCGCTTCGCGATCGGCTTCTTCCGCTGACGTTTTCTTGAATTTACTTTGTAAAAAGTTGACTAATTGATTGATACGAATATCACCACCGCCAATTCCGGCCAAGACCTCATCAAGAGAATGGACGTTATAGCGTGCTATCAATAATTTTTCCGCCTCTTTGATACCTATATCAAGGTGCGCTAATTCGTTATCAAGAATTTGACGCCCCGCCAGCACGTTTTTATCCCTATCCTGCTTACGGAACCAGTTATGGATCTTAGCGCGCCCCCGGCTGGTTGTCACATAGCCTAAATTAGGGTTGAGCCAGTCACGGCTTGGATTTGGGTGTTTTTGGGTAATAATTTCAATTTGGTCACCCATCTGTAACTGATAGCTAAACGGTACAATACGACCACCAATTTTAGCGCCAATACAGCGGTGCCCAACATCACTGTGGATATGATAAGCAAAGTCGAGTGGCGTTGACCCCGCAGGTAAATCAACAACATCCCCTTTAGGTGTAAATACATATACGCGGTCATCAAAAACTTGGCTACGCACTTCATCAAGCATTTCACCTGAATCAGCCATCTCTTCTTGCCATGCTATCAATTTACGCAACCATGCAATACGGTTTTCGTAGCTGCTTCCTTTACCAACCCCTGTTGCTCCCTCTTTATATTTCCAGTGTGCAGCAACCCCCAACTCTGCATCTTCATGCATTTGGCGGGTGCGGATCTGTATTTCGAGGGTTTTACCATTTGGCCCAAGTACTACGGTATGGATAGATTGGTAGCCATTGGGTTTAGGGTTGGCGACATAATCATCAAATTCATCCGGCAAATGACGGAAATGGGTATGTACTATCCCCAGCGCTGCATAGCAGTCTTGTAGACGTTCAACGACAATACGTACCGCTCTGACATCGAATAACTCATCGAATGCTAGCGATTTTTTCTTCATTTTGCGCCAAATGCTGTAAATATGCTTGGGACGCCCATAAATTTCAGCTTGAATATTCTCTTTCAGCATTTTTTTGCGCAATGTGGTCACAAAGTTATCGATATACTCTTCGCGATCAATACGGCGCTCATGCAATAAGCTCGCAATTTTCTTGTATTCTTCTGGGTGCAAATAACGGAAACAAAAATCTTCCAATTCCCATTTGAGTTGACCGATACCCAAGCGGTTGGCCAATGGCGCATAGATATTGGAACACTCTTTAGCGGCTAATACGCGCTCATCTTCTGTCGCATCTTTCACTTCGCGTAGATGCGCAATGCGTTCGGCTAGCTTGATAACAACACAGCGGAAATCTTCAACCATCGACAGTAACATACGACGAATATTATCCACTTGAACGGAGCTAGTTTCCCCCGACTGTGTCGCCTTTAATTGGCGGATGGCATCCATTTCAAGGACACCTTTTACCAGCTCATAAATTGATTGACCGAAATCATCAATTACCGCTTGTTCATCGAGCTGTTTCTCTTCAACTAACGGAAATAGCAGTGCGGCTTGTAAGCTACCGATATCCATGCTCAGCGTCGAGAGTATTTCGGTCATCTCGATCCCACGCCATAGCAGTAGGGGTGCCGTTTCTTGCCCTGCTAATTTTTCATGACAATACTGCCAGGTATGGATAAGTTTTTGTTCTGATTGTGGATTATTTAGGCCCAGCCCGCTTACCCATTTTTCTGGGGCAAACTCACCTGCTGGGGTAAGATGTGCACTTCTTACAGCAACCATATATTCTCCCTACCTGTTAACCCTCTGGGCTATTGATAAATAGCGCCATTGATTCCAGATGAATGGTATGCGGAAACATATCCAACATCCGCAGTTGTACTAACTGATATCCCGCTTGAAGCAAAATTTTGCTATCCCGTGCCAAAGTGGTCGGGTTACAAGAAACATAGACAATTTTTTCGGGCATCAGTTTAACTAAATGTTCCATTACGCCAGCGGCGCCCGCTCGAGCAGGGTCTAACAATACCTTATTAAACCCTTCAGCTGCCCATGGCTGAGTATGGATTTGCGCCTCTAAGTTTTCATTATAGAAGGTCGCGTTACCAATTGAATTGCGCTGCGCGTTATTTCTCGCTTGTTTGACTAAATTTTCGACACCTTCAACACCAACCACGGCTTTGACTCGCCTCGCGATAGGCAATGTAAAATTCCCCATGCCACAAAACAAATCTAAAACTCGATCATGTGGGTGCAGATCCAACCATTCAAGTGCTTGAGCAACCATTTTCTGATTGATGTCACTATTGACTTGAATAAAGTTTAATGGGCTGAACTGTAACATTTCCCCAGCAACCTGATATTCGGGTATCACGGTAGAAGCGCTTAACGGATGTAAGCTATGTTCATCCCCTGCTAACCAAACACAGACCTCATGTTGCTGTTCAAAGCTTTTAAGCAGCTGCTGATCGGAGGGAGCCAATGGTACAAGGTGGCGCAGTAAGACAATGAGGCTATTATCTGCTCGGATCAACTCCACATGGCCGAGTTTTGGTGCAGCTTTTAGCTGATTTAAGCAGTCAGATAGTGGTTGGATCAATCGTTCAAGGTCGTGATGCAGTACAGGGCACTGCTTGATATCGACCAAGGTATTCGATTGAGTTTGGCGAAACCCCATTAACAGGTGTTTGCTTTTATTTTGATACTGTAATCCAAGACGCGCTCTACGGCGGTAACCATAAGGTTCACCAAAAATAATGGGCTTGGCTTCTTTTTGAACCCCAGTTTCTCGGGCGATTAGATGCTGTAATGCATTGGCTTTACTTTCTCTTTGTAAAGAAATATCAATGTGCTGCTGCTGGCAGCCACCACACTGATTAAAATAACGGCACTGTGGCTTAACCCGTTGTGGGCTGGTACTTAAACGTTTAACCACTTTTGCTTTCGCAAAGCGGCTTTTCTCTTCAACCAATTCAATTAGCGCTTGTTCACCGGGTAGAAGCCCTTCTACGAAAATCGCTTTACCATTAGAGCGTGCAACTCCTTGACCTGCTGCATCTAGACTATCGATTGTCACCGTTATTTGACGGCGTTGGGTGGTACGGCGGTTTGGCGAGTAAAATTGAGCCATAATTTGTCACTACGAGGTGTTAAGTTTCAGAAAATAATTTTATATTCTCTTTGGTTAAAGAGATGCTCTCTCACTGGCATAAGATACGCGACAACACACTGACTTTAAGCTCTACCTACGCGTAACTATAGCGTCTACTAGTGCATATCACCTAGTCAGCAGAATATATGCTCAGTAAAAGCGCGCCTATAATAGCAGTTTTTTTGCCAAGATGAGTTATCACTTTTTCACTTAACGTATATTTTTTTATTATTTTTGTTTGTTTGAACGGCTCTTATTCAAAATAATTGACGCCTTCATCACCTTACTGCCGAATAAACAATCAGTTTGACACCATACATTTACGATATTCTTCATAGGCATAATGATCCGTCATGCCGCTGATATAATCCTGAATCAATCGTGCCCGATAATAAAACTCAAGAATAGATTTCTCTATTTCATTTGTTGCACATATGCCTTCAATTGCTTCACTGTATGACAAACGGTGCTTATTAGAGAGTTTATGGAATAACCGTGTTTCGATAAAAAATTGTTTGTGATAGTTATTTTCAACTAGCGAAATAAAGTCTTCCCTTTCTAACATCAATAATGGGCGATAAAAATCTAACAGCCCCCCAATGATGCGATAACCTTGCAACTCCAGCTCTTCTACTTCGTAATGGCTAAAGACATGCTTAAATGCAACCGTTTTCAAAACTTTAAGTAAGCGATGCTCAGGGCTTTTATCTTCCAACAATGCGCTATTGAAGCGCCCTGCATAGATTTCGGGGAGATTCTGAATAAAACGCTGAGCACTGTAACGAGCCAATTTACTGGTAATATTCACTCGTAAATACATAAAAAATTGGTCTTGTTGAATTCGTCTTGTATGGTTATCACTGATATTATTAAAAGCGCTCATAATGGTTTCATCAAATAAGTCGCCTTTTTCGACTACCCCCCATTCGTTCCGCAAATAGTTGATCAATTGTTCAACGGTAAAAATTCCTTTCTCAGCGGCATCATCTAAATCAGCAATACAATAAGAGATATCATCAGCCGCCTCCATAATATAAGAAAGTGGGAAACGACAATGTTCACCCATCTCTAATTTTTTACATAGTTCATTCACGAAACCGAGTTCAGACCAATAGTAGCCCGGCTTTTTCATCAAATAATCAAATTCTTCAGGAATAGGCTCAAGATCATATGCTCCGCGCGTATATTTCAAGATAGAGCCGACTTGTGCATAAGTGAGGTTTAGCTTCAATAGGCGATGTACCATGCGTATCCCTTGCGCATTACCTTCAAAAGAGCATAGATCCTGTTTAAGTTGACGACGGAAGAGATCAAGACGTTCATCCCCAGTTAAACGCATGGCGGCGATTTTACAAGGATCCGGATAATCGGGTGTGTATTGGTATTGAGGGGCTAGCAGTTGGCGAAACCAACTCTGAATTGCGGCTTCACCAAAATGCCCAAAAGGAGGGTTACCGATGTCGTGCATCAAACAAGACATTTCGACTAGGCTTTCAAACGCATCACAACGCTCATGTAGCCCATATTTTTCCAGTAACTTTTTCTTTTTTAATTCGTGAAGAACCGTTTTGCTAATGTAACGCCCGACTTGTTGTACTTCTAAGGAATGGGTCAATCGGCTGCGCACTGCGGCATTTTGTTCTAATGGAAATACTTGTGTTTTTTGCTGCAACCGACGGATCGCCGCTGAATTGATAATTCGGCCTCTATCACTTTCAAATTGGCGATTAACAGCATCTTCATTGTGAGCAGAGACTCGAGGACTTTTCGCGCTATTATAGTTTCGTTGATAATTTAATTTTGTTAGAAAATTAATTTCGCTCACACCAACTCCTCATCCTTTATACACGAGACAAAAATAAAAGGCAGAGAAATAATACCTTTCAATGTTACACTTTAGTCATCTCTACCTTAAGTGTCTAATTAATCAACAGTGAGTATGACATAATGAAAGTCGGTATCATAGGTGCAATGGAGCAGGAAGTTGCCATCCTGCGTGAACAAATTGAAGGCTGCCAAACTCTCAGCCGTGCTGGCTGTGAAATTTACACAGGGAAAATTAATGGCGTCGACGTTGCGCTGCTAAAATCAGGTATTGGTAAAGTGGCGGCGGCAATCGGCACCACGTTGCTACTTGAACATTGCCAACCCGATATAGTAATTAATACTGGCTCAGCGGGTGGTTTAGATCCTAACTTAAATGTTGGCGATATCGTTGTTTCAACTGAGGTACGTTATCACGATGCAGACGTAACTGCCTTTGGTTATGAACCAGGCCAAATGGCGCAATGCCCTCCCGCATTTATGGCTGACCCTAAATTGATCGCGCTCGCCGAAAAATGTATTCAACAGTTGGATATGAATGCGGTTCGTGGCCTTGTGTGCAGTGGTGATGCTTTCATCAATGGCGCAGAGCCTTTGGCTCGAATTAAAAAAACCTTCCCTCAAGTCGCTGCTGTTGAGATGGAAGCTACCGCCATCGGCCAAGTTTGCCATCAATTCGCTGTACCTTTTGTTGTCGTACGCGCTATTTCCGATGTAGCAGATAAAGAATCACACACCAGTTTTGATGAGTTTTTACCTGTTGCAGCGCGCCAATCATCACTGATGATAGCGGCAATTTTAGCTGAACTCGCATAACTTTCGTTTAAAATAAAAAGCATAGTCAATAAAACGCTATGCTTTTTATTTATTCTTTTAGTTAGAGGCAATGACTGCATGAAATGGCACCCAAGCACACTTCAAACCACACTCGCCTTACTACTATTGCTATTTTTTAATACATCGGTTGTTGCAGACACGAAACACCGCGTGATCAGCCTTTCTCCAGCGAATACTGAGTTGGCTTATGCGGCTGGATTAGGCGAAAGCCTGATTGCTGTCAGTGCATACTCCGATTATCCTGCCGAAGCGAAACAATTAGAGCAGGTTTCCGATTGGCAAGGCCTTAATGTCGAACGGATTGTGGCACTAAAACCCGATCTTATTTTAGCTTGGCGAGGTGGTAACCCTCAGCGCCCACTCGACCAACTTGCTGCTTTGGGGATCCCTATTATCTATTTCGATCCACAAAGCGTTGAAGGGGTTATTTCTGCTATCGAACAACTGGCTAAATACAGCCCGCAGCCCCAAATTGCCCAGCAGTCCGTTTTATCGATGCGTGAGCAACTTAACCAGCTAAAACAACGTTACGCTAAGCAAGAGCGCCCCAAAAAACGGGTTTTTATTCAACTAGGCACTCAACCCCTATTTAGTACAGGCAGTAACACTATTCAAAATGACATTGTTTCAATGTGTGGTGGGGAAAATATTTTCGCAAACAGTGCTGTGCCTTGGCCTCAAGTCAGCCGTGAACAGGTTATTGCTAGGCAGCCCGAGATGATTGTAATGACAGGAACCGAGACTCAAGAAACTGCCGTTCGCCAATTTTGGCAAACGCAACTTTCTATCCCGATTATTCGTTTAAATGAAGATTGGTTTCATCGTGCTGGCCCTCGCGTAGTGCTGGCGGCCCAGTCATTGTGTGAACAATTACACTCAGAATAGCGATGAATGAGAGGGGGAACGCCCCTCTCAACGATAAGACTTAAATGCTAAATGAAGAACCACAACCACAGGTGGATTTCGCATTTGGATTGGTCACAATAAAACGTGAACCTTCTAACCCTTCAGTATAATCAACACTTCCGCCAACCAAATATTGTAGGCTCATTGGGTCAACCACCAAGGCAACGCCTTGTTTTTCAATGGTCATGTCGCCATCATTAATTTGGTCATCAAAGGTAAAGCCATACTGAAAGCCGCTACAACCACCACCGGTAATGTAAACACGTAGACGCAGGTTTGGGTTGTCTTCTTCAGAAACTAAGTCTTTTACTTTAATTGCTGCCGCATCAGTAAACTGCAATGGCAGAGCTGCATCATCACTCATTTTTTACTCCAAGCCGGTCAACCGGTAATTCAGCGTAAGCAGATAGCTTACTCAGATCAATTTACTAATTATCCGCCAGCTTAGTCATTGATTCAAGTCCTGTGTCGTAATTCAACACATTGTGCATACCAATCAATGCATTTGGTTTAATTGGTTCCGTGCTTTAGAATAGGCCTATTAAATAATTCAAGTTGCATGTAGATGACCAACCAAAAGTGGCCTCACTCAGCGCTACCTTATGGCTTGAGCCACCCTATCTAAGTAACTTGAAGTATGATAAGTCTCGTTTCAACGGTATTTAGTCGATTTATTTGTCCCTATTCAGGAGCCTTGCATGAGCCAATCTTTAAACTTATATAATGAAGCGCAACAGCTAATCCCCGGAGGCGTCAACTCACCAGTACGAGCATTTAATGGTGTTGGTGGTACGCCTTTATTTATTGAACGTGCTGATGGCGCTTATATTTTTGATGTTGATGGTAAAGCTTATGTTGACTATGTAGGCTCTTGGGGGCCAATGGTGCTTGGTCATAACCACCCCGCCGTCCGTGATGCCGTAATCAAAGCTGTCAATAAAGGCTTAAGTTTCGGTGCGCCAACTGCCGCAGAAGTGGAAATGGCAAAACTGGTTTGTGAATTAGTGCCTTCTATCGATATGATCCGTATGGTGAACTCAGGTACTGAGGCAACCATGAGTGCGATCCGCTTAGCACGTGGTTACACAGGTCGCGACAAAATTATTAAATTTGAAGGTTGCTACCACGGCCATGCTGACTGTTTATTAGTCAAAGCAGGCTCAGGGGCATTGACAATGGGAGAGCCTAACTCTCCGGGTGTACCTGAAGATTTCGTTAAACATACACTCACCTGCACTTATAACGATCTAGCATCGGTTCGTCAGGCTTTTGAAAATTATCCACAAGATATTGCGTGCGTCATTGTTGAGCCTGTTGCGGGTAACATGAACTGTGTTCCACCAACCGATGAGTTTTTACCCGGCCTACGTGCACTGTGTGATGAATTTAATGCCCTATTGATCATTGATGAAGTCATGACGGGTTTCCGTGTGGCACTCGGCGGCGCGCAAGATTACTATGGTGTACAACCTGATTTAACCTGCCTAGGTAAAATCATTGGTGGTGGTATGCCTGTTGGCGCATTTGGCGGTCGTTTCGAAGTCATGGAGAAACTTGCGCCGATTGGGCCTGTATACCAAGCAGGAACGCTATCCGGTAACCCAGTTGCAATGGCAGCAGGCCTTGCTTGTCTTAATGAGGTTGCACAGCCAGGTGTTCACGCGAGACTGACCGAGCTAACTGAAAAATTAGCCCGCGGTTTAAAACGCGTATCACAAGAGCAAGGCATTCCAATGGTGATCAACCATGTCGGCGGCATGTTTGGTATTTTCTTCACTGACGCAAAAAGTGTGACTTGCTACCAAGACGTCATGAAGTGTGATGTTGAGCGTTTTAAAACCTTCTTCCACCTTATGTTAGAGCAAGGTATTTATTTAGCGCCTTCCGCATTCGAAGCGGGTTTTATGTCTATTGCTCACAGCGATGAAGATATTGAGAAAACCATCGAAGCAGCAGAAGTTGCATTTGCAAAAATGAAAACTGCTTAACCTTTCTTTCACTCGGAGGCGATATCTTCGCCTCCTTATTTACGCCTTTACTCCCTCATTTTGTCGCGACTAGCGTTTCCTCATTAATGTTAAAGCGATTAGAGCACAACTTACAATTTCACAAGTTGAACCCGTCAAAGCATTGGGAACAAGTGCTGAAACAATAAAAAGTGGGGAATTAAAACGGCATATCCCACTTGGATAAGTGGTGAAAATATTTATAGCGATGCAAACAGTCTGTTGTTATTTCAAGTGTTGATCGTATAAGCTCCGCCTATAAAAAATGCCCCGCGAGTTGATACTCACGGGGCATTTTCATTTTACGGTACTAATTAATTATTACCGAACATTTCCTTCACCCAATCTGGTGCGTCTTCTTGGGCCGGTTGAGCGTTGTTATTTAAATCCCAAACTGGCTCTTGCTGTGCGGATGATTGGCATAATGCGTCTGGCGCCTCAGTCCAAATCGGCAATACGCGTCCGCCACCAAAGTCTGAACAGTTAAATTGACCATCAGGCATCACTTTCATATCCACAATCCCTTCAGGCTGACGATTAATCAACGCCAATGGTGTTTGATTATCCAAATAACGCTGATACACACGCAATGCACCGGTAGAGCCCGTTAACTGTGTTGGCCCATTATTATCACGACCAATCCAGACAATGGCGATTTCTTTACCATCAATACCTGCATACCAGCTATCACGCAAGTCATTGGTTGTTCCCGTTTTACCCGCTAAATTATATTTGCCATATTTCTTCAGCAGTACTCGCCCAGTACCTTGTTGCACCACTTGCTGCATACCATAGAGCGTTAAATAAGCCGCTTGTGACGGTATTGCACGCTCAGCGGATGGATAGCTTTGATAAATTTCAGTGCCATCGCCATCAATAACAGAGCGTAATGCAGAAAGTTTAGCGCGGTTACCATTACCACCAATGGTTTGGTAGATTTGCGCTACTTCAGCCGGTGTTAAGTTAACCGCACCAAGTAGCATTGCGGGAACTTTTTCCATCGCACTCGCTGGCGCACCTAGGCGCACAAAGATATTAACTATCTGATCCAGCCCAACTTCTAGCCCTAAGTTTACCGTTGGGATATTCTGTGATTTCGCTAATGCATCAACCAACATCATTCCCCCTGTAAAATTGCGGCTATAGTTTCTTGGCCTCCAGACTTGATTCCCCACCTTAACGGATAATGGTTCATCTTTTAGCCATGTATTCAGGCGGAAACGATCAGGCTCATTCAATGCCGCTAAATAAACCGGTGGCTTCGCCAATGAACCAATATTACGACGCGCATTGAGCGCACGGTTGAAACCGGAATATTGTGGCTGTGAGCCACCCACCATCGCTCTAACTTCACCGTTAATGCGGTCAACCACGACCATCGCCCCTTCAATATCATTCAGTTTGCGATCTGCTCGTAGCTGAGCCACACCTGATTCCACCGCATTTTCAGCCGCAGTTTGTGCTACGGGGTCAAGAGTCGTAAAGATTTTTGCGCCAGAAAGCTCTTTAACTTTATCGCCCAGTTTTTCATTTAATTCCTGACGAACCATCTGCATAAAAGCAGGCTGAGAGGCGACAAGCCCTTCTCTTGGTTTTACTCCTAAAGGACGCGCGCTAAGCACTTGATACATTTCATTATCGATAACATTGCGTGTTTCTAGTATTTTCAACACGATGTTACGACGTTTAATCGCATTTTCTGGCTGCGTCCACGGGTTATTCTTTGTGGCACCTTGAACCATTCCAACTAATAACGCTTGTTGGTCTAGGCTTAATTCATTAATAGGGCGACCAAAATAATAGAGGCTCGCTAATGGGAAGCCACGAATTTCATCGTTCCCGTTTTGCCCTAAGAACACTTCATTGAGGTACAATTCAAGGATACGGTCTTTGCTATAGTTGTAATCTAGCAAGAGCGCCATAATGGCTTCATTCGCTTTGCGCCTGAATGTCTTCTCATTCGTTAAAAATAAGTTTTTAACTAACTGTTGCGTCAGGGTACTTCCCCCTTGCACAGATTTGCCCGCCGATAAGTTAGCGACAACCGCTCGACCAATAGAGTAAAGACTCACCCCATCATGTTCATAGAAGTTACGGTCTTCGGTCTCTATCAAAATTTTCACTAGCGATTCAGGGAAGTCTGACAACGGTAAAACTAAGCGCTGTTCATTATTCGCCGACTGCATCATGGTGATCAGTTTAGGATCTAACCGGAAGAAGCCAAATGAACGACCATTTTCCATGTTTTCAATTTTAGTTAAGATCCCTTGGTCAAACACCATGCGCGCCAATATTTTCCCTTCTTTCTGATCAGGGAAATTAAATGGACGCCGTAATATTTCAATCGTATTGCCTTTAACGGAAAACTCACCTGAGCTAGTAATTTTCGTCACTTTACGGTATTGCATACCTTCCAGTAAGCGGATCATTTCAGCTTGGCTATAATCCATTCCCGGTTCAAGGTTAACCATCCGGCCATACACTGCCGCAGGTAAATCCCAAACCTTGCCATCAAGGCGTTCTTTGATTTGCTGGTTTAAATAAAAAGCATAGGCTCCAAGCAATACAGCAAAGACAATAAAAATTTTGACCAATAACCAAAACCAGCGCCATCGGCTTTTTGGCTTACGATTTTTGTTACCTTTGTTATTTTTGTTCTTCGCCATTAGCTCGTCCTCTTCATCATCGAGGTCTTGCTCATCAATATCATCGTCATCAAATAATTTTTCATCATAATCATAGTCATCACGGCGGCGGCGTGAATGAGACTGCTTTTTTTTCGTCGACGTATTTTTACGTCTACCAATAGGTTCAAAATCTTTACCGGACATGGTCGCTCCATATCACCTACATTCTTAACGTACTATCCTTGATTCTGACTTAAAATGTCAAAGCGTTCACAGAAGAAAGCTCTTAATTACATTTCATTACCTTACACAGCAAATAATATCACTCCATCACCACGGACATCTATTAGAGCATAAAATAGCCTTGTTACGCACTTATCTTTGTCTGCACATCATTTGCATCGCTAAATTTTATCTCAAAAACTGCCAATGACATACCAACACGGCAAAAAAACAAAATAAACCCTATAAGCAATTAATAAAATAGAATATTTTTATCCGTGATACTTTACTTTCCAACTAAAAACACGCATACACGTAACACTCAATTAACCAATTAATATTTAAAGTAATTTTTAAAGTTTACTCTATTATTCCATATCAAATAGAGCGTGTAGGATCCATATCAATTTTGTCGCGCAATGAGTGGATAAAAAATGCCTGAAGCTAGCTATAACTTTTTTCTGTTACGTTATGCAGATATTTACATCGATTTACTGACAGACAGTGAAACTCATGCCATGTCTGAGACATAGCACAACAACGCGAGATAAAAACGCTCTCAGTTAGACCTTCTATCACGACCCATATCTGGATTGAGTTGCTAGCGCACTTATCCATACCAACAAAAAATTAGAAGGCTCAAATTGACTGATGATGCTTTTTCACGGCGTGTTTCGTGTATATCTCGCCTGTTTTTTCATTCGCTTCTATTTAACTTAACGCCCCTCGGTATTCATCGCTTTTTTAGTTTTATTGGTAGGTTGCGTATTAGCAGGATCATCTGGCCATAAATGTTTTGGGTAGCGACCTTTCATCTCTTTTTGTATTTCTCGATAGCTGCCCTGCCAAAAAGCCCCTAAGTCTTGGGTGATCTGTAATGGGCGCATCGCAGGTGATAACAAAGCAACCGCCACAACGACTTTGCCATGAGCAACCGTTGGGTTCGATGTCTGCCCATACATCTCCTGCATGCGGATCTCTATCATCGGGGGCTTATCTAAAGAGTAGTGAATGCTTACACGACTCCCCGAACCCGCTAAATAGTCCGTCGGTAAAGCCTCTTTTAACCATTTTTGTTGCTCCCAATCTAAACGATGCATCAGCAGCTCCCCGACATTGATTTCTTGAAGTTGCTTACGGTGAGTTATTCCATCTAAGTAAGGCGCAAGCCAAGCTTCTAAGGAAGCCAACAAAGCCTCATCAGCCACATCTGGTAAAGTGGTATCAGCAAACCAACGTTGAGCCAATTGGCAACGGATCCGAAACTGCTGTGCAAACGGGCTCCAATTTAAACTTTCTAATCCATTTTGCCTTAGCCAATGTAACAATGCCTGTTTAATTTGTTGTCTATCAGGATGGGTTAATCTTTCAGAGCGAACAACCAATTGCCCACATTGCAACCGTCGCCAAGCAATTAAAGTGCCTTTTTGTTCATCCCACTCGACGGTTTCCTGCTGATAAAACAAATCAGGACAAGCCGCCTGCAAGCTAGCGATCTCAATAGGGGTTGCTAGACTTATTTTGGCATCTGCTGAGGTTTCAGGTTGCCAAAGTGTTGGAGCGATTAGCCACTCATTTCCTAACAACGCGTCATTTTCATCTAACGATGCCCCTAATCCATTTGCTAACTGATAGCGGCCTTGATGATCTCGACTTTTCGCAATACGGTCTGGAAAACCGCTCGCTAATAAAGTAGGTAACCACTCACTTATTAGCGAGACGTTTCTGCCAACTGCTGCTGTGACCGGATAACCACATAATAAAGTGGCACGTTTGCACCAACTCTCTGTAGGCTTATCCAAATAATAATAAATATCACTGTGAGCTTGTCGTGGAGGCTCTTCTAATATTGCCACTAATAACGCCGCTAATTTAATCACTTCATTATTTTGACTTTGCAAGGCCTTGTACAACACGGCGGCAGTGCGCACTGAACTTCCGAGTTCTGCGACTCCTCTTCCAAGCGGAGTTAGCTTGCCGTGTTGATCAATCGCCCCAAGTCGACTCAGCAACTCTTTCGCTGCGGCTATTGCGGGTTGTGGTGGCAGGTTTAACCATTGAAGCTGCTCCACCGCTTGGCATCCCCACTGCAACAGGGATAACCATAACGAACTTAAATCACTGTGTAATATTTCAGCTTCACTAAATTGTGCAGCTCTTTCCGCTTGCTCTTGACTGAATAAATGCCAACAAATACCGGCTTCTAACCGTCCTGCTCGCCCAGCCCGCTGCTGCATGGACGCTTGGCTAATACGCTGTTTAACCAGTTTTGTTAGTCCAGTGCGAGGATTAAATAAGCCTACTCGTTCAAAACCGCTGTCAACAACTAAGCGAATGCCTTCAATCGTTAAGCTAGTTTCTGCAATATTGGTCGCTAAAACGACTTTACGTTTACCTTCAGGGGCAGGCTGAATGGCTTGCTGCTGCTCTTTTATTGATAGTGCCCCATACATTGGGCATAAAAGTATGTCCTCACTAACCATAGAAGCTAGCTCTGAGCGAGTTCGCTCGATTTCCCCCGCACCGGGTAGAAAAAGCAATAGCGAGCCACTTTCTTGTTGAAGTAATCGCCAAACCGCATTTGCCACCTCTTTGTGGAATAATTTATTCGCATTGATGGGGTAAAAATGCCTTTCGACAGGATAGGCACGCCCTTCGGATACGATCACGGGGGCATCAGGGAATAGAGCCACCAGCCCTTGATCATCCAATGTGGCCGACATCAACAAGATTTTTAAATCATCACGCAGTGCCTGCTGAGTATCAAGCAGTAGCGCCAAGCCTAAATCCGCTTGTAAACTGCGTTCATGAAACTCATCAAGAATGACTAAACCGACCCCTTCTAACATCGGATCATCTTGCAACATGCGAGTCAAAACCCCTTCAGTCACCACTTCGATACGTGTGTTTACACTAACTCGGCTTTCAGAGCGCATGCGCAACCCTACCGTGTTACCGATATCTTCGCCTAACTGCTCGGCTAACCGTTTAGCGACGCTACGAGCCGCAATTCGTCTCGGCTCCAACATGATAATACGTCCGTCAATCACCCCACTTTCTAATATTAGCCGAGGTAAAACGGT
Source organism: Providencia sp. PROV122 (assembly GCF_028482365.1). Lineage (NCBI taxonomy): Bacteria > Pseudomonadati > Pseudomonadota > Gammaproteobacteria > Enterobacterales > Morganellaceae > Providencia > Providencia sp. PROV122. The sequence continues at coordinate 95,140 of NZ_JAMPQI010000001.1, read as the reverse complement.
TGATTTACCCGCCCCTGTAGGGGCATGTAATAACACTTGCGGAGATTGCTGTAAGGCCGTAAGTAAGGAATCACTAACGTCATAAATCGGTAACACGCGGCTGATAACTCCAATGGTATTTAACATTTTCAGGCAAAGATTGTAGCATTGCTGCTTATTTCCTGAATACTGATTGCGGAGACAATATGGAGTTTATTCCCCCGTTACAACCAGCCACACTGATCAAACGCTACAAGCGCTTTTTAGCGGATGTCGTTACACCTGACGGTGAAGTCATGACTATCCACTGTGCCAATACGGGGGCGATGACTGGCTGTGCAACGCCCGGAGATAAAATTTGGTATTCAACATCGAATAACTCAAAACGCAAGTACCCACACAGTTGGGAAGTGACACAAACGTCACAAAATCATCTAATTTGTATCAATACATTACGAGCTAATCAGATCATTGCCGAGGCGTTGGCGCAAAAAACCATTCCAGAATTATCCGAATATAGTGTAATAAAGCCTGAGATGAAATACGGTTCTGAAAATAGCCGGATTGATTTCTTTTTATCTGGAGATGGGCTACCCGATTGTTTTATCGAAGTAAAATCTGTCACGTTATTGGAAAATAACCATGGCTATTTTCCCGATGCTGTGACTGAACGCGGACAAAAGCATTTACGAGAGCTAACAACAATTGCTAAAGAAGGAAAAAAAGCCATACTGTTGTTTGCAGTTTTGCATACGGGGATCTACGAGGTCTCGGCAGCAGCCCATATTGATAAGCAATATGCCACACTTTTGAAGGAAGCTATCGAAAATGGTGTTGAAGTACTGTGTTATCAAGTAGATATCAATACGCAAAAAATGCTATTGGGTAAAAAAATTAAGTTTACACCTATCAAATAATGATAGTTTATTCGCTGCTCAAAGCGAAGACGCATGGGTTCTGGAGGCTTAAAAAGGAATAAACACGCGCGCCTTCACAGCATTACAAAACTCATTGCATGAACGATTGCCAAGAGGGCACTCTTCTGCTATTTATAGCGACCTTAATTTTTCCCCCCTTTGGGGTTTTGTGAAATTTGCGTGTGTAGGAGAAGCATTATGCAAGAAGGGCAAAAACGTAAGACATCGTCCTTAAGCATTCTCGCCATTGCTGGGGTTGAACCCTATCATGAAAAAGCTGGCGAAGAGTACATGAACGAAGCCCAGTTGGCGCATTTTAAGCTCATTCTCGAAGCATGGCGCAATCAACTCAGGGATGAAGTAGACCGGACAGTTACTCATATGCAAGATGAGGCAGCTAACTTTCCAGATCCTGTTGATCGGGCAGCCCAGGAAGAGGAATTCAGCCTTGAATTACGCAACCGGGACCGTGAACGTAAGTTGATTAAGAAAATCGAGAAAACACTGAAGAAAGTCGAAGAAGACGATTTTGGCTTCTGCGAATCTTGTGGTGTGGAAATCGGCATCCGTCGTTTGGAAGCCCGCCCTACCGCTGATTTGTGTATCGACTGTAAAACATTAGCAGAAATTCGCGAAAAGCAAATGGCTGGCTAATCACTGATTATGGAGTCCTTAACGGCGCACTAACCTTGCGCCGTTATAAGGAAATCTAGTAATGAGCACCTCCACTTCACCCTATATTGGTCGCTTTGCACCATCTCCATCAGGCAACCTTCACTTTGGTTCACTCGTCACCGCCCTAGGTAGCTATTTGCAAGCACGCTCGCAAAAAGGTAAATGGCTGGTGCGTATTGATGATATTGATCCTCCAAGGGAAGTTCCCGGCGCGGCTGATAATATTCTAAAAACGTTAGCGCATTACGGCTTATATTGGGATGATCAGGTACTGTACCAATCAAAACGTCATGATGCCTACCGTGCTGCATTAGATGACCTTCGCCAACAAGGCAAAAGTTACTACTGCACTTGCTCACGGCAACGTATCAAAGCGTTGCAAGGGCATTACGATGGTCATTGTCGCAACCTCCATCTTCCAGACCATCAAGCGGCTATTCGATTAAAACAAACTCACCCCGTTTATCAATTTACAGATAGGCTCAGAGGCGAAATTGTGACACCAGCCAATGTCGCTGAAGAAGATATTATTATTCATCGTAAAGATGGTTTGTTTGCTTATAATTTAGTCGCTGTTGTTGATGATCATTATCAAAATGTCACTGAAGTGATGAGAGGCGCAGACCTAATCCCTACCACCTCACAGCAAATTTCGTTATATCACCACCTTTCATTGCCTGTTCCTGATTATGCCCATTTACCGCTGATCCTAAATCATGATAATAATAAGCTATCAAAGCAAAATCATGCCACAGCACTGCCGATGACGGATCCTCGCCCAGTAATATGCCATGCACTAACATTACTGAATCAACCGCCAATCCAGTACTGGCGTGATTTGAGTACCGATGAGATTTTAAAAACCGCAACGGATAAATGGCAGCTAGCGGCGATCCCATCTCATGATATTATTGACAATGCTTATGACTGAATATGACTTTTATGCGTTTAAGCATTCTCAAAGAAAGGCCAGTAAGCTATGATTAGCCGCTTATTTTGTTTAATGAATATTCGTAATGATATCGAGGTGTACTATTTTTAACCGAGTAGCAAATTTCTGCCGTAATATTTTATCGCGAAATGACAAGGACACGCGTGACGCACAGGCAGCCGGTGAAAGGCCAGTCACTTATTCTGACACTGCGACAGCTCAGTCCGTAGAACAGAACGCTAAACAAACAAAAACCACGGTTCGTCAGTCCAAACGTGCCGGTATTCAGGCAGAGAAATCAGAGACAATGACGACTGAAACAGATGAAAATATCACTGTAATTCCTCGTTCAGAGCATACTATTTCACGTAGTGATATTAGTGATAATGCGCTGAAGGTACTTTATCGCTTAAATAAAAATGGCTATGAGGCCTACCTCGTTGGCGGTGGTGTACGTGACTTACTCCTTGGTAAAAAACCCAAAGATTTTGATATTACAACTAATGCAACGCCTGAGCAGATCCGCAAACTATTTCGTAACTGCCGGCTAGTCGGTCGTCGATTCCGTCTCGCCCACATTATGTTCGGGCCAGAGGTCATTGAAGTTGCCACTTTCCGCGGTCACCATGACCAAATTGAGTCGGAAGATAAAAACCGCTCCCAGCAAGCCAAAAATGGCATGTTGCTACGGGATAATATTTTCGGCTCTATCGAAGAAGACGCAATCCGCCGTGACTTTACCGTCAATAGCCTTTACTACAACATTGATGACTTCTCTGTTCGTGACTATGTGGGCGGCTTAAACGATCTTAAAGCGGGGATTATTCGCCTTATTGGTGACCCAGAGACTCGTTATCGCGAAGATCCTGTTCGCATGCTACGTGCGGTGCGTTTCGCCTGTAAATTGGATATGCGTATTGAGCCAAATACGGCGCAACCAATCCAACGTCTGGCACCGCTATTGCGCGAAATTCCTTCAGCAAGGTTATTTGAAGAGTCACTGAAACTACTACAAGCGGGTCAAGGTTATGCAACCTATAACATGCTAAAAGAGTACCACTTATTTGAGCAACTGTTTCCGGTTATCAGTAGTCGCTTTACCAATAACAATGATTCGCCAATGGAAAAAATCATTGATCAGGTACTCAAAAATACTGACTTTAGGCTCAAAAATGATAAACGGGTTAATCCTGCATTTTTATTTGCAGTCATGTTATGGTATCCCGTTACGGAACATGCAGAAAAGCTGTCTCAAGAAGGTGGGCTTGCCTACTATGATGCTTTCGCACTGGCGATGAATGACATACTTGATGAGCAGTGCCGTTCGATTGCGATACCTAAACGTATCACCACCACCATGCGTGATATTTGGCAATTGCAATTACGCCTTCCTCGCCGCCAAGGGCGCCGAGCGAATAAATTAATGGAGCATCCAAAGTTCCGTGCTGCATTTGATTTATTAGAATTAAGGGCCAATGTTGAACGGAGAAATGAGCTTCAAGAGCTTGCTGTCTGGTGGGATGAATATCAGCGTTCCAATAATACTAAGCAGCGTGAGATGATAGCTGAGCTAGGTAGTGCGCCAGTGCGTAAACGCCATCGCCCACGCAAGTCATCATCAAGCGCCCATAAACCAAATAAAAATCAGGGGTCATAGAATGGAGTTGGTCTATATTGTTATTGGCAGTAACCTTGGCGAGCCATTGAAACAGGCTCAACAGGCTATTGATGCGTTAAATGCGCTCCCAAACAGCCGTATAGTCAACACCTCTTCGATCTATCGTAGTAAACCGCTGGGGCCACAAGATCAAAACGATTTTCTTAATATGGCGGTTGCACTTGAAACTGAGCTTGAGCCAGAAGCGTTGCTTGATCATACACAACGCATTGAGCTGGAGCTTGGTCGAGTTCGCAAAGCTGAGCGTTGGGGCCCTCGAACGCTCGATCTCGACATTATGCTTTTCGGCAATCATATTATTAATACCCCACGATTGACCGTACCTCATTATGGGCTAAAAGAGCGGGAATTTATGTTATATCCGCTCAATGACATTGCCCCTGATCTGATTTTTCCTGATGGCGAACCGCTATCAGAAAGGCTCACACTCGTCCCACGTAATGGCCTCACCCTTTGGGATATTACAACCTAAACAGTGAACCTCCTAAACAGGAGGGGTCGTCAGTGGGATCTTTTCCGGAGGTTATTATAATGAAACCAATTTCTCTGGCTACTCTGGGTCAGTTTAAAAAAGACAAACACAAATTTGCTACCATGACGGCTTACGATGCCAGCTTCGCTCAGCTATTTGCAGAGCAAGGTATCCAAGTCATGCTCGTCGGTGACTCCCTTGGTATGACCATACAAGGCGAATCTAGCACCCTCCCTGTTACCGTAGAGCAAATCGCTTATCACACTCGCTGTGTACGCAAAGGTGCACCAGACGCATTTATTATCGCTGACATGCCTTTTATGAGTTATGCCACCCCTGAACAAGCTTGTGCTAATGCCGCTATTCTGATGCAGGCTGGTGCAAACATGGTAAAACTTGAAGGGGGTTGCTGGCTATGCGATACCGTCAAAATGCTGTGTGAACGTTCCGTTCCCGTATGTGGGCATTTAGGGCTAACGCCACAAGCCGTCAACGTTCTTGGTGGCTATAAAGTACAAGGTCGCGATGAGGTTACCGCCAACCAACTCATGAAAGATGCCATTGCGCTAGAAAATGCGGGAATACAGCTTTTGGTTCTTGAGTGTGTTCCTACCTCACTAGCCAATAATATTACAGAAGAACTACTCCTTCCGGTTATTGGTATCGGTGCAGGCAATGGTACTGATGGGCAAATTCTTGTCATGCATGATGCATTAGGCATTACGGCCCGCCCTCCTAAGTTTGCCAAGAACTTCCTTGCTCAAGCAGGCAATATTCAAGATGCAGTTAAACTGTATATTCAAGAAGTTGAAGCAGGGATCTACCCTAGTGAAGATCATTCTTTTGAATAATTTTATTACGGCTCAATAATAAGGAATTCACCTATGCTTATCGTCGAAACATCTCCCATTCTTCGCCGTGAGATCCGCCGCTGGAAGCTAGAAGGTAAACGTATCGCTCTTGTACCAACCATGGGCAACCTGCATGATGGACATTTAGCTTTAATTGATGAAGCGAAACAACAAGCTGATATTGTGATTGTCAGCATTTTCGTTAACCCTATGCAGTTTGATCGCCAATCCGATTTAGCCAATTACCCTCGAACCTTGCAAGAGGATTGTGAAAAGCTGAAACGTCGCGATATCAATCTCGTTTTTGCCCCTTCTGTGAAAGATGTTTACCCTGAAGGAATGGCGCAACAAACTTTTGTTGAAGTGCCTGAATTATCATCAATACTTGAAGGTGCGAGTCGCCCTGGGCATTTTCGCGGTGTATCAACAGTCGTTACCAAACTGTTTAATTTAGTCCAACCTGATTTAGCGTTTTTTGGTGAAAAAGATTTCCAGCAATTACAGCTAATTCGCAAAATGGTGAGTGACCTTTCTTTTGATATACAAATTGTCTCTGTGCCTACCGTCAGAGCGAAAAATGGGCTTGCATTGAGTTCAAGAAATAACAATCTATCAGCCAGTGAACTCAAAATAGCACCACAACTATATAGCATTATGCAACAGGCGGCAGAGAAGCTAATTGCAGCCCCTGACAATGTTGAAGCGATTATCCAAGAAATCGATGATTCGCTTCGCCAAGCAGGTTTTACCCCTGATGAGCTATTTATTCGTGATGCCGAAACCCTTGCTCCATTGAGCAATATAAGTCAAAAAGCGGTCATCTTAATGGCAGCTTGGTTAGGGCAAACCCGTTTGATTGATAATTTACAGGTTGACCTACCCACAGTTTCAGCTTAAAAAAACAAGCAAACACAGCATGACGATTAAAAATGGTAGACAATAATTATGTTTAGAAAAATGTTACAAGGTAAATTACATCGGGTTAAGGTCACACAAGCCGACCTTCATTACGAAGGCTCTTGTGCTATTGATCAGGATTTTATGGATGCCGCAGGGATCCTCGAATACGAAGCCATTGATATTTACAACGTCGATAATGGAGAACGTTTTTCTACTTATGCAATTGCAGGTGAAAGAGGTTCTAAAATTATTTCAGTCAATGGTGCCGCTGCACGTCGTGCTGCTGTTGGCGATAGATTGATTATCTGCTCATACGTTGATATCAAAGATGAAGATGCTCGTCACCATAAACCCAAAGTCGCTTACTTTGACGGTGACAATATTATGAGCCGTGTTGCCAAAGCAGTTCCTGTACAAGTCGCTTAACGCTATATCCCCCAACGGCAGTTAGCTTGTTGGGGGTTACTTAGCTTCCTTTTTTAGCCAAGCAAGAAAATACAGCTTTCATTTCGTTATTTGATCTTTTTCTATAACATTAAAAATTATTATATTAATCTCAGTAATACCTCTAGAAAATATCATTTAAATCACCATAGCTAATAAAAAAGATAATTATTTAACATCCCAATTTATATTAGATTGAAAAAAACATCACATAAAGGGGATGCTATGAATGATAATAGAAACAAGAAGACGTTTGGACTGTTATATACTCTAAAGATCCAATTTCAAAATATGCCTTCGTTTTCCAGTGGCTTTATTTATGCAAATAAAAAAAATCAAATCGAAATATTGATTACTGTTGATGCTATTAGTGAAGATGGAGAGCCTTATTTTAATAATGAACGAGAAGTGCAAGATGCCACTTATCTGTGTTCATTTTTTGATGGTAAACCCTTAAATCAAAATTGGCAAATTTCGAATGAAAAAGGGCCATTTTGTAAAGCAGTTAAGTATGACACAACTCTATCAAGGCGGGAGCCACCAACCCTACGAACGATAACCCGCTCGACATTTCAAATATCCAAGTTTATTTCATCCGACATTGTTAACCCCGCCTTAGAAATCGCAGTAGGAATTAATATTCCTGGTATAGGCAATTTTGACACCTCAATGAATGGAACGCCTACTTTAAATTCAGGCTCTGTCTTTAAATCACCTAGCCGAATTTCAGTAAGCAGGATATCCCCTATCGATTATACAGATAATAGAAATGTTATGGTGATTGATAAAGGTTGGAAATATATCATGACCGATGCATTATTCCGCAATGGTAGCAATCGGCACTCCAGCTCTTATCGGAATTATGCAGCCATTATTCGCTATAAAAAAATATCTATTATTACAGCCAACAAATATAACATTATCGAAAAAAGGGTCTCGCCTACATTGCCTTATAGTGCTCCTTATAAAGATTGGTTTTATAGTACGACCATGCCCCATGCAATGAATTATGCCACCGATGATCAGGCGCTCGGTGCATACTTAACGAGTTGGTTTATTGAGACTCGAGATAGAGTCGGCTATTTTCACGCAATTAACGAAGGTTGGACAGAGCTAACCCACAAGAAAAAGCCTCCACTCTATTTTACAAGCATGAGAAATGGTGAATTTAATAAAAAAAATACGTTTTCTGTGTGGCCACAATTTAGCAACGATATGCCTAAACTTGCCCGCTTTTCAAATAATAATCAAAATAGTATCACCCTTGTTTGCCATCAAATCAATTTAGTGGATCACATTCCTCTCTATCTCGGTGCTGAATGCCGTGCTCAATCAAACACATCCTTAGCAAGCCATGTTGAAATTGTTGATGAGTTTGGCAATGAAGGCATCATGACTATTGAGTATCGCCATAATATTGATGGGGAAATTACTGTTTAAATCCGTTTTGTTAAAAGTGGCACTATTGATCTTTTAGCTTAAAATATTTGGAGCCAAAATGCTTAACTCACCCCCAGCTAAAAAATTCAAACAAATCAACCATCTTAGCATTCATTTTAAAGATAATCCGACTAATATTCATTCGGTTATTTATGCAAATGGATATAATCAAGTTGAGGTTATTGTTACTGCTGAAATCTTAGATGAAAATAATGACGCTTTTTTTGAAAATGAAAAAGAATTTAGAGACTGTATCTATTTTTGTTCCTTTTCAGATCAACAACTACTCGGTAATGAATGGATAATCTCTGAACATCGGGGAGACTATTGTAAAGCCGTACAGAATGAGATTACTCACATAAAAAATGCATCTATAGAGGCCATAAAAAGCACAAAAAGGATCAGTGCCTCATATTACTTCTCACTGAAAGAGATCAATCCCGGACATGAAATTGCAGTCGGGGTGAGAATCGATGGTGAAGGTTTATTCAATACCTCACAAAATGGCACTTTAAATCATAAAGGAGAAATTATTTTTATTGCACCTAAGCGGGTTATCATTCAAGGAATTAAAAAAAATTGATTATGATAATAATGAAAACATCGCTATAACAGATAACGATTGGCAGGAAATCTCAAAAAATATTTCATTTCATATCAGTAAAGGGGCGATACTGGGGAATTATGAGCATAATTACGGGGTCATAAGACGTAAAACATTTAAAATTACAACGCATAATAAATATAAATTAAAGTATAAATCTCCTGTATATAGCTTACAACATATCCCTAAAATTAAAGATTGGTACCATAATCACGTGATGCCCCATGCAATAAAGATCGTTGGGGGGCCTTATTATAGCGGAATTTATGTTAATAGCTGGTTTATAGAGCCTAATAATATAGAGATTGGCTATTCCAATATATTAAATAAAGGGCTAAATAGGATTATAAAAGATATCCGCCAATCTCTTTATTGTACTGAGGAAAAAGATGGCCGATTTGTAGGCGATACAACTTATGCGATTTGGCCTCGGCTGGAAGGAAATCTCGGTCCTCTTTGGTCAAAAACCACCTTAGATAAACACGCCATCACTATCGTCTGTCATCAAATGTATCTTAGAGATAAGAAACTCTATTATTGGGGATATTATTGCCCTGCCCCCTATCATGTGGCCGACCCTCTGCAAATTTTTATTATCGATGAGTATGGTAATAGGGGGAATATTAATATTGTATTTGAAGAGGATATGTATGGTACTGTCAGCGTTTAAATAACCACTTTAAGAAAAACGAGTCTTTATTATTTTCGTGCAACCGATTTTTATCATGACATTATAGCCAATAGATAGGCGGGGTATTTTGTTCATTCATCATTGTAGGGGATGATCTGCTCATCCCCTTTTGCTCTCGTTTAGTTAAATTGCAAAACAAATTGTGCCGTCGCTTCTGCTTTCCCTGCTTTGACAGAATTACCATAACGGTAATATTCCGCTTTCAGGGGAACACGCGTTTCACCTTTTTCTAAATCAGCTAATTTAACAAACTCCTGATTAACTAATACGTTATCATTGTTTAATGGTGATTTTACAACAAACCCAATACCACTGGCATTATTACCTTGCCCTTCATTATCGATTTTAATCACTGCATCTTTACCATTATAACTCGCTGTATTGTTTGCAATGAGCTTGATCTTCGCTGAAACATTCCCCGTACAGACGATATTAATATGTTCCTCAACAGATGACGGCGTTGTCGGGAACCCTACGGATGGGAATGCCGTGGTCGGTACCCGAGGTAACGTAAATGACAAATCGGTATTTTTAGCTTCACAAGATGTCGGCGCACTTGTCACTTTTCCTTTTAGTCGATAAGTATAACCAACTTTTGTCGAGCCACCACCTGGGTCAAACCGTTTAATGAGTATCGCCCCAATCACCGAATTATCAAAGGATGTTGCCGTCGGGTTATCTTTACCGGCATAAAAAATAACCGTTGCATCTATAGGCATAAGTGCACCTTCAGGAACAGGCAACACTTGTCCTGGACGATTTGTAAAAGGCAATCCTGATTTACTTTCAATTAAGACATAGACGATATTTACGGGGCCACCAGCATGCACATGGTAAGCGGGCTTCCCATCAATTTCGCCATAATATCTCGCTATAATGCCGCTGCCTTCACCGTATGTTGCATAAGCATAGACTTGTGAGTCAGGCCCACACTGCGCGACACCACCTCGTCCACTCTCTCGCACAAATGTATAACGAGCAATCTCGTCGTTCTTTTTGATCGCACCACTTAATTTAATGTCCACCATTGCGCGCATTGCAGAGTGATTTTGACCATCCCCTCCTTCAACACAATTCTGAGCCGCAATACTGCTATTTATCCCAGAGAACATTAACACCACGCTGAACGCTGCTGCATAGCCCCAATTAATCTGTTTTCTCATTATTCTTACTCCTTTCAGCGGCATTCTGAATTCAGGATATAAAGCCCATTTGTTGGCATGGTATTTTCGATGTTGTAATCTACATCACAGGATTCATTAGCACCCTCATTTTTCCAATTAACTTTAATGCGTCCTTTAGGCTTATCTGCAACTAAATACAAGGTATTAAAGTTAGAAACGAGATGAGTCGCTTCATCTTCTGTAACAGCTTTTGCACCTACCGGTAATTCTTTATTCGTTGGATGCTGTAACTTAAATAATAACTTGTAGCCTTTTTTAGCGTCGAAATCAGCCAGTATCAAAGCGCCCTTTGTTGGGATAACATTATTAATAATGTTATTTTCAATTTCGGTATCTTGTGGGATAGTTTTTGTATCAATCGCCAGTGTATTTTTACGATATGGCGCCATTCCCGGAACAATCGCTAAACCGTAAGCGTTAGTTTCAACTGACTGCCCATTAATAATACCGACACCTTGTGTCCCTTTGGTAAGAATCAATGCGCTTGTATCTTGCATTGAAGGTGCTAATACCACACCGTATTGAGTGCCAACAAATGCACCACTAATACCGTAATTAAAGTTTTTATGGCTATCGTTATAAGCGTACCCTGCATTAACGACTGCATAAGGGGAGCGATAAGAGCTACTTAATCCCCCTGAATAGCCCATACCTTTATTACCGTAGCCTTGATAAATATCCCACGTTCCACGATATAATTCGCCATAGCTGCCACTTAAACGTGCTGTTTGTGAAGTACGATGCTGGTCATCCGTTGATATGCCATAATTCACACTCATTGTGTTATTTAACACATCGAACGGAATACTGACATTTAAACTCAAATTGTATGAACGGCTGTTATCATTTTCAAATTGTCTACCTTTTGAATAGGTGTAATAGACACTGTAATGAACCTTATCGATATTACTGTTAAAACCAACATTATAAGATTGTTGTTTATGACCACTTGAATACTCATAAACAACACTATTTAAGTTAATCGAGCTTGAGCTATCGAGTATTGGTTGAGAAAGAGATACGGTGTATTCATTTTTTAGTTTTTCATAGCTGCCACGGTATTTTTCCTCATAAGAGAATGCGTCATCTATATTCATAAAATCAGCATCAAAATGACGGAAACCCGCTAAAGCTAAGCTCGTATTCGTTGTCTCAATATGTTTTGAGTAATTGACTCTAAATGCATTACCACTCAACGTAGATTGATTATCAACATCAGTACGAGAGTGCACAACATCCGTTGTAATTGCGCCAACCTCACCTAAGTTAAACCCTGTACCGATTGCATAGGATTGGTATTTTTTAGCGTAGAGTGCACCACCAAAAACGGTCACAAAGTCTGTTAATCCATAATAGATTTCAGCTTCATTCACATAACGGCCATCACCGTTATTATTCCCATCATATTCACCACTAGAGAAACTGTATTTAATACTGCCTTTTCGCTCTAAAAAAGCAATTGATGAGAAAGGAACAATAAAGTTAACTTCATTACCATTTGCTTCTTCTACTGTGACATATAGATTGCCACCATTACTCATTGGATAGTAATCTGTAATTTCAAATGGCCCAGCAGGCACACTTTTCTTATAGATAACTTGATCATTTTGTACAATAGTCACGATAGATTCAGAATTAGCGATACCATTTACGCTTGGCGCATAACTCGTTAAGTTATAAGGTTCCATTTGCCTATCAGATGCTAATTTAACCCCTTTAAATTTAAAAGAATCAAATAATTGCGAGCTTGTATATAAGTCCCCTAGTGTTAGCTCACTTTTTATTATATTAATGTTTCTTGATAAGGTGTTGCTAATATTATTCCATTTATTCTTATCGTGCCGATTGTTGGCCCATGTGGAATAATTACGATAACGCCATGAGCCTATGTTAATTTTCGTCTGAATATTACCATAATAGTTATCATCGACTTTACCGCCTTCATAGGTGTTAAAAGCTGAAAAAGAGTAATTTAAAAATACAGCAGGAATGCCATCATCCCACTGTGCTTCTTCAGCTTTTCTTATGCGCTGCTGATTAATCATTGATTGCGGAACAGTCATTGAATACACTTTAGTATTTAAATCAAGTGACTGTGTCATATACTCAATATCATTAATATTGAAGCATTCTTGATCACCTTTTAAGGTCTTATGAAAATCTATACCAAAACTTTCCCAATCCGCAAAACTAAAACAAGGTGTAAGTTGTTCTCCACCATCTGCCCGAGGCATCATCACAAAGCTAATTTCTTTATTAAGAATTAAATTATTATTAATGAAAAACCTGACATGGTATTTCCCTGGTGCTATATCATTTTCCCTAAACACATCCAGATCTTCATTAGTCAATTGCGTATCTGTACCTGCAATATTTAACAAGCTAGGTGGATAATAATCAGCAGCCCGCATTTCAAATGACAATGAAGCGAATACAATAGCCATAAACAGAGGTGAATATGGATACTTTTTATGATAAAGACGATTCATAGGCCTTTACTCTACTTTATTAGATTATTATTTTATAAGATATTGACTATCTAACCCTTTACCATAATCATTGATATAGTTTAGAGAAACCTTATTGGAACTAGCCCCTAAATTAGAAACATTAATTACTGTTTCAGAGCGTGGTTCTAAATAGCTTGGTGCTTCGACTTCTCTGTTATTAATTTTTATTTTTGCAATGTTAATATAAAATGGTGTTGGGTTAACAACCTTGACTCCAGCGGTAGAGCGAGACCAAGTTAACTCATTGACAACATCTTCAAGCTTTTTATCGGATAATGCTGTAGGTCGATAAATTAGCTTTATTTTGTTTGTCATTGAATAACGTAAAACGTTTTCTAAATCCTCACTACTTGGTGCCACAAATTTTACATTTAGCCAATATAATGCTTCTTGGTCACTCGGTAATGATGCTATTTTAGTCAGTTGGATCGTGTTTTTTTGCTCAGATTTTAGCTTAATTAATGGAGGTGTTACTGCAAAATCTTGTGTTATTTTTCCATTTTTATCTTCCACCCAAGATTGAAGTAAATAATTCCTATTTTTATCTGTATTAAATGCAACAACACCTTCGCTATTCTCTTTTTCGTGATAAATAACACGCGTTGTTTCTAAACCAAAGCCAGCATAGCTGGTTGAACTAGCAAGAAAACACAATAACAGTGTAGGAACTATTTTTTTCATAAACATAGGATGTCCTCCAAGAAAAAAAGTAACGCAGATTAATAATTGATAATCTGCGTTATCAAATTATTTATAAGTAATTTTATAATTTAATGTTGCGTCTGCTTGGCCTGCTTCTACGTCATCGTCTGTACTTACATACTTAGCAATAAAAGTTCCAGTCCATTGAGCACTGTTACCATTTACTTTTATTTCTTCACTTTTACTACCATTAATTTTTAATGGCTTGGATAGGTCATCTTCATTGTAAATACGGATACCCACATTTTTTGCAACGCCAGCACTACCTTTATTGTCCAGTTCTAAAATAGTTTTATCAAAACGGTTTTCATGACCCGTTAAATTGATAGAGATAGTACCTTGATCAGGACAGTCAATTAATTTAATTTTTAATTTACCATCACCACCAGTACCACCAACCTCATCACCTTCCTCAGTAAACTCACTAGTAGCAAAACGTCCCATTTTTACATCAGCGTTTGGTGAGTTAGTATCATTCAGGCTAATAGTGCATGTAGCATTATAAATAAGTCCTTTAAACTTAATCGTTCCACTTTGCTCTTCTGCTGTTGCTGAAAAAGCAAATGCTGAAGCAATAACAGCCATAAAAATATTTCGAGTTGATAATTTTTTCATTGATATACCTTTACACTCTACATAGTAATTAATAGTAATGTTAATTATTCAGCGCGTAATTAATAAAATAGTATAGATATAGGTAAATATCGCTATTCTAAAAATTAATGCGAGAACATATTAAAGACTTATATACACAAATAAGAAATAGTTAAAAATTCATGTTACCCGACTGGTGAGTAACATGTAAAAAGAGTATATAACATTAAAGTAGTATTTGATTTGTGTAAGTTTTTCAAAACGTAAATTTTAGAGGTGACAAAAAAACAACTCACACATCACAACTCATTGTTATATATGAATATTATTTTTTGATCTGCATCAAAAAATGAATAATTAAAATTATATACCTAAAATTACTTTATTATCATACGGTTATGTATAACTGTTTTTACTTACCTATATTGAACATCTTTATCTGCTCTGTAGTACTTTTTTACATTTATTGCGGGTAAAAATATAGTTTCCTTGTTGATTATTTTAACTTTTATAATAATTTGGTTTTCTAAATAAAAAATAAGGCTAAGATAAATCTCACTCATTTATCTTGGCTTTATTCAATAATTTTTTTCTTATCTTTATTGGTAAACAATATCGATAGTCATGGAGGCATTTGCAAAACCAGGTGTTACTTTTTCATTTATTTGTTTATAGTAACCCCGCATAAAAATATGAATGTCACCCTCACTCTTTACACTATTAATAATTTCATTTCGTACATTGAGCGTTAATGCTTTCCAATTATTTTTATCCATTGAATATTCTGTTTCTATCCCAACCCCCGTTGCAACGCCATCGACCGCATCAAGCGCTAAGACACTAGATTGACCAGAATAACTGTTACCTTTAGGTATAAATATCACTGGAATATTACTTGGACATTTCAAGCTAATTGACCAATCCGCCTTTGGGCTAGTCGAACCAACGCTGCCTCCCAAACCTGTAGAGCTTAAATAAATATCCCCTAAATTAATATTTTTAGTTTGGTTAGAACTTAAATCACAAGTTGAAGCTTTTACAGCACCTGTGATGTTGACTAACACATCGTAACTGTAAGCATGGTTTATAGTTAACCCGAAATAACTCAGCAATACTATCCGCAGTATTTTTTTAGTGGTCATATTAATTAGCCTGTACGACAAAGGTAATCGAAGCGTTTGCTTTACCTTGTGTAATTTTACTATTGGTTTGAACATAACGAGCACGCACTTTTAATTCAGTATTTCCCTTATTAATAGCTTCATTCTGCATAAAGTTATATAGCGTATTAATATCTCGGTTGACCCAATTGTGGAGACTATTTTCATAGCTTTGTAATTCAATTGCAGCTCCCGTTGAATATCCATCACCTTTATCAAGCGATAAATAACGGCCATTAGATTCTGAAACACCTTGAAATTGGCCATTTAATACACTCATTTTATCAGGGCAATCAAACTCAAGTGTAAATTCAATCCATTCAGACTGGGAATTTATTGCACTGCCAAAACCTCTAGGACTATTAGTTAGCCAAGTTCCTAAATCAACACTGATATTCCGTGTTTTGATACCACAAGTCGAATGTTTAATGCTTCCTGTATAATTGACCATTACTGTTGCAGAGGCCGAATTAATCAGAATAGGGATAAGGAATACGAGAAAAAAATAACGTATTAGATTGTAACCTTGTCTCATGGTATCAATCCTTTAGTCATAAGCAAACGTTAGTGTTAATGCTGCATTCCCTGAACTCGCTTTAACCTTTTTGGCCGTTTTAACATATTCAAAACGCAATGGAACGGTATAATTCTTTTTGCCTGCTTCCGTACGAAATAGAAGCTGATGATTATCGGTAACAACGTTTTTATCACCACCAACTTTTAATGCCGGAGAGCCATTATGAAAAACCTGCACGCCATAGCCAGGTGAGTCCGAGTTATCTGTTAACTCGATGAAATCACTGCCTATTTTAGAGGCTCTTCCATATTCACCTAATGTCATATAAACACGCATCTCAGCATTACAACTCATCTCAATACTTTCTTCTGCTAAACCAAACCTATAGCCAACATCAAACCTATTTACCCTATTTAGATCATGTTCCCCTAAATCGATATTTAATCTTTTTGTATTGATATTACAAGTAGAGGCTGTCGACTTTAAATGAGTATAGCTACTATCTATAAATCCATCATAAGTATATTGGGGATCATCTTCCTTATAACAGGTAAAAAATGCCCGAGCATCGCGAGAGATCTTTGTATCACCTTTTGGCGGGATACCATCAACTCTGACTCTTGCAAAGGCAATTTCAATCCTGACCTCAGTATCAGGTTTTTCTAAACTAAAAGGGCCACTTCCATACCTATCTTTTATTGGATACCACTCAGGATCACCATCCTCTCTAATTCCCCAAGCATAACCAACGCCTTTAACATTTCCAGCATAAACAGGGAACGCTTTTCCTCCAAAATTAACTGTTAGGCCTGTTGCGTACCTAGCATCATAAAATATCATTTCGGTAAACTTCCCTTGCTCTTTCGGGTTATTAAGGTTGCTTTGACAAACTGTTCCTGAATATATTTGCCATCCCTCCCCGATAATCGTTCCCGATGCGACCTCTCCCGCAGCATCATCAAACACTAATTCTGAATCAGGAAAAATGATCCTTGCAGAAATATCTGAACTTATAGCTATATTTGGGTAACCACATAGCAATCCGAGAAAAAATGCAATTGATGATAATTTTAATACTGTATTTTTCATTTTATCTCCGTTCTTTATTCACATATTGCTTGCAGAGATGCTACTGGCATTTGCTTTTCTTGTTCATTAAGTTGGTAATTGGCCATACACTGTTCATCTGTTTGATTTCCCCATTTAATATGGATCTTTCCTTGCTCTGGCATACCACTAAAATAAATATCACCATTATCCCCAACAATACCACCACTGCTTAATCCATCTTGTTCGGAAACTAATTGTCCTATTGAACCAAAAGGAACGGCTTTCCCATTGTGCGTCACTGTCAATAAAACACGATATCCTGTATATGTCTTAAACTCCGCTAACATTGCCGCACCTCTTGTCGGAACTAGGGTCAGTGCGCTTTTTTGCAAATCAACATTTTCTGGTAATGACGTGGTATCTAATAACACTTCATTCTGTGTATAGGCGCTGAGATAAGGAACTATCGCATAACCTCGCCAATCAGTTCTTATTCCTGTTTTATTTTTAACTTTAACCCCTTTTGCTCCCGGCGCCTTCACAATAGCAAAAGAGTCATAGATTGGCTGAGATAATGTCACACCATCAGAGTGCACAACAATGGCACCATTTAAGCCATAATTGGCGCGTTGTGAAAATTGGTCATAGCTATAGCCAGCATTTGCGATGGTATACGTACTTTTATAAGATAATGAAGCATTACCTTGTGCTTTTTGATTTCGATTGCCGTATGACTGCTGTACTGAATAATTTAAATTATGATCATCCAACAGGGATCCACTCAATCCAGCCATATAATTACTATCCCCTCTGTTATTACTACTCATAGAGAGGTTTAGCATACTATTATTAATCGATAGGCCACCAAGAGGTATGCTAAAAGAGAGAACAAATTGGTGATCAGCCTTATCGTAGCCTGAAAAATCAGAATAGCTATAATTCAAGGTATATTGGTAACCTTTATAGTTATTATTGTAACCCGCATTTAATGTCCGCTCATGACCACTTTGATTCCAAAAATCTTGCTGATAAGCGGAAACATAAAGGTTGCCATAAGCCTCTAAATCCTGATTAACCGTCGCTTGATAACGATTTTTTTTGCTATAAAAACTGTCTCGCAAATAATTAGCGTTAGCTTCTGGGAAAGAATAAAAGCCCTCAGTTGAATAACGATAACCTGCAAAGGTGACTGTGGTACCTGTAGTTAACAGATTTTTAGTATATTGAACACGGTATGATTGACCTGTTTTTTGTCGGTTATCAAATTGAGTAAATTTTGTTTTTGCTTGGGTCACATCTGAAGACAAAGCACCAACATAACCTAGGTTTAATCCAATACCCGCAGCATAAGATTGGTAATCTTTGGAAAATAGACCACCGCCATACGCCGTTATTCCTTTAGGTAAACCATAAATGACCGTTGCTTGCGCAAAATTAGGCTCTTTGCCACTGTTATTATTTTTAAATTTCCCGCCAGTCACTGCGTATTTCAATTGACCTTCACGCTGCATAATGGCTAATGAAGAAAAAGGAACGATAAATGAGCGTTCACTCCCATCGGCCTCTTTTACCGTCACCGTTAAATCTCCGCTCGTTCCCGTCGAATAGAGGTCGTTTATTTCAAAGGGGCCGGGTGAAACATAAGATTGATAAATAATATAGTCATTTTGTTTTATCGTTATTTCGGCATTACTTTGCGCAATTCCTCGGATGATCGGTGCAAAACCACGTAGAGAGCTGGGGATCATCGATTCATCTGAAGCGAGTTTAGCACCACGGAATTGAAAACCATCAAAGACTTCACTCGGCGTTGAAGTATCACCAATTGTTAATTGAGATTTAAGAGGGTTAATGCCTCGTTCAAGGTAGGTTTCAATATTTTGCCAACGGCTTTGATTATTTTGATAAGAATACGTTGAATAATTTTTTAAACGCCAAGGGCCAACATTTAACCCACTGCGTAAGTTAACATAGTGGGATGACGTATCTGCATGAGAAGATTTATACCAAGTGTTAGATCCCCGATAAAAATAACTTAATACCAGAGCGGGTACACCATCATCCCATAAACTAGGATCAACTGTTCCAGACGCTGTTTTATTCATCGCTATCTGAGGAATAGAAATAATCAGCTTCTGGTTAGTCAATTCAAGCCGTGTATACGCATCTGGAATATACTTTGAAATATCTTCAATTGGCTGTGTTTCAGTTAAATTGGCAAAAGTAGGAAGGGTTTTAACATTAACCCCCCAATTTTCAAGTTCCTCTTTAGTGAGTACTGGTATTAATTTTTGATCCTCTTTGCTCTTAACAAAAACCAAAGATTTAGAACCTACTCCTCGCCCATTTAAGACGATATCTACATGATATTCGCCCTCCTGCTGTCCTCCAGGCGTTGAAAATTGCTCTAAACTTTGCAGTTCGGCTATATTTTGTCCATTAACTGGCGTTAACGAGTGAGGACTAAAATAGTCACCAGCAAACGCCATTGGAAGGCAAGCAACTGACAGAGTTAAACCTGCAATGGCTTTGCTGAGCGAATGAGGAGCAATCTTGCTGAGTTCAAATATGGATACTAAATTTTCTTGTATGTACTCTTCTTTATTAAAAATTAGCATAATAGTAAAATTCCATACCTGACTTTAATTTTTTATTATTTTAATTCTTGCTCTTGACTATCTGTTATCCCACCAACATCAGTCACGGCTTTCCACATCACTTTATTAACTTGAATACCTGAAATATTCCACGAATGCTCTCCCATAGGAGGAAGCATAACAGGCTCGTCGATAGATTTATTCCCTACTTTTAATTCACTAAAAGAGATATAATAAGGTGTTGGATTTTTACCCACTAACAGGTTGCCTTTTCTTTCAAATGTCACTTTTTTATAAGCAGCCCCTGCGTCTGCGCTCGATAATGATTTAGGGCGATAAATCAGTTTGATTCGATTATTAATCGAAATAGTCAGGTTATTTTTAGCATTAGGATCAGTCGGTGGAATCGACTTTACATTCAACCAAAAAACGCTTTCCTTATCGTCAGGTAGATCTTTACCTGTATAAACAATCCTCAATGAATTGCTGGATTCAGGTTCAATTCTAAATAAGGGAGGGGTGATAACAAAAGGTAACTTAGTTTGATTATTACTATCGAAATGATCAATCCAAGATTGAATTAAATATGGTGTCTTATCATTATTACGAACTGTAATGGAAGCTTCTTTGCTGTTTGCATCATAAATAACCCGTGTTCCACCAAGTACAACACTTGCATTCGCTTGGGTTACGATTAAAAAGAAGAAAAAAAGAGTAGATATTAATGTTTTAACCATAATGCTATCCCTAAATATGGGGAACATACCTTCTGATAATCACGTGTAGAATGATATGTTCCCATTAATGCTAAAACTTTGTTAAATTAAATCGAGAATTTTTCTCACTTTAATTATTATTGTTTATTTACTTGGCATTATTGGTTATAAGAAATTGTTACTGTCACATCCGCGTTAGCCACACCCGCTTTTACAGGGCCAGTTGTCACATAACGGGCATAGTATTCCTTCTCACCGCTATTATTAGCTCCTTTAAGTTCAATTTCACCCGCTGGTGCTCCAGGGGTAATATAAGCTGTATCGCTTTCAGCATGAGTAATACCAATACCAGCACCAACTTCTGTGGATGTTTTATATAAGCTGCTATTTGTACTATCCGCAGTTCCAGTGAAAGTGATCTTTGCTTTTTTAATAACATCAGGGCATTCGTTAAGTGCAATCACAAACTTTGTTGGTTTTGTTGTTTCATCGGATTTTTGAAAATGGCTCACCAACCAAGTGCCTAACTGTACTGTTCCTTCACTTGAGTTCTCATTATTTGTTTCGATAGTACAAGTTGATTCAACAAATTGCCCTTTAAAATGGATAGTTCCCGTTTCTTTACCATCAATGACATCTGCATTTGCAACGCCAGTGAATAAAGACATAGTGATAGCTGAAGTAACTAATAAGGCTTTATTTAGTTTCATCTTGATGACTCCTAAAATATATAATTTGTTATCTAATTCTTTTATTGGTATTTCACTATGAAATTACATAGTTTAATAAGGTTATTTCTTATCTCGACCATCCTGCATAGGAGTATATGCAATTTATGTGTAAAATCCAGTTTACGTGTGAAAACCGTTAATTTACATTAAAAACAAACAAATCACTAAACAAAACGCTATAAAAAAGAAAATCACAGAACAAAAAACCAAAAATAAAACACAAGGAAGCTATTAAATCCAATTTGAGGGATAAGAGAGTATTCAATATTCTAATACATAAATGTAAGGCAATATTTCACCCTACTGTGCTGATATCTCTACTATTTTGCGTTTGCTATTTTTTTTCGACATCAGAAAACACAATAAAATCATTATGTTAAGAATATCTATTTTTCCTACTCAACGAAAAATAAAAAAAATTTAAGATTGAAATTATTTTAATACTTTTTTGTTAGTTACATTTGAACATATATCGCAAAAAGACAGTTTAGTTATATTTATCTCATAAATTATAGTGATTATTTTTTATTAATATTATTTACACCAGAAACCAAACTAAGTATATTTCCGTAACTATATTCCATGTTAATTTCATGATTGATAAAAATCTGAATTTAATATAGGGATCTAATTAATCGTCGCTAGATATTAAGGTATAAAAAAACCCCAATAGTTAGCTAGCTATTAGGGGTTAAATTAAGTCACTTCGAGATAAGAAAATAAGTTATATCGTTAACTTCTTAGCCCTCTCCCTTGCTCAATTAAATACCATGTTAATCCATAAAAAATCACAAAGAAGATCATCAATACACCTAATGTCACGGCAATTGATACATCAGCAATACCTAAAAAGCCATACCTAAAGCCACTGATCATATACACAATCGGGTTGAGTTTTGATACCGCTTGCCAAAAGGGAGGTAATAATGAGAGTGAATAGAATACGCCACCTAAATAGGTCAATGGTGTCAATACGAAAGTAGGAACTATGCTGATATCATCGAATGTTTTGGCAAAAATTGCATTTAATAACCCTGCCAGTGAAAAAACGATTGAAGTTAATAACAATGTAATTATCACCATACTCCAAGAGTGTACTTGGAGTGGAATAAAGAACAGTGACACGATGGTGACAAGTAGCCCAACCAAAATACCGCGAGCAACACCACCACCAACAAAACCAGCAATGATGACATGTGTCGGTACTGGCGCAACGAGCAATTCTTCAATGTTCTTTTGGAACTTAGAGCCAAAGAATGAGGAGCAGACGTTAGAATAGGAGTTCGTTATCACAGCCATCATAATCAAGCCAGGAACAATAAACTGCATATAATCTACCCCACCCATATCGCCAATTCGGGAACCAATCAGGTTACCAAAAATGACAAAATAGAGAGACATTGTAATCACTGGCGGTAATAACGTTTGTACCCATATACGACCAAAACGTGTGACTTCTTTAATCCAAATAGTCTTTAATGCGACCCAATATAGAGAAATCATTGTGCTTCCTCCAAACGAGCGGCATGACTTTCTTTTTTCACTAAGTTCACAAACAGTTCTTCCAACCGGTTAGCTTTATTGCGCATACTTAAAATTTCGATGCCTTGCTCATTAAGTTGGCTAAATACCCCATTTAATCCTTGCTCTCTTTTCACATCAACTTCTAAGGTCGACGTATCAATTAAACGAGTTTCATACCCTTTAAGCTCTGGAATAGGGCTTCTTGTGCCAAGGTCAAAAATAAAGGTTTCAGATTCCAGCTGACTTAATAATTGTTTCATACTCGTATTTTCAACTAACTCGCCATGCTGAATAATACCAATATTGCGACAAAGCATTTCTGCCTCTTCAAGGTAGTGTGTGGTCAAAATAATCGTCGTTCCTTGTGCATTGAGCTTTTTCAAAAAGCTCCACATAGAACGGCGTAATTCAATATCGACCCCCGCGGTCGGCTCATCCAAAATCAGTAGTTTTGGCTGATGCATTAGCGCTCGTGCAATCATTAAGCGACGCTTCATCCCACCGGATAGGTTACGCGCGCGCTCATTGCGCTTTTCCCATAAATCCAATTGAGAAAGATAGGTTTCTGCCCGTTGATGGGCTACAGAACGAGAAACCCCGTAATAGCCCGCTTGGTTAAGTACTATCTGTAACACGGTTTCAAATGGGTTAAAATTAAACTCTTGAGGAACTAACCCTAATTGTTGTTTAGCTTGTACGACTTGCTTGTCTAAATCATAACCAAACACTTTAACAGACCCACTCGTTTTATTGACCAATGAGCTAATTATTCCTATTGTGGTCGACTTACCAGCGCCATTAGGTCCAAGTAATGCATAAAAGTCACCATCTTCTACGCTTAGATCAATTCCTCGCAAGGCTTTCACGCCACCTGGATAGGTTTTGGTGAGCTGCGATAACTCAAGTGCGTAAGTCATATGTAAAAAACACCTTTATTCTTGGGTAGGTTTGGGAGCAATATAATACTATGATGCCATTTTTTTCTGATCACTGTTATGCAGAAAAGAGAAAATAGGTATATGCTAACCAATTCATGTGGTTAGCCATATCAATATTGTCTAATCAGAATGAAATGCACATCATAAGGATGTAAAGATTAATACAACTGAATATTAATTAATAAATAAATGCTGTATAAGATTTTAACGTAAAGTAACACAACTAGGCTATACGTCATGATGAGAAAAATTGAAGAGCTGTTTGCTAACAACGAAGCATGGTCAGCTTCCGTAAAAGAAAAAGATCCTGAATTTTTTAAAGAACTATCCAAAGCTCAGAAACCGAGGTTCTTATGGATAGGTTGTTCAGACAGCCGAGTACCTGCCGAAAAATTAATCAATGCTGCACCAGGCGATCTCTTCGTTCACCGTAATGTTGCAAACTTAGTTATCCATACCGACCTAAACTGTTTGTCGGTTATCCAATATGCTGTTGATGTCCTTCAGGTTGAGCATATTATCATCTGCGGCCACTATGGATGTGGTGGTATTGAGGCTGCGGTTGACAATACTGAACTTGGCTTAATCAATAACTGGTTACTGCATATTCGTGATATTTGGTACAGACACAGCTCAATGTTAGGTGAATTAAAACCTTGCGAACGCTTAAATCGCTTATGTGAATTAAATGTCGTTGAGCAAGTTTACAACCTAGGTCACTCAACCATTATGCAATCAGCGTGGAAACGTGGGCAAAAAGTGATGATCCATGGTTGGGTTTACGGTATCAACAATGGTCGTCTACATGACTTGCATATTACCGCAGATAGCCGTGAAAGATTAGAGCTTTGCTACCGTGAAGCAATTGCTAAATTGACCAATAAAAAATAATTTTTATTTATCGCGATAAACGAATAAAAGGCCGTTCCATGGAACGGCCCTTCTTTTAACTAACGCATCGAATATTATTCACTTACTCTTCAATCAGCGTGACATGACCAATATAAGGTAAATGACGATATTGTTGTGCATAATCGATACCATACCCAACAACAAATTTGTCTTCGATTGAATATCCAATCCACTCGACAGGTACTTCAACCTCACGGCGTGATGGCTTATCAAGCAGAGTACAGATTGCCACGGATTTAGGACCGCGCAATTCAAAGATCTCACGAACCTTATTTAAGGTATTCCCTGAATCAATGATATCTTCAACAATCAACACATGCTTATCGCGAATGTCTTCATCTAAGTCTTTGACTATTTTAACATCGCGACTTGAGTTCATTGCGTTACCGTAGCTTGAAACGGTCATAAAATCGACTTCGTGTGGGACTTCAATCTTACGGCATAAGTCAGCCATAAAAATAAATGAACCTTTTAATAAACCTACTAAGACCAGCTCGCCATCAATATTTTTATAATGTGCGCTAATTTTTTCAGCTAGTTCACTGACTCGCTGGCTGAGCTCTTCTTCAGAGATCATCACTTCTAGTGTATGTTTCAATTTCCCACTACCTATCTGTTTTGAATACTAAAATTCACATTTCTATGATAAGACGCAAAACGCTTTTAAGCCGCGACCAACAGCAACATTAGAAATATGAGAACAAAATTTGGAAGGAGTATAACAGAACTCACCATTTGTCGTAAAAGAGGATCCGATAACTTGTTATAAATTTTATAACTCATCTTTCACAATTTCAGGCAATATGGCCTTTTTATGATGAGAAAACGAATAAAATCAATAGCAATAGATATGAATAAAAGATGTCATCCTTGACTTTTTCACTTCAGTATTAGGGCGTAATGAGGGCATAGCAGCATGGCTCATTAACGACCTAATACACAAGGCTAAGTGATATCACCTCAACTCACTGTGAAGCCCATCATCATGCCAGTATCTTCGTGCTCTAAGAGATGGCAATGCGCCATATAAGGATGCGCCTTGGTGGCAGGATGTTTAAATTCTACCAGCACCTCACTGACTTGGCCTTCAACTTTAACAATGTCTTTCCAACCTTGTCGATGAGGCTCCACAACCTTGCCATTCTCTTTTAGTATGCGAAAGCGCGTTCCATGAACATGGAATGGGTGAAGCATCATATCGCCACGACCGGAAATAACCCATATTTCTTGGCGATTCATAGGGGCATCAAAGGCGGCTTCCGTCATCGAAAATGCCCGACCATTAATTGTATTGGCATTATGGATATCAAGTTCACCAGAGCCAGTTCCGCAGTGGCCTCCGCCATTACGCATACCGCCCATATTACCATGCCCCATCATGCCCATACCGCCATTTTCACCATTCGACATCATATGGCCTTGCATCATGCCACCATGTCCGCCCATATGACCCATCGCTTGCTCACCATAGCGCTCACGTAACATCATCATCCCTTGCATATCCAAGCGCATATCCATCATTAAATGAAAACGACGACGCGTTAATCCAGCCAATGAAGGGAGGGCGGGCAACGTCGCGAGCTGTTCAGACAATTTCCCCGCACCAGTACCCATTGTGGTTTCAATATGTAACACAGGTAAGGGTTGATTAAATGGCGCGATTGTCATGCCCATTTGATTAACAGGCAGTGTCAGCAAGTCAAAAGAGCGGCCATCCCTCGCATCAATCAGCACTTCAAACCTTTCCCCCATCAGGATAGGTAATTCGGTCACAGCAATAGGCTCAGCGAGCAATCCACCATCACTTGCTACAACATACATTTTACGTCCATCACTGGTTGAGATGTTCAAGCTACGTGCATTACAACCATTAAGTAGCCTTAAACGCAACCAGCCTTTTGGTGCCACATGTTTCGGAAATACCGCACCATTGGTTAACATCAAATCCCCAAACCAACCCACGGCCGCACTCATCACATCCAATTGGTAGTCGATTTGCCC
Organism: Providencia sp. PROV122; assembly: GCF_028482365.1. Classification (NCBI taxonomy): domain Bacteria; kingdom Pseudomonadati; phylum Pseudomonadota; class Gammaproteobacteria; order Enterobacterales; family Morganellaceae; genus Providencia; species Providencia sp. PROV122. The sequence continues at coordinate 68,422 of NZ_JAMPQI010000001.1, read as the reverse complement.
ATCATCTTTAAGTCGCTTATCCTGTAAAATCACAGGGATATCATCAACACCCCATTGGCTTGGTAACCCATGTTTGTCGCTTTGCTCATCTTTAATAATCACAAGGCCCGCAAGCCCCATTGCGACTTGATAACCTGTTTTGCCATGAGTATGAGGATGGAACCAGCAGGTCGCCTCTGGTTGGTCGATGGTGAAATTGACTTGGCGACTAGCGCCCGGTTTGATGATCGCTTGTGGCCCACCATCCTGCTCCCCTGAAATTTCAAGGCCATGCCAGTGAACGGTTGTATCTTCTGGTAATTGGTTAGCAATATGAATATTTACGCTCTGACCTTTTTTCAGGCTCAAAGCTGGGCCGAGTAAGTCTCCATTATATCCCCACGTTGTCGTTTTTTTACCGGGAACAAATTGGGAAGCACCTTGTTTGATTGCTAATTGGATATTACCTTGGGCATCAGGCTCTAGCAGTGGAGGGATTGCCAGTGTTGGGTAATTTTCGGCTGCCACAGCGATACGGCTCCAAATCGGTAGTGCACTAGCCGCATAAGTGATAGCGCTCAACTTAATGAAATCGCGACGTAACATTGATAACCTTCCTTTTATTTATCAAATTAATAAACGAATTCAAACTATCTGGCTCCGTGGGTGATTACCGTTTAGGGCCAAAATATGGTTTAATGTCCAAAAATGATAAAGCTTCCCCTTACAGGAAGGTCAAGGAAACCATGTACTTATTAAGGGTATATTACACAGTTTTAAGAAAAATATACTTGACTAACAATTCTATTGTTATGTTAACGTTACTTGACATAAAAAACAGATAGAATACTGAATGCGCAAATTTACTGTAATTTTTTACATCATAACTCTGTTAGGAATAACCCATTCTGCCAGAGCATTGACCCCCAACGAAGCTGAAGATCTTGCTGATCTCACAGCGGTCTTTATCTACTTAAAATATGATTGTGGCTACACCCAAATCCCTGATAGAGAAATTGAACGAGCTATCGTTTACTTTGCTCGCAGCAATAAGTGGGATTTAGGGGATTACGATTCACACCAAATGACTGTTTTGAACAAAGAGAGCTACAATGACCTAAAAGGGATCCCGCTCCCACAAGAATTTAAATGCCAATCTCTTGCGCGTGATTCATTAGGCTTATTTGCTTATGTAAAATAAACATCTCCCCTTATCGAGGGGAGTCAACGCTCACTGATCAGCCAATATCGCTATTACGCTTTTTTTTCGTCCGCTTTTCTTGCCAGAACATAGCAATGGAAGGAATACTTTGAATAATCACCATCCTAATGATGTGATTTGACATAACAAATCCAGCATCCAGCTTCATTGTGATTGCAGCAAACGTCATCGCTTCCATGCTTCCCGGTGCCCAAGCCAGCAACAATACCGAAATCGGATAGCCAGTCACCCATGCAGCAAACAGTGTGATCAATAAGGTTAGGAAAATATTAATAATGACCACTTGAGCCGATGAATAGATATTTTTGATCAATGACGACAGTGGAAAAACAATAAAGTGGTTACCAATATTCATCCCAATCAAAACCATACTGAGTTCAGTGATCATCACCGGAAAATGGATTTGCACATCTAGCCAGCCTTGGATCAGCGTCGCAGCACCTAATGATGTCAGCATAAATGGAGCAGGAACATGTATCCGCTGCAATACCAAGCCTAATCCTAACCCCGTTAATACAATGAGCGTTAACCAGAAGGTTGCTTCTAACGTCAAAGATGGCAGTACAATTAACGGCTGGGGATCCCCATTGCTACCTACCACGATCCCAGCTAACAAAATTAAAATGATGAGGCGGATCGTATGAGAAATGACAATTTTTTGTGGCGGGGTATGGGTATGATCTGTTAATGCTAATATGGCCGCCATGGCTCCCGGAACAGAGCCCAGCATCGCTTCTTGTTTTGTCCACCCGACTTTGCGATGAAACCAAAAGTAACTGAATGAAAATTGGACGGCTAAACAGACGACCAACATCAAAAGGAGTAGAAATAGATTTTCCACTTGCCCCAATGAGACTTGATTAAACATCAGCCCCACAGACGTTCCTAATGATATTTGGACAAATGTGAGCGTATATTTTGGAATGGCAAATTGAATTTTGAAGCGATTAAACACAATGACAGCAATGATTGGACCAAACATTAATGCGAGAGGTACGCCAAGATAAGTGAGGGTGCCACCAATTAAGGCACAAATAGCAATGCCTAAGCCCATCTTCAATAATCTTATCATCGCAAAATCCTATCACTGCGAGAGCAGTTAGCGTGCCTATATTATCTGTAATAGTCTTAATAGTATCCTCTTAATACTTTAAATTCATTAAATTATTAGATAGTAAATAACCGTATAAATCATCATTACCTTGAGAGATAAGCAAAATTATGACAATACGTATCACAACATCCCCGTCTGAATCTGAAATTGCTCGTATTCATCAATCATTAATTAACTATAATTTGCAATTTTTCAGTGAAGATATTCATTCCCCATTAGCCGTATTTTATGAACAAGAAGGGGAAATATTAGGCGGAATAACAGGCTCAACACTCGGAAATTGGCTACGAATTAACTACTTTTGGCTCGAAGAGTCACTGAGAAAGCAAGGCATTGGATCACAATTAATACAAGCCATGGAGAACAAAGCGAAAGAGTTGGGGGCCAAATATGCACAAGTCGATACATTCAGTTTCCAAGCAAAACCTTTTTATGAAAAACAAGGTTATCAGGTGATCTCAACACTGATTGAGTACCCGATTAAGCATGAAAGGTATTATTTTATGAAAGCGTTATAAATCTATATATCAGGAACGATAGGTACTCCCCCTACCGTTCTTTTAGTGCGATATATCAGCACTCTTGGGCATTTTTATCCGCAGTGGCTTGGTTAATAATTGCTTTCGCCATCCACTGTGCGATTTCAATGACCTCAGCATCATCTTGTTTCCAAATATCTTTGAGTACTAAAAAGATTTCAGAACCATAAATGACTGAAAATGCTTTGATCACCTTATCAATAATTTCTTGAGGGTACTCATCTTTCATTGGAGCGGTCACCATCGTTAAAATGTCTTTACGGTTCCCCCTTTCAAGACGCTTTTCTTTAGGGTCTTGCGCCAGTGATCGCCCCTGTGCCCATTGTTGCAATGAAACTTGCAATGCCGCCCTCAATGCGCCTTCATGCTCAAACATCCGAGGTAAGGCAAATGATAATAACTCATCAATACGCTCTTCAGTTTTTTGGCTACGTGGTTGCCATGTTAAAATTGGCCCCAAGCTCGCATTAACGGTGGCAGCGATCAGATCACTTTGCGTCGGAAAGTAGCGATACGCGGTAGCCCTTGACACTCCCGCTTCAGCGGCAAGCTCAGAGACTGACGGCATACTCCCTTTTTCAAAAAGCGCTAATGCTGTATTAACGAGTAAAATGTAAGTCCGTTTTCTTGTGCCTTTATATTCATGATTAGAATGTGTTAATGACATCGTCTCCCTCCCCTTAAAAACATTTCGCTACGATAAAATAGTGAATGGTTACTCATCATGACACTTTGCCATAATGACAGCTACCGATTCTTAAAGCACCTTGTATTTTTATCGTTCGCTTTAAAAAAAATTAAAACACAAAAAATTCAAATATGCCTTATTTATCAAGCCATAAAAGAAACCAATATCTAAAAATTATTGAACAACCTCAAAATGAGACTACAGTCTCATTTTACATTCAACCAAAATGATACTATAGTCTCATTCAGATGAGAAATTAAACATCTTCCTAACCTGTAAGGATTTTCCTATGAAACAACATCAGGGATACATCTACATAGCAACAACATTAGATACTAAAAGCGATGAATTGTTCTATGTCTGCGATTTGATCAAAGAGACGGGTTTATCTGTACGCACTGTAGATTTAACTACGCAACCAACACAATTAAAAAGAGATGCAGATGTTAGTGCACAGACGGTTGCCAGTTTCCACCCAGCAGGTGTTGAAGCCGTTTTTTGTGGTGATAGAGGAAGAGCGATTGAGGCAATGTCATTGGCTTTTAGCCTTTACCTCAATGCACAAACCGATGTAGCGGCTATTTTAGGCTTAGGTGGCTCCGGCGGTACCGCGTTAATTACCCCCGCGATGCAGGCACTTCCCGTTGGTATTCCAAAGCTCATGGTTTCCACCATGGCATCAGGAGATACTTCTGGATATGTCGGTGCAAGTGATATTTCGATGATGTACTCCGTCACCGATGTCTCGGGTCTAAATGTGATTTCTCGTAAAGTGCTAAAAAATGCCGCCAACCAAATTGCTGGTTCAATCTATTTTAACCGTGAAGATAAAGTAGACGATGTATCAAAACCAGCCATTGCATTAACGATGTTTGGGGTAACCACCCCCTGTGTTCAACAGCTCACTGAGCAACTTGAATCACAGTATGACTGCTTGGTTTTTCACGCAACAGGCAGTGGCGGTAAAGCGATGGAAAAATTAATCGATAGCCATTTACTGCACTCTGTATTGGATATCACCACCACAGAAGTGTGTGACCACCTCTTTGGCGGCGTCTTAGCTTGTGACGACGATCGATTTGGTGCGATAGCACGAACACAGACCCCTTGTGTTCTGTCTTGTGGGGCATTGGATATGGTTAATTTTGGACGCCCATCAACGGTGCCCGACCATTATCGCCATCGATTATTTTACAACCATAACGCGCAAGTAACATTGATGCGCACAACGAAAGAAGAAAACCAGCAGATGGGCCGCTGGATAGCAAACAAACTGAACCGCTGCGAAGGTGAAGTGCGTTTTATTATCCCAACGGCAGGCTTCTCAGCATTGGATATTGAAGGCGCTCAATTTTGGGATCCAGAAGCCGATCAAGCCTTCATTGATGCATTAACTGAAAATCTTATAACAACAGAAAAACGCAAACTTATTTTGAGTCCATATCACATCAACTCACTGGAGTTTTGTGAACAAGTGATTCAATTACACCAGGACATTTTGAACAACAAATAGAGGTTCATCAATGAAACATAATCGCGAAAGCTTGCTGAAAAAATTCAAAGAGATGATCGCGCGAGGCGAGCCAATTATTGGCGGTGGTGCCGGTACAGGCCTTTCTGCGAAATGTGAAGAAGCAGGCGGCATTGACTTAATTGTCATTTATAACTCTGGCCGCTACCGGATGGCGGGTCGTGGTTCACTCGCGGGCCTACTTGCTTATGGTAATGCTAATGAAATCGTTATGGATATGGCTAAAGAGGTTTTACCAGTTGTAAAACATACGCCTGTACTTGCCGGTGTTAATGGCACAGATCCATTCTGCCAATTTGATCATTTTCTTGATGAAATAAAAGCCAAAGGTTTTGCGGGTGTGCAAAACTTCCCGACCGTAGGTTTAATCGATGGTAACTTCAGAGCTAACCTCGAAGAGACTGGAATGGGCTATGGTTTAGAAGTGGATATGATCCGCCTAGCCCATGAGAAAGGCTTATTAACTACCCCTTATGTTTTCAGCCGTGAAGATGCTATTGCAATGACCGAAGCGGGTGCAGATATTATCGTGCCTCATATGGGGTTAACCACGGGGGGCAATATTGGTGCAGAGACAGCATTAACACTTAAAGATTGTGTGCCATTAATCAATGACTGGGCTAAAGCCGCAAAATCAGTACGCGATGATGTTATCGTTCTGTGCCATGGTGGCCCAATTGCGACCCCAGAAGATGCGGAATATATTTTAGCGAACTGCCCAGACTGCCACGGTTTCTATGGTGCAAGCTCCATGGAGCGCCTACCAACGGAGGTCGCTCTCACTGCAACAACCGAAAAATTTAAATCAATTAAACGTTAGTACTTTAATACTCAATGAAAGTTGTCAATGGTAATCATAAACCGCTAATAATAATGCAACTTTAATATCACGAGTATTTATGGCTTTGCCAACACCAGGGCACCTACTTCACCGTAGGTGCTTTTCTTTTTACAGCCTGCCAGAATTGATTCTCTTAGCTATCCGTTTGTCTTTGTTGCGTTCAAGGAAAAACAAAGCGTTCGCTGCGCCATCATAAAAATAGCCCGATCACCTAAAATAAAACTCAGATTATCACTCTGCGCGACATGGCGATATTGCGGGGGAAATAAGCGGTAAACCAACGTTAATGGTTTATCTAAAAAGACTAAATAGGTCAAACGGAGTTGGCATGAGTGTAGCAAAAACAATCATGCCATCCAGTGATTACACTAACTTAGCAATCAAGCTATCGAGATCACCTTGCAAGAAATGCACTGGTGGGATTTCAATCACGGTATATGCTCCGGCAGATTGTTTCATCGTCGCTCTTGCCGCAGAAACCATAAATTGCGATGTCAGTGCAGGGTTGTTAATTCGCATTGAGTACTCAAATAATTGATTATGCGTTGCTCCAGAAACCCCTTTATGCGTCATATGGACACCATGGCCAACATCTTTCAGCGCGTCCACACTATCAACTTGGCGAATATGGGTCTCATCGGATGAGAAATAGCTATCGGCTTTAATCGCGTTAGCAACGTCTGCAAAGTTTGCGCCCGCATCAAGCTCAATATAGACCATACGGCGGTGAACGCCAGTACCCAACGGAATCGTTACCGATAGTGCGTCTTTAACGCCATCAATAGCTTTAGCTGCAACACTGTGCCCCATACTCATTCCTGGGCCAAAGTTAGTGTAGGTGACCCCTTTCGGCGCCATTGCCAACATGAGTGTACGCATAATTGAATCAGAGCCCGGATCCCAACCCGCGGAAACAACGGCAACGCTTTTATGCTCTTTCGCAACGTTATCTAACCGTTTTTTTAGTGCCACAATATCGGAGTGCACATCGAAACTATCGACGGTATTGATCCCCTGACTTAAAACTTTCTCAGCTAAATCACCAATCGCCCGTGTGGGTGAGCATAAAAGCGCCACATCAACTTTGCCTAATTTTTCAATATCATCGACAACGGTGTACCCCGCTAATTCTGCTGGGATATTCTGTACATTACGGCGTACCACACCGACAAGTTCAAAATCATCCGCTGCCAATACCGCTTCGAGTGCATAACGGCCAATATTTCCGTATCCCACTATTGCGGCTTTAATTTTTGTCATTGTGACTCCTTTACTGTTCTGATGTTGTCTTTTTATATTGATATCATAACTATCAATCAGGAATAAATTAGCAGAATCATCATTATTAAACAAAAGATTAACTTTTCCTTAAATAAGCACCTATAGACTCTATTAACTCAACATAAATACGGGTAAAATCTGCCTGCTTTTCCTTTATCCATATGAATTTTATTTTAATTATTTTGAAGGTTCTCAATGCATCAATCCGATGTCACTGAGAGATCACTCTTTTCTCTCAGTTGGCCAATATTTATTGATATTTTTCTTCATTTGGCCACATTACTTATCAATACCTATATGGTGAGCCATGTTTCAACCGCCTACCTTGCGGCAATGGGCGTGGGGAATCAGGTATTTGATCTTTTTATTACCATATTTAACTTTATTAGTGTGGGATGTAGCGTTGTCATCGCCCAATATTTAGGGGCTGGACGCCGTGAAAAGGCCAGCCAAGCTATTCATATTTCTATCGCTTTTAACTTTCTACTCGGTTTTTCCAGTGCTCTTATCGCGCTGTTTTTTGGATATAAAATCCTCAGTATCATGAATACGCCATCCCATCTAATGGAAGATGGTTATGCTTACTTGCATATTCTTGGTATTTGTCTAATCCCCGAAGCCATCTCCATCATTCTTGCTGCTTGCTTGCGTGTGTACGGCAAAGCTCAACCCGCTATGTGGGTAACGCTCATTGCTAACGTGATCACTGTTGTTGGTAATATGATTGTGCTATATGGCTTTTTTGGTCTGCCGCAATATGGCCTTGAAGGGGTAGCATGGTCGACGGTAGTGGGCCGTATTGTCGCCGTTATCTTGCTGTTCTGTCTGTTATTCTATGGATTAAGGATCAAGTTTACGCCACAGCTGCTGGTTCGCTGGTCACGTACAATGCTAGGTAAAATACTGCATATAGGCTTGCCATCTGCGGGTGAAAATTTAGTGTGGATCCTCCATTTTATGACCGCATCTGCGTTTATCGGTTTAATGGGAGAAACCTCTCTTGCCGCGCAAACACTCTATTTCCAACTCTCACTCTTTATCATGCTGTTTGGTATCTCTATCAGTATTGGTAATGAAATTATGGTGGGACACCTTGTTGGCGCTAAGCGTTTTGAAGAGGCTTACCGTCGTGGAATAAAAAGCTTAAAAATGGGCTTTTATGTCACGATTGGCGTGGTATTTTTCTTTTGGTTATTCCGTTCCCCTATCCTTAACAATTTAACGGATGACCAAAATATTATTCATGTGTTATTACCGCTGTTTCTACTCTCTGTTTTTTTAGAGCCGGGGCGTACTATCAATATCGTCATGGTTAACGCTCTTAGGGCTTCAGGAGATGCTCGCTTCCCACTTTGCACCGCCATTATTTTTATGTGGGGAGTCGCCATTCCACTCGGTTATTTCTTAGGAATAAAAATGGAAATGGGCTTATTAGGCATTTGGATTGGCTTTTTTGCCGATGAATGGTTACGTGGTTTAACTAACGCATGGCGTTGGCGTTCTCGTCGATGGCAAAGTAAGAGACTTGATCTCGAAAGTGAGTCTTAAAACCAATATTATCCTGCCTATCGCTTAGGCAGGATTTTTTGTGATTAAGCTCAAACTTGAAATTTATTTTTTACTATTCGCATCTTTATAGAAAAAATTTCTCTCAAACAATTTTATCTTCTCTAACATAGTGAAAATTTTCTCCCAATAATTCTTTAAAATATCCTTATTAAACAGGTGTTCTTTAGGGGGAATTCATTATGCAAGTTCAAGCTCAGCCACTTCTTTGGCAGTATTTTATCCATGCAGTAAAACAAGAAGTCAAACCTGCTTTAGGTTGTACTGAGCCAATCTCTTTAGCCTTAGCAGCAGCAAAAGCCGCTGCTTGCGTTGGTGGTACGGTCACTCGTGTCACCGCATTCGTTTCCCCTAACTTAATGAAAAATGGCATGGGAGTGACCGTACCGGGAACGGGCATGGTGGGTCTCCCAATTGCAGCGGCATTAGGTGCTGTTGGAGGGGATGCCGACGCTGGGCTAGAGGTATTAAAGTCAGCCTCAACGAGTGCCATTGAACGCAGTAAAAATATGTTGGCGCAGGGCCTTATTACTGTCGATATTAAGCATCCCTGTGATGATGTGATCTATTCAGAGGCAACGGTATTTACAGATAAAGGCTCAGCAACTGTCGTTATCGCGGGAACTCATACGCATGTCGTAAAAATGATCCATAACGATACTGTTATTTTTGATAGCACCCAACAAACGCAACAAAATGAATCCCCTGTGGATTGTGCTGCCGACGTGACACTTCCCCCTGTCACGGCCAAAGCTGTTTATCAATTTGCAACACAAGCGCCATTTGAAGATATCCGCTTTATTTTAGAAGCCGCACATTTAAATGATGCCCTGTCTCAGGAAGGGCTACGCCATGTTTATGGTCTGCATATTGGTAAAACGTTGCAATCTCAGCGAGATAGAGGCTTGCTGTCGAAAGATCTCATGTCAGAAATTATGATCAGAACATCGGCAGCTTCAGATGCACGTATGGGTGGAGCCGTATTACCCGCAATGAGTAATTCCGGCTCAGGTAACCAAGGTATAGCGGCGACAATGCCTGTTGTTGTCACTGCTGACTACTTACAATCAACAGAAGAGCAGTTAGCTCGCGCCTTAATGTTGTCACACTTAATGGCAATCTATATCCATAATCAACTGCCCGCCTTATCTGCGCTGTGTGCTGCAACAACAGCCGCAATGGGAGCTGCGGCGGGGATCGCTTGGTTGCTAGAATCACGTTATGAGGTTGTCGCAATGGCAATTAGCAGTATGATTGGCGATGTCAGTGGTATGATATGCGATGGTGCATCAAACAGTTGTGCGATGAAGGTTTCAACCAGCGCTAGCGCCGCCTATAAAGCCGTGTTAATGGCTCTCGACAACAGTTGTGTAAGAGGCTCTGATGGCATCGTGTCCGACGATGTAGACCAATCCATAGCTAACTTATGCGCTTTAGCTACCGGCTCTATGAGGCACACCGATGTTCAAATTATTGAAATAATGGCTGCAAAAGCGCGCTAACATAATCAAAATTCAAGAAAAACAGGCCACTAATTATTCGTGGCCTGTTTTTTTTATGGCATCTAAAAATATTAAAAAAACAGATAAAAACAGTAGAAAATAACTAAGATAATTCTTACAATAATACTTAAATATGGGTTTGTAGATAATTTAGCTCAATAGAGGTCGAGCATAGTGCTGTTACTCAATAAAATGTAGATGTTAACCAAATAATCGGTAATTTTTATTTAAACTTGGCATGTATGCAGTTGAGCGTTATTTAATATATTACAATCATTATTATTTCTTATTTATATGGCAAAAAACCAGAAACCTATAACTTATTGATAGTAATAATTTTTGATTTATTCATATTCATATTTTTTTATACTTTATTAATACTTTCTAACAATTCCCCGTTAAACATTTCTTTTTGTAACATGTTTATATAACAACTATTAATTGTTAATAATCTTAGTTGTTTATCTCGAATTGACACATAAAAACCAGGGTTATAAGCATATAATACTCAGTTATTGGTGCTCAAAAAGTATCAATAACCATTTATCGCATTGATTTTATTAGATTTATATTAATAGAACCATTACTCCATTTATGGGTTTTACTCGTATAATAAATAAATTCAGACTATCGGATATTTGATCTAAAAAAAAATAAGATTTATATTTGTTTTAGAAATAAGAATAAGCTCACATAAAAACATAACTTAAATAAGCAATACGTTTTAGCATATTGCTTGTTGGCTATAATTTATTAACTTTATCTACACAGAGGTTTTTAATGGAAAGTGAAGAATTGAGTATCGATAGTTTTTTTTCATCTATTTCATTAGCTATTGGTCGAACGTTGAAACGACTAAGGCAAAATCAAGGTTTAACTGGTGCCGATTTTGGTCGTTTAGTCAATCTTAGCCAACAGCAAATATCACGCTATGAGTGTGGCATTAATCATATTAATGTCAGCATGCTATTACTATTATTAGAAAAACTCGATATTACCGTTGGGGAATTTAATACTTTACTTATCGAAGAAATTAATTTAACCCCGATCAAAAATCACGTTGATTTAGATAGGATATTAAATGTTTGCAAAAATAATGGTGAGAAAACTGATCATTATGTAACTTCAAAATCTTCATTATTATTTGGCTAAATCGCATTTAATAAACTTTCAATCTCCTTTTTTCTCAGTCCCTTGCAGTCAAGGTGCCGCTGTTAGGATAGACACGTAAGTTAGCCCTGTTTGGCACCCTAGTGTATTTGCTAGTAAAAGTGGGTTAAAAAATCTTGTTATTATTGGTTATATCAGTGGAGTAAGTCGTGTTTATTTCAACAGAACCAAGGCCGAACTAATAAAATGGCCAATAAAAACAACGATACTAAATTTAGTATCATTGATGGTGAACGTTATATCGCGATAGTATCACTAAAAGTATAATAGCAAATTAACTTATCACGCTGGTTTTTCGTTTTTCTATCAACACAAGCCAATGGATCATTTAATTACTGATTCTTTATACTAATTCATAATAGAATAAAAATGAGTAAGATCGATAATTTATAACCATTATTTTCGATTAGAGCACACTTTTACCCTTCCAAACCTAAAATTCCCCTTAAAATAAAGAATAAGTTTCCTTTTGAAATTATTAAAATTTAGTTTTGATATTTTTGTACCGTTCCTATGAGACAAGAAATTTAACCCATTTAATCTTGGTTAAGTTAATATCGGAACCAATGAAAAGCTATGATGTTAAGTTAAGATTCGTATGTTTATTATCGCCCCCTTCCCTTAGCAGTCAGGAAAGGGGTTATCGATATGTTTATAGCTCTTCATTATTCGTCTGGAGTTGTGCGAATTTTTGGCGTATTTCATTTTCTGGTAAATTAATCCCAATAAACACCAAAACACTGTGACGCGGCTCATTCTCTGCCCAATCGCTATCCCAATCAGCACTATATAAGCGTTGAACCCCTTGGAATAGTAGCCTTTTCGGCTCGTTTTTGATTGATAAAATCCCTTTATAACGCAATAAATTATCCGCAAATCCTAGCAGTAGAGACTCCATAACATCAGAGACCGCCATTAACTCAACAGGGTAATCAAATTCAACAACGATAGAATTCACTTCATTGTGCTGTTTAGGGGTAAAGCGGAAAGTGGGTTGATTCACTTTCAGTTGTGAATCGAGTAAAAAACCTTGAATATTAAACAGTAAATCGAGGTCAATCTCACCATGGGTCACGGGATAGATGGGTGCCCGTGCATTGATGCGCTGTAAGCGTTCAATTAAGCTTTCATGCTCAGGCTGAACATCCGTTTTCGTTAATAAGATCCGATCAGCATAGCCAATTTGTGCCTGCGCTATCGCAAAATCATCAAGTTGCTTATTTGCATGAACCGCATCCACCAATGTAATAATGCCATCCAATAAATAACGTTCACAAAGCACTTCATGAGAAAAAAAAGTTTGAGTGATAGGACCGGGATCTGCCATTCCTGTGCACTCAATCACTAAGCGATCAAAGTCGAGTTTCCCACTATCTAACCCATCAAGTAAATCGAGCAAAGCATTTTCCAACTCATTGGAGCGGCTACAACAAATACAGCCATTACTCAATGTCGTTATTTGTGTCGCACGATCACCAATTAAGGCATTATCAATTGGCACTTCACCAAATTCATTTTCGATGACTGCGATTTTATGCCCATGATCTGCTTGAAGAATATGGCGTAGTAAGGTGGTTTTGCCCGCACCGAGAAAACCGGTCAAAATCGTGACAGAGATTGGTTTCATTGTATTCCTCATGACGTCATTAATTAACAGCAGCGAAATCCACCTTTACCGCTTCCACCATAGCGCGCATCTTGGCGCTCACGAAAAAACTCTTTATAAGTCATAATCGGCTTGTCTGGATGATTATCTTTCATGTGCTGTACATAGGTATCATAGTCAGGAATGCCTATCAACATACGTGCAGCCTGCCCTAAGTACTTACCTGTTTTGCCTAAATTTCCAAACATATGCTCTCCAATACAGATGCCCTACATCATGTTTACTCACAATGCAGGGCACCATTTTATACACTAAAGATTAGTGTGAAGATGAGGTTTTCACGCCCTCTTTAGGCACCGGTACATAAGGTGTTTCAGCATCGGTACGCTCTGGGTTTTTATACGCCTTCATCGCTGTTCTGATACCATAGAAAATAATACCGTAGACAACAACTAGGAATAAGATACTTAACCCTGCGTTTGTGTAGTTATTGATAATAATGTGATTCATGTCAGTGATTTGCTGAGCCGTTAAGTCAGCACCACCCGCCGCAATTTTCTCTTTATAAGACTTAGCTAAATAGAGGAAACCTTCGAGTTGAGGGTTATCACTAAACAGTTTCAAACCTAATGCCCAAGTTGTACAAATCAATAACCAAACCGCTGGTAACACAGTGACATAGATATATTTACTGCGTTTCATCTTAATTAAGACTACGGTGCTGAGCACCAAGGCAACTGCCGCCAGCATCTGGTTCGAAATACCAAACAGAGGCCATAGGCTCTTCACGCCGCCCAATGGGTCAACCACGCCTTGGTACAATAAATATCCCCATAAACCAACGCATCCGGCTGTACCAATAATCCCAGCCAACAGTGAATCGGTTTTTTTCAGCACAGGTACAAAGTTACCCAATAAGTCTTGTAACATAAAACGACCTGAGCGCGTTCCTGCATCCAATGCAGTTAAGATAAACAGTGCTTCGAATAGGATACCAAAGTGATACCAGAAGCCCATATCAGCAGCAGGTATGATTTCATGGAATACATACGCGATGCCTACCGCTAACGTCGGTGCTCCCCCTGCACGGTTCAATACGGAAGGCTCTCCGATATCTTTTGCCGTTTGCATAATTTGCTCAGGTGAAATCACAAAGCCCCATGAACTGACGGTTGCCGCAGCATGTGCCGTGACATCTTTCAGTTGTGCTAGGATTGCCGCACCGTCAGCACCACCAAGCTCATGCAGATTCGGCATAGTGATACCTAAAGCGGCTGGTGGAGTATTCATCGCAAAATAGAGGCCAGGTTCAATAATTGAAGCTGCAACTAGCGCCATGATCGCGACAAACGATTCCATTAACATCGCACCATAGCCGATATAGCGAGCATCTTTTTCGTTAGCCAACAACTTAGGCGTTGTCCCTGACGAAATTAAGGCATGGAAACCCGATACGGCACCACAAGCAATCGTAATAAATAAGAATGGGAACAGCGTGCCTTTCCAAACTGGGCCACTGCCATCAACGAACTGAGTGACCGCTGGCATTTTTAGCTCAGGATTTAAAATCACAATCCCAATCGCTAAACCGACAATCACACCGATTTTTAAGAAGGTAGCGAGATAGTCGCGAGGCGCCAGAATCAGCCAAACAGGTAATAATGCAGAGATAAACGCATAACCAACTAAAACATAAGTAATTGTAGTGTCTTTAAAGGTCAGTGCAGGACCCCAATATGGGTCATGAGCGATAACACCACCGAACCAAATCGACAAGATCAGTAACACAATACCAATGACCGAAACTTCCCCCACTCGTCCGGGTCGGATATAGCGCATATAGATTCCCATAAACAGCGCAATCGGTACTGTTGAACATACCGTAAACACGCCCCATGGACTTTCTGCTAGTGCCTTAACCACGATCAACGCTAATACTGCAAGGATAATGATCATGATGAGGAAACAGCCGAAAAGCGCAATGGTTCCTGGAATAGGGCCAAGCTCTTCTTTGACGATTTCCCCTAATGATGCACCATTACGGCGAGAAGAGATAAATAGCACCATAAAGTCCTGTACTGCACCAGCCAGTACCACCCCAGCCAATAACCATAAGGTGCCTGGTAAGTAACCGACTTGTGCTGCTAAGACAGGCCCTACAAGTGGCCCAGCACCTGCGATTGCAGCAAAGTGGTGACCGAATAGAACGTTTCTATTTGTAGGAACATAGTTCAAGCCATCATTATTAATGACCGCGGGTGTCGCTCGCGTCTCATCGAGCTTCATCACTTTTTTCGCGATATACAAACTGTAATAACGATAAGCGATGAGATAAACCGCCACAGAAGCCACAACAATCCACAGCGCACTGATGTGTTCTCCGCGTCTAAGTGCAACCACACCTAGACAAATCGCACCGATAATCCCAAGGATCATCCAAGGAATGTGCTTTAAAATACCATTTTTGTTCATAAAACACCCTTCTGAGGTAAAACGAACTTCTCTTATGTTTTATTGACTTATCAATAACAAATCGATTCAAAGAACCGTTCTTTATCATTACTAAGTCTCTTTTTGGCAGTCGTTATCACCGTGCAATAAGAAAAAATTTGAGCTCTGCCATGGTCTCTATGGTAGAAAATATCTATTGGCGAATGTCTAAAGTCAGTGCGAGCGGTTGCATACAAAATTAAGCGGTCAGTTTTTCACTGCGAATGGTTTTATCGAAATGGCAAAGACGAAAAAAGTGTGATTAACTTAACAATAACAGTTGATTATCAATAAGTTAATCATATTAATGGAAATGGTATAAATGAAATGGTTTGTTAAATAAAACTCGAATAGTCGTAAAATCTCACGATGCAGGATGAGCGGTTATCCTATTTCCTTGCAGATCAATCCATACCCAATGGCCACCAACCCACCAGCTATGCTCACCATCCGTTTCCCGTTGGCAACCTATTCCTACATGTGCTTTCCCATTCTCAAAAGGGTAGGCGCAATCATAGTTTGCTTCAATCACGACCTTGCCTGTTTTTGCCTCAGCAAAACCAATTTTGTCACCTTGGCGGATACGATAAAGCCCATTTTTAGGCTCATCAGGCCAATTATCAAAATAATAAGGTCGATAGGCTTCATTGCCCTGTTGGTCGACCACAACTATTCCTTGATTAGGGAGATTTTTTAAACAAAAGCGATATGCAGAGTCGGCTTCAAAGCAATTTAATGTTTTTTCTGGTGCTTCTATCAATTGTGCAAATTGCTCATGTAGTGAATCAGCAAATAACATGCTCGGTAATACGCATAACAGCCCAATCAAACCTTGCTTCATCTTCGACTTCCTCACCCCAATCAGTTGTATTAATGCAATATAGCGGATGCCACTAATATTCAAACTAAGAATACAGCGAAAATCAGCAAATACTCTAATAAAAAACAATCAGTTAATTAGCTCATTTACTTATTAATAATAAGAAAACCCCAAAAAACCTTAATAAATTAGATTTTTTTATCCTTTAAAAACAATAGAATACTAAAACACCGAGAAAAAAACACACAACTTTCATTTTGATACTCTTCACATAAACAACACATTATTCACACCTTAATAAGATAAAGAGTTATTGTTAATAACATGAAAATAAATTGTTATAGCAACGCTACTTTGATCAGGGGAATAACTGTATGAATAATGAAAACTATGATTACATCATTGTAGGAGCAGGTTCGGCTGGCTGCGTGCTTGCCGCACGGCTTATTAAAGAAACCCAGTCACGCGTTCTTTTGATTGAAGCCGGAGGAAGTGATAATCATCTGTATATTCGTATGCCAGCTGGGGTAGCTAAAATTATTGCCCAAAAAAGCTGGCCCTACGAAACGGAACCTGAACCACATGCAAATAATCGCAAGATGCAGATAGCACAAGGTAAAGTTCTCGGAGGCAGCAGTTCTGTGAATGGCATGATTTATATTCGAGGCCAAAAACAGGATTACGATAATTGGGCGCAAATCTATGGCTGTGATGGCTGGAGCTACCAAGATGTCCTACCTTGGTTTAAGAAAGCCGAACAAAATGAAAGTTTATCTGATAGCTATCATGGTACCGCAGGGCTGCTTCCTGTCAGTGAAAACCGTTATCGGCACCCTCTTTCTATGGCTTTTATCCGAGCCGCACAAGAGCAAGGGCTTCCTTATGTTAATGACCTTAATGGTGAAAGCCAACAAGGAGTCAGTTTTTATCAAACAACAACGAAAAATGGCGAAAGAGCAAGCACTTCAAAAACTTATCTTAAGAGTGTCGCACAAAGCGATAAACTTACAGTAAAGCTTAATAAACAAGTTAACCGTATTATTATCCGTGATGGTGTCGCTGTTGGGGTAAGCTATCAGGATAAAAATGGTGGTGAAGTCGATGTTTTCGCCCAAAAAGAGGTGATCATTTGTGCCGGCGCGATGGGCTCCGCGAAATTACTCATGCTCTCAGGTATCGGTCCTAAAGATCACCTCTCATCATTAGGGATTGAAACGGTCGCTGACCTTCCTGTCGGTAAAAACTTCCATGATCATCTTCATATGTCCATTAATGTCACAACCAAAGATCCTATTAGCCTCTTTGGCGCTGACAAAGGTATCCATGCTATAAAACATGGCTTTCAGTGGTTAGCTTTTCGTAGTGGATTATTAGCATCAAACGTACTTGAAGGTGCTGCATTTATTGATAGCTGTGGTCAAGGTCGCCCCGACGTACAAATTCACTTTTTACCCATACTTGATAGCTGGGATGATGTTCCCGGCGAGCCACTGCCCGCGACACATGGTTTCACATTAAAAGTGGGCTATTTACAACCTAAGTCGCGCGGTGAATTACTCTTGCGTAGCAAAGATCCACAAGCGCCACTAAAAATTCATGCCAACTATTTAGCCGCACCGGAAGATATGGAAGGCTGCAAACGTGCTGTCAAATTTGGGTTAAAAGTACTTGGGTCGGAGGCACTACAAGCGGTTAGTAAAGAGACATTAATGCCGCCAGCACAGGTTCAACATGATGAGGCAGCATTAGAGGAGTTTGTACGTAACTTTTGTAAAACCGTCTACCACCCTGTCGGCAGTTGTCGTATGGGAAAAGACACAGCAACTTCCGTGACCGATTTACGCTTACGTGTGCATGGCATTAAGCAACTTCGTGTCATTGATTGCTCTGTGATGCCAGAAATCCCAAGTGGTAACACCAACGCTCCAACAATCATGATTGCCGAGCGTGGCGCGGCAATGGTGATACAGGATAACCATTAACGCCAATGATCGCCCACTCACCCTAAGTGGGCGATCATGATACCATTACCCATTCACGGTTATGGTTGCCGCTGCCTTCTTCGCCTTATTTAACGCATGATCGATAGAATCTGCAATCGCCAAGGCAACACCTAAGCGGCGAGCTCCGGCAATTTCAGGTTTACCAAATAAGCGTAATTGAATATCCGAATCTAACGCTTGCCCTAACCCCGAAAAAACAACATCACGACTAGACAATTCAGGAAGGATCACCGCCGATGCACTTGGCCCATATTGACGGATTGCCCCGATAGGTAGCCCCAAGAAAGCACGCACATGAAGGGCAAATTCAGATAAGTTTTGTGAAATTAAGGTCACCATACCTGTATCATGAGGCCGAGGCGAAACTTCATTAAAAATGATCTCATCACCACATACAAATAGTTCCACACCAAATAAGCCATACCCACCTAATGCAGTCACAATTTTGGCAGCGGCCGCTTGTGCATTTTCCAATGCCTTTTCACTCATTTGTTGTGGTTGCCATGATTCTCGATAATCCCCTTTTTCTTGGCGGTGCCCAATAGGCGCACAAAAATGAATACCATCAACGGCATTAATGGTGAGCATCGTGATTTCAAAATCAAAATGGATCATTTTTTCAACGATCACACGCCCCTGACCAGTACGTCCACCTTCTTGCGAATAGTGCCATGCTGCTTTGAGATCCTGTTCGCCGCGCATAACACTTTGGCCTTTACCCGAAGAGCTCATTACTGGTTTGACTATACAAGGGAAGCCAATCTCTTTAGCTGCAGTCACAAAATCCGCTTCAGTCTCAACAAAACGATAATCTGAGGTCGGTAAGCCTAATTCTTCTGCCGCAAGCCGGCGGATCCCTTCACGATTCATGGTTAAATAAACCGCATTAGCAGAAGGCACCACTTTTTGCCCTTGTTGCTCCAATTCCACTAAGGTCTTGGTCGCAATCGCTTCAATTTCCGGCACGATAAAATCAGGTTTTTCTTTCTCAACAAGTTGGCGAATTGCCTCTCCATCTAGCATGTTAACGGTATAACTACGGTGAGCAACATGCATGGCGGGCGCATGGTCATAACGATCAACCGCAATAACTTCAATGCCCAAACGCTGGCACTCAATCGCCACTTCTTTCCCGAGCTCTCCTGAACCGAGCAGCATCACTTTTGTTGCAGAAGGACAAAGCGCTGTACCTAATTTATTCATGATGGATAACCTTGTATAAAAAAGCTGATTTCATGGACAAGATTATATACGCAATCGTTTGCTTAAACCATAAGAGATCGTATTTCACTTCATTTATCGCAATATTCGCTTAGCATTACTAACGCTTATCACGACCTGTTACATAAGGGACACGTTTGTGATATTCGTTGTAGCGCTTATGCAGCAAGGCAATAATACAGCACAGTAATCCTAACCAAATCAATGAGAAACTAACCCCTTTCACCCAATCAAATAGTTCATTAAATAAGAATACAGCTAATAAGAATTGGATCGTTGGTTCAATATATTGGGCAAGCCCTATTACGGTTAATGTTGTGCGTTTTATCGCCGCAGTGAAAAACAGTAATGGAATAATTGTCACCGGAGCCGCAAGCATATACAGCAGCTTGATTTGCCAATCCCCCGCCTCGACAGCACTCGTGCCATTAGCGGATAGCCACCATGTGATCCCAATGGCGACAGGCAATAGCCACATCGCCTCAACAAAAAGCGAAGTGATAACATCAAAACGAATAAATTTGCGGATCAAACCATAGACGGCAAAAGCACTTCCCATCACAAGGGCAAGTAGAGGCAATTCACCATACTGCCAGATTTGGAAACAGACACCGGAAAAAATCAGCAATACCGCCATTTTCTCGACTAAAACTAGCCGTTCATGTAAAAATACGACCCCAAGTAAAATAGAAAACAGTGGATTAATAAAATAACCTAGGCTGGCAGCAAGTACTTGCCCATGGGTTAATGCATAAGTGAATGCCCCCCATGATATCGCCATAATAGATGAACTAAACAAACATAAAATAATTGAGCGTTTATCTGCCCATACTTGTTGCCAAAGCGTTTTATTTTTAATCAGTAAGCGAATGGCTAATAAAAAGGGGATCGACCAAATTACACGTTGGGCAAGTAGCTCTAAAGGTTCAGCGCCGGGCAACAAACGGTAAAAAAGCGGTGTGATCCCCCATAAAATATAAGAAAAGATAGCCAATGCTACCCCTGCTCTCAGTAACATAATTAACCCAAAATTGATGTTTTCTTAAATAAAATTTCACTATAAATATCATACACTTTTATTTATCAATTTGAATTAATTAACATCACTATTCGCATCCGTAAAGCCCTTCTCAAAGTTCGCGAATATGTAATGGTGGTTGCTGGTGAATAAATGCCGTTAGCTCTTGCTGGGATGGCGCTGCACTGATTGCCCCTTTACGTGTTGTCGCTAATGCACCACAAGCTGTTGCTTGTGTAATGACTTTCATTAAATCGTCATCATTATCACTCACTCCAAATTGGGCGATGGCCGCAAGCAATCCAGCCATAAAAGCATCACCAGCCCCCGTCGTATCAACACTTTCGACACGATATGCGCTAATGCCGATTTGATGAGTATGGGTTAATACCAAGCAGCCCTTCGCTCCCTGAGTGACAACTTTCAAACGGGCAGGATAATTCTTGAGTTTCTCTATTGCCCTATCCAATGTCACCTCCTCAACAAGCCACAATAACTCATCTTCCGAGAGTTTCAGTATGTCTGCCTGATAAGCAAATTCATCGACCTTGGTATGCATTTCAATAGGATCCGACCACATTTGAGGTCGAATATTAATATCAAAACTGAGTAATCCCCCCGCTTGCTGAATTTTATCAATTGCTTCATTTAATGATGCGCGGCAAACTGGATGAACAAGCGCTAACGAACAAAAATGCAGTATATCTTTTTCAAAACGCGGTAAATTTTTGTTACTGAGAAATTGATCTGCCGAAGGTGAAACTAAAAAGGAAAACTCACGTTCACCGTTTTCATGTAAAGACACTAACACCGTACTCGTGCGATACCGCTCATCAAATTCCATCGCGCTAGTATCAACACCGATATCAAATAACGTCTTTTGCATAAAATGACCAAAAGCATCTTCGCCTACGCGCCCAATAAAACCACTTGGTATCCCTAATTTTGCAACACCAGCAGCGACATTCACAGGAGCCCCACCAGCACAGGCTTCATATTGCATACTGTGCAGAGGAATTAAATCAACGACCGCATCACCTAAAGACCAAACTTTCATATTCACCCCATTCGAAGATTGAATGACTCGACATACAATTATTACATTAACACAAATTAGTACTGGAAAACCTAGATTGTTAACGTTAACATTTAAAGCTTAGAGTATAAATAAAAGACAATATTAACGCACGTGTTATATCGCCTCATCCTATTTATGGATCAATGTGCATTACCTAATCTTTTTAACAATAAGCACTGATAAACAATCGGTACACGTAAAGGAGCTATGATGAAACAACGTATTGAACAAGCATCGATAGCGCTTGAAACAGCGAGACAATCTCTAAACAAGCAATTTTATCCTGAATATCATCTTGCCTCTTATGCGGGTTGGTTAAATGATCCAAATGGGCTTGTTTATCATAATGGTCTATACCATGCTTTTTACCAACATCATCCCTACAGTTCAGATTGGGGACCAATGCATTGGGGGCATGCTACGAGTCAAGATATGCTCCACTGGTCACATCAACCTATCGCCCTCGCACCGGGTAATGACTATGATCGCGACGGTTGTTTTTCAGGCTCTGCGGTCAGTCATCATGGAAAACTATACTTATTTTACACCGGTCATATTTGGTTATCCGATGAAGGGGATGACAGCGAGATCTATCAAGCACAGTGCCTTGCAGTGAGTGAAGATGGCATACATTTTGAGAAAAAAGGTGTCCTTATCCCTCCACCTGAAGGTTATATGCACTTCCGTGACCCAAAAGTTTGGTATCAAGATTCCCGTTGGTGGATGGTCGTTGGTGCAAGAGACCATTTAAATCAGGGGCAAATTCTCCTCTTTAGCACAGAGGATCTACTTAATTGGCCTAGTGAATACCAAGTTTTGGCTAAAACAGAAGATAAAAATGTTTATATGTGGGAATGCCCTGATTTTTTCCCTTTAGGCGAACAGTTTGTCACATTATTTTCCCCTCAAGGCAAAAAACCATCGGGTCATCAGTATCGAAACCGTTTCCAAAATGGCTATCTTGTGGGTCATTGGTCACCGCAACAGCCTTATGAAATAACTCACCATTTTACCGAAATCGATTTTGGTCATGACTTTTATGCGCCGCAAACTTTCTTATCTAAAGATGGACGGCGTATAGCGATTGCTTGGATGGATATGTGGGAAAGCCATATGCCATCAAAACCTCACGGTTGGTCAGGCTGCTTTACCATCCCAAGAGAGCTAACCTTGAACAACCAAGGTAAAATACAGGTAAACCCAATTAAAGAACTGGCATCGTTACGGCAAGAAGCTATTGAGATCACACCTTGTGTGTTAGAAAAAAATAGTGTGATTAAAATGTATGATGATGCCAAAGCCTGTGAAATTGAATTAATTTGGGATTTACAGAATAGCCCGGCTGAAAAATTCGGTTTTTGGATTGGCAATGGTGCTCAATTCTTCATTGATGGGCAGACACAAACCTTAATGCTCACCCGCTACTATCCAGAATATGTTATTAGTGATTACCGCTGTGCGCCGTTACCACAAACCCAGTATCTCAAAATACGTGCTTTTATTGATAAATCTAGCATTGAAGTTTTTATCAATGAGGGGGAAATGTGTTTTACCAGCCGAATTTATCCGCAAGAAGGGGAGCGAGTTTTAACTTTATTTGCCATAAACCAGAAAGCCAAATTAATAAAGGCGACATTATGGCCACTGCATAAAGCGGTCGAATAACCACTTTTTAAGGATCGCGAATAAACCGTGATCCTTTCATTAAATTGATGAGCGCTCCAGAAGGTCACAAGAAACATACTGTGTACCTTCAATTTTTCGTTGTTCAATAATATGTAATGCTGCCTCCTGCCCTAACTGATAGTGAGGCAGCACAACCGTACTCAATGGTGGATAAAACAGCTCCCCAACCGCAATCATATTGTCATACCCCAATACGGCAACATCTTTAGGTATACACAGCCCTTTGCTCAGCAAAACCTGATACGCTAAAAAAGCGATACGATCATTACCACATACCACAACATCAAAATCAGGTTTACCACTTTCACAATGCCTATTAATAAGGTCGATCACATCCAGATAATGTTCATCGCCAGGCGCTAAGTGATATTGTTTTAATGCCTCTTGTGGTAATCCAGCCGACTTCCATGAAGATTCAACCGCTTCTCTACGGGTCTGTCCTGCTAATGTTTCTTTTGGAATATACAAACACAAAGGGCGTCGATAACCTTTTTCAATCAGTTTGCACATTGCATGATACTGCCCGTGGTAATCATCAGGGATATAGGCAGGAAAATTCTGCTGTGGGTCAATACAGTTTGCCAATACAAGAGGATAAGTATGTAGCCCTTCTGGTATCGATACTTCTCTTAGCCCCATTGTTGTGTAAATGATACCATCCGGCCGCTGCGACAATAATTGTCGTACAGCACGCTCATTATCATCATTTGATGTGATATTGACCACAAAACTACTCCAACCAAACTGCCTTGCGGTCTGTTCTATTGAAAGAATAATTTCAACTGAGTAAGGTGTTGTAGCCGTATCAAGCGCAAGTACACCAACCGTGGATATTTTCGACCCCTTCCCACGAATTTTTCGAGCGGAAAAATCAGGAACATAGTTAAGTGTTTGAATGGCTTGCTGCACCTGTTTTAGGGTATCAGGTTTCAGAAGCTCAGGGTTATTGATGGCTCTTGAGACTGTCATCAATGAAACATTAGCAAGTCGAGCCACATCTTTTAAAGAAGCCATTACGTGTTTTCACTCAGCCATATAATAACGAATGAAAATTCTAACATGATAAGGATAAAAATCACCTACAGGAGTGATTAAATATATTTGTGATTATTACAAATGAAACTATACTAAATCTAGTATTAGAGCTTTTTATGACTACTATTTTACGATATTATCATTCCATTACATAAAAAAATTTTATAACATATCTAAAATATATAGTGAGATAAACAAAGTATACGTGTTTCTACTTACCATATAGTAAGATATTTATTATTTTTTACTTAATGACACAAACGTTAACCATTAACCCTACTTTTATATTAAATTTACCTAGTCGCGAAATATAATATAAATTAAGGTCGTTAAAGGTCCGTAAATACATTAATAATAAATCTAAAAAATTAGCAAGAAAATATTACCATTAGCTTACGTAGCGATCTGGCTCAACGTATTTTTCAAATTTTATATGAATATCAAATCAGTGTAACAGGAGTATGGTGATGAATAACACCATTCACGTAATCATAGAAAATGATAATGTCATTAAGAATAAACTGAAACTAATGATGGAATCTTTTGGTTTCAATTTTAAGTTCTATAATGATGAAGATTTATTTACAAGTAATTATACGTACCCTCAAGAAGAAGGAGCAAAAGAGTGTGTATTAATATTCCTAAACAGTGAAAATAATCATATTGGCAGATTGAATAATATCAATGGTTCATTAGGTATCATCCCTTTTATTATCCTATCAGAAAAGCCATCTGTAGAGCTTTGCCGTGAAAGTTTCAAATCCGGCGCATTTGATTTCTTTTCATTTCCATTTAAAGATTCGGATATCGCGCATGCTGTCAGCCATGCTATGGAATTGTTTGCTAATGAGCATTCTGAGCTCAAGAAATACAATAAATTAGCAGATAAATTTGATCGTCTTTCCAATCGAGAAAAAGAGATCATGGATATGATCCTAGAAGGTAACACGAGTAAGGAAACTGCTGAAAAATTAGCACTTTCGCCAAGAACGGTTGAAGTTCATCGCTCAAATATTTATACAAAACTCGGCATAAAATCGTTACCGCAATTAATACAAGAGTATGAATATATAAATACTTACTCTAGAAATTTATGACATCATTGATTATCAATGCACATTGTCGATAATATTAATTTAGCTATTTAGCTTTAATTAATTAAAAAATTTAACCATTAATATATTTTTATTTTGAATATTAAGGTTTTTACAGTTTTAATTGCTATAGGCCATTTTCATGGCTAGATTAGTTAATGTTCTGGGCTGCCACATGTAAACTTGCAGTGTGTCAGCCTCCTTCGCCGATATCGTTAATGTTACTTAAGTGAATTATTATTTTCACCGTGAAATAATTTCGCATATTAGTTTTAAGTTATTTCACTTATCTCCCTCTTTCATATAAATAACCGCCTAGGTGCACTCAACTTTTCTTTTAAATTTAAGTTACTCTCCGTTAAATCCTATTCTCTAAAAATGCTCTTAATCTAAAAAAAACGGTTCAAAACTGACATCCAAGTATCAATGATTAGTCAATAATAATGCCGTTACTTCATTTTTCTTTAATTTTTGTATCAGTAAGCTGACACCATGAAAATTTCAGGAAAAGGGAGCAAACGTTTTTAAGTCTCGATCCTTGCCACACAGCAAACATCCATGAGCATTGGCTGGTTTATTTGCGCTTCCGCTAATATTTTGCACTTTTATTGCTCAATAACAGCCGAGGCGCTCTCTTTTTGCCGTAAAATTCCCTATTATCAAACGATACGATTGAACGCCACACTTTGGTAAAGGAGAAGGATATGATTGGTCTCATTATTGTTTCTCATAGTAAATTGCTCGCTGATGGGTTGCATCAACTTGCAGCGCAAATGCAAAACAAACAAAAGTGTCACATCATCACCGCGGCAGGTGTTGATGATGAAACTCACCCTATCGGCACAGATGCGGTGAAAGTGATGGAGGCAATCGAAAGTTTATCCGATGCCGAGCATATCATTTTATTAATGGACTTAGGCAGTGCACTACTCAGTGCAGAAACGGCACTTGATCTCATCGATCCAGATTTGGCAGAAAAGGTTCATTTATGTAGCGCCCCTTTAGTGGAAGGCGCCATAGCGATTACGGCCGCCGCATCGGGTGGAGCTTCAATTGATGAAATATTAAATGAAGCTCAACAAGCTTTACAGGCAAAACAGCAACAGCTAAATGACACCGTCACTACCACTGAGAATGAAAAAGACAAACATACTCATTTTTCAGAGCAGGCATTAACAACCCAATGGGTGGTCAAAAATCCTTCGGGCCTACATATCCGCCCAGCGGCAAAATTAGCGACGTTGCTTTCTGGTTTTACAGCCACACTAGAATTACGTCATGGTGAAAAACGCGCGGATGCGAAAAGCATGAACCAAATTGCGTTATTACAGGTGCGTCAAGGTGACAAAATTACATTGGTTGCAGAAGGAGTAGATAGCCAAAATGCCATCGATGCTTTTAATCAGCTTGCCCAACACAATTTTGGAGATAACATCGCAACAACGGACAGCAAAACCTTTGTAGGGAAAACGGCCTATGTACCAACCGTAGCAGGGTTAGCTCATCACCACGCTCCAAACACTGAACTTTGCATTTCGTCTTATCAAACAAGTGAAAACGAAACCCGTAGGGCCACCAAAGCAATTGAACAGTTAAAAACGCACTTAGATTCTCTCGCTAATACACTGAACGAACAATATGGTGAAGAGATTGCCAATATTTTTCGAGGACATCGCTTATTATTAGAAGATGATGAACTTGTAGAATCAATCACACAAAGCATCGAAAATGAATGCAATACTGCCTATGACGCGATTTCCAACATATTCAACAATATGTCAAAACAGTATCAGCAACTAGACGATGAGTATTTACAAGCTCGATTTATTGATATTGAAGACTTAAAAAATCAGTTACTTATGTCAATATCATCTGTCGCACAGCCATCATGTGCTTTCACCGAGCCTACGATTATTTTAAGTGGTAACTTAGGCCCCTCTGAACTACTTCGCTACAGAAACACAAACGTAGTGGGTGTTGCTCTGGCAAATGGTTCCCCTTATTCCCATACCTGTATTATTGCGGCAAAAATGGGGCTACCGATATTAACGGATCTTGGCGACAACATTCACCAAATAGCTGAACAAACAAAATTACAATTATCTATTGAGACTCGCTCATTAATAGTGACGTCATAAATGGTGAAACGGTGAGCTTCAACTACCACCACTGACAATTTCTGATAGATTCAACATAGGCCGCCGTAAAAATATACGGCGGTTTGTGTAACGACTCGAAAGGCTTTTATATCTCTTGATGATAACCATCAATTACAACCATTTTTTGCTCATTGTTTTTCATGCATAATGAGGCCGCTTTGAGTTAGTTACTTATATTCCTTAATATTAATGTCGTATTGCTTTAGTTTTCGCCAAAGCGTTGTTCTCCCCATATTCAAGACTTGATGCATCTCTTGGACCTTTCCACCACAAAGCCTTGCCGCTTCGATAATTGCCGCTTTTTCGACTTCCTGAATACTCAGCTCTCGGCGCTCTGTAGGTTGATGTTTTTCAAAAACCAACTCTTGCAAACATAAGTGACGCTTTATTTTCTCACTGATTTCACGACCAACAGCGTTTGCTAAGGCAAGTAGAATAGTGCTGTCAACCGTTTGAGAAGCAAACGCAACGATGGCAATTAATGCTCTATTTTCACAATAAATAGGGGCGAGATAATAAAAGGTTCCCTGTAACTTAACAGGATGAGTAAATAAGCTAAATAACGCTTCCTGAGTTGTACAATTTGATAATACGTTGGTAATAGCCAATGGTGCTGTCAGCATCTCACTTAACCACAACGTTTTTCCATTAGGCTCAATAAGTGAAGCATCGATAGTCATATCATTGATAGGAGCCAATCCGTTTTCGATAGCAAGACTGGCAAAATGAATTAACAACTCTGAAGAAATCGCCTTCGCCACTTCTTTTGATTTGGGAGAAATTACTGGAGATGATAAATCAATAGACATAGCCATCCTTATACATCCGTAAGTCATTCTCAAATTATGTCAATTTTTCATGAAATTTTAATATCACAAATCAAATAATACATGAATAGTTTTTTATCCTTTGATCTAGGACAATAACATTGATTATATCGAAATTAGATACTAATAATGCGGCTAAAAAAAGCCTGCTCGTTCAATTATTGAGCAGGCTTTTGTCTATTATCTTTTCACTTGGTGGTTATTCAGAGACAATTGAACCCCAGAGATCATACTCATCAGCATGCTCAATCAGCACATTAACAATGTCACCTGGCTTCACGTCAAATTCACCATTTAAATAAACCATACCATCAATTTCTGGGGCATCCGCCATACTACGACCAATTGCACCTTCATCATCGACTTCATCAATGATAACAGGCAATTTGCGCCCAATTTTTTCTTGCAACCTTTCTGTTGAAATTTGTTGTTGCAACTGCATAAAACGATGATAGCGCTCCTCTTTAACTTCTTCAGGAACCTGATCGGCTAGCTCGTTCGCTTTCGCGCCTTCAACTGGACTATATTTAAAGCAGCCAACGCGATCAAGGCGCGCTTCTTGTAAGAAGTCGAGTAACATTTGGAAATCTTCTTCCGTTTCCCCTGGGAAGCCCACAATAAAAGTAGAGCGTAAAGTTAATTCAGGGCAAATTTCACGCCAGCGTTTAATACGCTCAAGTGTTCTTTCGACCGCACCTGGGCGTTTCATGAGTTTTAGAATTTTTGGGCTAGCATGCTGCAATGGAATATCCAAATAAGGAAGAACTTTCCCTTCCGCCATCAATGGGATTACCTCATCAACATGTGGGTATGGGTAGACATAATGTAAGCGAACCCACACACCAAGTGACGCTAATTGCTCACATAAGCCAACCATACTGGTTTTAACGGGTTTACCTTCCCAAAAGCCTGTACGATGTTTGACATCAACACCATAAGCGGAAGTATCTTGTGAGATCACCAGTAGCTCTTTAACGCCTGATTCAACTAAGCGTTTTGCTTCATTTAGTACATCCCCAATGGCGCGACTATCTAAGTCACCACGCATGGATGGAATAATGCAGAATGTACAACGGTGATTACAACCTTCCGATATCTTCAAATAGGCATAATGTTTTGGCGTTAATTTAACACCTTGCTCAGGAACTAAGCTCAAAAAAGGATCATGTTCTGGTTTTGGCACATAATGATGAACATGATTGAGTACTTGCTCATAACTATGAGGGCCTGTAATTTCGAGTACTTTTGGGTGTACTTCGCGGATTTGGTTTTCTTTAGCCCCAAGACACCCTGTCACAATCACTTTGCCATTTTCATTTAATGCTTCACCAATCGCTTCAAGAGACTCTTGAACGGCACTATCAATAAAGCCACAAGTATTCACAATGACCAAATCAGCATCATCATAACTTGGTACAACTTGATAGCCATCTGTGCGTAGTTCAGTCAAGATACGTTCTGAATCGACAAGATTTTTTGGGCAGCCAAGTGAAACAAAACCAATTTTTGGCACCGGATTAGTATTTTGCGACATAACTCACTTCTTTTATTGTTTTAAAAAATGGGCTGGATTTTACCTGAAGTATAGTAAAAATTGTACAAATTTTTAGCTATGAACATTGATTAGATTAAGCCATTTACCTCTTAAGGATTTTACCGCTATAAAATAGACATTATTAATACATCGTTATTTATTAGCTATCAAATTTGACTTATGTTACCCTCTTCGATTCCATTAAAAAGAGTTGATGCTAAATACTGTTCGTTAAAATATGAAGAAAAATAAGAGCAAGAATAAGAAAAGCAACAGACGTAGAAATAACCATAGCTACAACAGCAATACTTTCAGTATAGATAGCATGAGTAACGACAATAGTATCAGTAACAACAATAACCCTTATGTTATCTTCGAAACGATAATTTACCCATTACCAAATGAACTAAAACGCCCTATAGAACCCGTAATTGGCCATGGTAATCAAGCAGTTATTTATTTTTTATGGCTATTTTTTGCATTGCTATATGCATTTACTTCTCTCATTTTATGGGAAGTTATCTTGGGAAAGTTACTTTTTATTACTATTGAGGCCATACTATTAGTTTCATTTTATGCTCTACTAAAACGATTAAGTAAAACTGTTGGTTATTTTTCTGTAGATAACGACGGATTTCGTATTATTAATACCCTATATCCAAACGGGAACATTGAAATACTCTGGGAAACTATTTGCTCTGAGTATATTGTGCATATTAAAACAAGCGGTAGAAATCGGCCTGACTATCTTGTTTTTCAATATAAAAATGCCTCAAATGAGCGTAAAGAATATAAATTACCCCTCGAAAACTGGCTTAACTATTCACTTTTCTCTCCAATAGAAAAAAGGAAGTGGATGCTCAAGGCGGTCCTTAAAGGACTTGCGAGAACTCCTGATATAAAAATCAATCAAAGTGTATTTACTAAACTCGATGTAAACCCAAAAACCTTTGAATTTGCACCATCAAAGAGAAGGGTAGAAAATATAGAGGCCATTATTATCTCAATCATAATTTTAGGTCTTTCCTTTATATTATGGACATTTTTGTCCATAAACCTACCATTTTCATGGGCTTTAGGTTTGTTATTAGCTTCAGTTATCCCGATATTTATTGGATTGACTTTATTTATGAGTTGGCTTTATCCAGAAACTGTAAACAATATTAGCTATACCGATAACGTTAATAAATAATCACCTTAGCTGTCGCACATTCCTCATTTGGTTTACCTAATGAAACGAATATAAACCACAAAGCCGAAAGCTATTCCCTATCAACTCTCGGCTTAAAAAACACTAACGATTTATTGAACGAGCAATACGTGAATAAGTATGCCGAACACCTCGGATCACAATACCATAATTTAAAATATTCTCTGGTAATGCAATACCGTTATAGCCCGAATCGCCGATATGATGCAGATCTGTTCCTGCCATTTTGCACATCAGCGCAATTTGGCGAATGGTTTGTATATCCGCCCCTTCTTGCGATGTCCCAATTGCTGTCATCGTTAATACCCCTTGTGAATGACAATAAGCCACCATTTTTTGCACAAATTCGGCTGAGATCCCCGGCACCGTTCCAGGGGCTGGTAATAAAATCACATCTGCACCGCTATCAATAAAACTACGAATATCCGTCTCGGTAATTAACTGCTCAGCAGATTCATTTAACACCCCCGCAGCATGCATTTTGCCCGTGACCAAGATAATATTTTCACCCACAGCCGCTTTAAGCTCTTTTAGGCTTAAATTAATTTCATGATTGGTGACGCCATTGCCTGGATTTCCCGTTAATACAATAATATCCACTCCCATCTCTTTTAATTTGATGGCATTTTTTACCGTAGCTAATCGCCCTTCAGATATTTTCCACTGCGCATCTTGATGAGGATTATTAAAACCTGCGGGAACAGGCTCTAGATTCACGCCGATAGCTCGGCCAGTAAGGCGTTTTAACGTGCGGATGATCTCTGTTTGAGGTGTATTATCAGGAAGCCCTTGGACAACGGGATTATCCACATCAAAAATGTTTAATAGTAAAATGTCAGCACCTTGACTCGCTGCAAGTTCAGCATTTGTCACATTCATTAAAACAGGTTGAATAGTGCCAATAGTCTCAGAAACCACTAGGCGCCCTTCACTTCCTTTAATCGCTTCTAATAATGCCTTTTTATTCATATGCAGTATTTCAGAAGCCGTACAATCAAGATAACGTTTTTGCATACTTTACACCTTTATATATTCGTGGGGTGATAATAAACAAACTCTGTTCAATTCATCGTGACATAAAATCAATAAGCTGATTATATTCGATATAACAAGATATTTTTTAAAGAATAATAACTTTCTTACTGTAATTATTTTTTTAAAACTTTTCATGTATTTGGCGTTAAATGAAATTTTCAGCTTAAACTTTAACTTGAACAGCAGTAATAATAATGATTATAATTGCGCTTCCTATAATAAAATAATGGTAAGGACAAAATGATGAAACTCGCTTATCAAGCTGCTGTTTCGGGTTTAGCTCTATTCTCTGTGGCTGCTTTTGCTCAAGAATACCCTTTAGGCCAGCCCGTCATTAAAAATGGAATGGAAATCCAAGGTGTTTATCTACAGCCTATCACAATGGATACCGAAGAAGGACAACATGCAATGTCCCACCTTCCAGCCGATAAAGCAGATATCCATTTAGAAGCAGATATTCATGCGGTTGAAGATAACCCGAATGGTTTTGCTGAAGGTGATTGGATCCCATATCTCAGCATCGAATACACAGTAACTAAACTTGGTGACAAACCCCAAACCCAAACGGGTACTTTCATGCCAATGGTCGCAAGTGATGGGCCTCACTATGGCGAAAACATCAAGTTAGATGGTAATGGTAAATACAAGGTAACCTACAAAATTTATCCACCATCCTACAACAAACAAGTTGCCTTTGGTCGTCATATCGATAAAGAAACAGGCGTTGCTCCTTGGTTCAAACCTTTCGAAGTTTCATGGGAGTTTGACTATGCGGGCGTCGGCCGTAAAGGCAGCTACTAACCTACGAATCAATACTCTAAATCATTCGGGATGCAGCTAAGTGAAATGAATGTATCACAAGGATCATACAAACCTTTATGAACTGTGCGCATCAGCATCACTAATATCGCTGTTATTTAAACTTGAATATCGCGAGTGTATAGGGTTTAAGGGCTAGCCGCTGCTTAATTGCTGCGAATAGCCCTTTTACTTTTATTAAAGGTCACTTTTGTTGAGCTAAATGAAGATGAGAACACTACTAAGCCTTACTCTGCTTCTTTTTTCAGTGCTAATACCGAATACGGTTTTCGCAGCAGAAAAATTTACCGTCGAACTCGAAATGAAAAATGGTGACTTGATCCCACGAGTCCTTGAGGTTCCTGCAAAAACTATTATTCGGATCAAAATCACCAATACAGGCACTGAACCTGCAGAGTTTGAAAGCACCCAATTACGCAAAGAAAAAGTGCTCGCTCCGGGGGCTAGCTCTGTTGTCGTCATTGCACCTCTAAAACCAGGAAGTTACACCTTTTTTGATGATTTTCACCTGTCTCACCCAAAAGGTGAGATCATAGCGAAGTAGTAGGATAATTTATGGGGCAAGTTCTGTTTGTTGTATGGCGTGAAAGCTTTGAAGCGCTACTCGTTATCGGCATTATCTATGCGTGGATCAAACACCACCCAGATGCACGAAATGGAATGCGTTTTTTATGGACTGGGGTTGCCCTCGGTCTTCTCATTTCCATTTTGTTAGCATTACTCATTTATGGCGTATTTAATATTCTTGATGATACAGGGCAATCCCTGTTTATGATCTTTATGGAATTCCTTGCGTGTATATTAATCGTCCAAATGGTCTATTGGATGAATAAGCATGGTCGTTCCTTAAAATCCGAAATTGAATCCGGTATTAGCCGAAATGCAGAGCGCCATAATTGGTGGGGAGCAGCACTCATCATCGCTATTGCTATCGCTCGAGAAGGTAGTGAGATCGTTGTTTTCCTATCTAGCTTTATCATGTCATTAAATGCAGAAAATGCTTCAGGATTTACTTTAGAAGTCGCAGGTGGCGTATTAATTGCAGGCCTAACATTATATGCCTTCTTGCTTACTAACCGTTTTATTTCATGGAAGCTGTTCTTTAAAATCACCGGCGTGGTCTTACTCTTTCTTGCTTTATCGCTACTACTCAAAGGGGTTGAAGAGAGCGCAAACTTATTAATTGAATATGATTATGCTATTCCTGAGTTTTTAATTTACCCAGCATGGGATACGACAGCACTATTAGATGATTCAAATATTGTAGGTAATTTTATCTCTTCGTTCTTCGCTTACCGCTCACAACCAATTTGGCTAAGTGTGATTACATTTGTCATTTATTGGATAG
The DNA here is from genome assembly GCF_028482365.1 of Providencia sp. PROV122. Classification (NCBI taxonomy): domain Bacteria; kingdom Pseudomonadati; phylum Pseudomonadota; class Gammaproteobacteria; order Enterobacterales; family Morganellaceae; genus Providencia; species Providencia sp. PROV122. The sequence goes on along the minus strand of NZ_JAMPQI010000001.1, from coordinate 34,006 downwards.
TCGTTATCGCGCTGTTTTCTCGGAGTAAAAAACATGCGTAATGCTAAAACACTAAAGTCTATGTTTCTATGCAGTATGGTTTTAGTCATAGCAATACCCACTACTGTATCAGCAAAAGCATTAAGATCCCCTGTACAAACAGGGGATGACATAATTATCGCTAAAGGTGATATTCCCACCCCTGAGAAATATCATTCCGCCATTACAAATTATTTAAGTTATACAACGGAACAATTAGGCAAAATGGTTTCTCAACTGGAAACCTTGAACAAAAGTTTAAAAAAAGGCGACCTCAAAACCGCTGAACAAGCCTATATTCAGGCACATCAATATTACGAATCTGTTCGCCCAATTATTATATTGTTTGGTAATACTGACAGAACCATTAATGCTAGGGCTGACTACTTTCTTGATAAAGAAAAAGATTACCGTTTCACTGGTTTCCATCTTATTGAATATCAATTATTTGACCGTAAAGACAGTAAAGCGGCACTCGCTGCAACCGATGAGCTACTGCTAAAAGCCCGGGATCTTCAAAAACGCGTAGCGACTGAACATGTTGAGATACCTAAATTAGTGCAAGCGTCAGCCGATTTTATTGAGATGATCCTTGAAACTAAATTGGCTGGCAAAGAGAATATCTATAGCCAATCTGATTTGAGCGATATAGCAGCAAACCTGCAAGGCTCACAACACGTTATTAAAGTGCTGACCCCTTTTATCGCTCCCAACGTGCTCCAACGTATCCAAAATAATTATCAAAAGGCCAATGAGATCATGAAGCCTTATCAATTGCCCTCGGGAATTTACCAGCCTTATAACCAGTTGAGCAAAAAAGACATGATGGCACTTTATTCCGTATTAACGCAGCAAGCTGAAGACCTCGCACAGCTCAGATATCAGCTCAATGTTGATGTATATTATAAATATTGAGGTAACAAGCCATGAAGGCTAAATTACAAAACGATTCTACAACTGTCAGCTTATCTCGGCGCAATGCATTAAAAACATTAGCTGTTGGTAGTTTTATTGCAGCGGCTCCTACATTTGCGGCTAACACGCGCCAAAATGCCTGTTTGTCGTCCTATGATAAGACGATCCCCTTTGAAGGCTTACACCAAGCGGGTGTTTTAACGCCTGAACAGAAAAATGCCTCATTTATTGCATTTAATGTCACCGTTGAATCACTCGATAAACTACAGAAGCTATTCGAAATACTGACAAAAAGAATTGCGTATCTAACGCAGGTACAAACAGCACCTAAAACTCCTAATGACCGTATGCCGCCGGCTGAATCAGGGATTTTAGGAACTCACATTCAGCCAGATGCTTTAACTGTCACGGTTTCTCTGGGTCAGAGCTTATTTGATACACGATTTGGGTTAGATAAAATCAAACCTCGCTATCTTGTTGAAATGACCAGTTTTCCAAATGATAGGCTAGAGCAAAAGTGGTGTGGCGGTGATATCACATTACAAATTTGTGCGAATAGTCAAGAAAGCGTCATTTATGCGTTACGCGATATTTTAAGGCATACATCCCCTTTTATGTTCCCACTGTGGAAAATAGATGGCTTCTTACCTTCTCGTGATATTGACAGCCAATCAACGCCAATCAATTTATTTGGGTTTAAAGATGGCACAGGCAATGCCCCTGCCAATGATAACCAATTAATGAATGAACTTATTTGGGTTACCGAAGGAGGAAAAGAGCCTAGTTGGTGTACTGGTGGTACCTATCAAGCAGTACGACTCATCCGTTTTAATCTTGAATTTTGGGATAGAACCCCGCTTGAAGACCAAGAAAATGATTTCGGTCGCCATAAAGATACAGGGGCACCTATCGGTATGAAGCAAGAACATGATGACCCTCAATTTGACAAAGATCCTCATGGGGACCGCGTATTATTCGACTCCCACATGCGCCGTGCCGAACCTCGTAACCCTGAGCGTTATACCGCAAAACTAAGGCGCCGTAGCTACAGCTACTCACTTGGTTTAACCCCTAATGGGTTACTTGATATGGGGCTTATCTTCGTTTCATACCAAAAAAATCTTAAAACAGGTTTTATTGATACTCAAAAACGGCTTAATGGTGAGCCACTTGAACGCTATATTAAACCTTTTGGGGGTGGCTACTATTTTGTATTGCCAGGTGTACAAACAGCCCAAGACTACCTAGCTCAAGGTATGTTTGAAGCCGCCAAAAAAGCTTAATCGATTTAATTTTTGCGGGATCGCGCATTGCCTTCCCGCACTTGAATATTCTACTAAACATCATCACCCCCTCTTTTCCCTTCTAATAGCCACATTTAAAAACAATCACAAAATCAATAAATTAAATAAATCAACATCATCCACACTTAATTCGCAATAAAAAATAATGTGACTCGTATCATTTAATACGATAACCGTGTTGGACTTCATAGATTGATTTATGCTCAAAATGGCATTCACTATTACGAATAATAAGGGATCTCTATGATTAACAAACTTACGTCTGCTATCGTCATATCCTCACTTATTTACTCATTACCAAGCGGAGCACAATCATTATCTGAATTACCGCTCATGCCTTGGCCACAGCAAGTTGAAGTAAAAAATGCCGATGGAAAATGGGTATTAAATAATACGCTAGATATTTATGTAGAAGGCGATGATTTAGGTGATGCAACCCGTCGTTGGCGTGAAAGAATAGAGACCCAAACAGGCTGGCAATTAACACCACACCAAGCAAACAACACTCAAGCCCCGATAAAAATTTTTATCGAGAAAAAAGTACCTGAATTGCCATCTCTACAAATGGACGAAAGTTATCAAATCACAACAGATAACCATGGCGCCACGATCAAAGCAGCAACCCGATTTGGTGCAATGCGAGCGATGGAAACATTATTACAATTGATACAAACAGATGGGGAAAATACGTTTGTCCCACTGCTTACAATTAAAGACAGTCCGCGTTTTGCTTGGCGCGGTGTGATGCTTGATTCTTCACGACATTTTTTACCAATCAATGATATCTTGCGCCAAATTGATGGTATGGCAGCCGCTAAGTTAAACGTTTTTCATTGGCACCTAACCGATGACCAAGGTTGGCGTTTTGAGTCACTTAGCTACCCTAAATTACAACAGCTAGCCAGTGATGGCCAATACTATACTCAAGATCAAATGCGCCAAGTTGTCGCCTATGCCAAAGAAAGAGGAATTCGGGTGGTGCCTGAAATTGATTTCCCTGGTCATGCCTCAGCTATTGCTGTTGCCTACCCTGAGCTTATGAGCGCACCTGGCCCTTACCAAATGGAACGTCACTGGGGAGTGCATCAGCCTCTACTTAATCCAACCCAAGAAAATGTGTACCAATTTACAGATAGCTTAATTAACGAGTTGACCACTATCTTCCCAGATGAATATATCCATATTGGCGGAGATGAGGTTGACCCAACCCAATGGAAAAACAATCCAGCTATTCAGGAGTTTATGCAAAAAAACAACCTGAAAGATACCCATGCACTACAGGCTTATTTCAATCAACGGCTTGAACAAATCCTCACAAAACATAACCGTAAAATGGTCGGCTGGGATGAAATTCAACACCCTTCACTATCAAAAAATATTGTTATTCAGTCGTGGCAAGGACAAGATTCTTTAGGCGATAGCGCTCAAGAAGGATTTAAAGGTTTACTTTCAACCGGTTTCTATCTCGACCAATCTCAAAGTGCGGCATACCATTATCGAAATGAGATACTACCTCAGCCACTTACTGTAGAGACAAATGTTAAACAGGGTGAACAATCGCAAAGTTGGCAATTTGAAATCGAAAGGTTAAAAGGTAGCCCCGTCAAAGGTAGTTTTACATTAATAAAGGGGTCAAATGGATGGCGTGGATTTATTGATTTTGCAGGTAAATCACGTCGAGAAATTAATAAGATTGAGTGGTTTTCGCCTAAACAAGTCAGTTTTTCAGTGGACACTTGGATGGGAGAAACTCGTCCTGTTGTTACTTTAACGGATGATAAATTAAGCGGCTATACCATAATAGGTAATGCTCGCTATCCAACGACAGGAACCCACTTAACAGCCATTCCCGAAGGAATTGCGCCAACCACGCCCGACAATAATAAAATGACCAATATTCTCGGCGGGGAAATTGCGTTATGGGCTGAAAATATTCGCGCTCCCATCATTGATACTAAGCTATGGCCACGTGCTTTTGCCGTATCCGAGCGCCTATGGTCTGCAAAAGATGTCAATAATGAGAATGACATGTATCGTCGCCTAAACGCAACAGATGCTTGGTCAACCATTTCGGTGGGTTTACAGCAGCATGCACAAACGGCCCGTGAATTTACACGTTTAGCAAATGGCGTTGAAATTGAGCCTTTGATGATCCTCTCTGAATCTGTAGAGCCTGCACATTACTATACTCGCCATCATCTTAAGTGGAGAGAAAACCAATATCATCAATATGAACCTCTTAACCGATTTGTCGATGCTTTACCGGCCGAAAGTATGCAAGCAAGAGCCTTCCGCCAGCATATTGACGCATTAATCGCTAAACCGAATGATACAGCGGCAGCACAATGGTTAGAGCAGAGATTAAAACGTTGGCAAGATAATATTCCACAAGTCCAGCGTCTTATTAAACAGAATGCTAACTTAGTTAGGTTAACGCCTGTTACCGAAAATGTGGAACAATTGACGGTGATTGGTTTAGAACTGATTAAGCATTATACGACAGGTGAGCCGTTAGCCGAGAGCCGTAAAGCAGCTATTTTGCAGCAGTTAGAAAAAAGCTCAGGTTTGCAAGATGAAGTTGTCATTGCAATTGTCGAACCACTAGAAAAACTACTCCGCCACATCCCGACAACAGGTCAATAGTTACAGTCAATCCCCCCTTTAGTTAAACTCAAGTATTCGACTTTTGGGGGGAATATAATCGGTATAAAGAGTTTTAATAGTTGGAAAATCAGTCACTGTTTGTTTATGCTATTCTTTTACCTTAAGTTAAACTTACTTTAATGATATCGCCACTTTTTCAGGTATGTTTTTCATTCGCTATTTTCTCGATGATAAAGCCAGATAAGCAATAACACTTATTAATCCCATATTGAATTATTGCTTTTATGCTCTGAACTAAAATTCGTTAGATTTTAATATGTTTATATAACATAGCGATACCTACCTCACGTGCTGATTAGGGAATAAGGATTAGATGAAAAAAACGATTTTTCTCCTTTTTTTGGGGATGCTTCCAGTAGTCGTTAGTGCCGCAAGTTGTGAAGTACCAGATCATGATTTATGTATAAAAATCGAACAGGGAAATGCAACTGCTCAATACAGATTAGGTACTATGTATCAATATGGAGAAGGAGTTATACAGGATTATCAGAAGGCTAGACAGTGGTATGAGAAAGCAGCAAAACAGAACAATGCAGATGCTCAATATAAGCTTGGTGTGATGTTTAGTCATGGTTGGGGTGGGGAGCAAGATGATCAGCAAGCGCGGCTATGGTACCTGAAATCGGCCCAACAAGGAAATTCTAGCGCTCAAAGCAACTTGGGGGTGATGTTCTATCTTGGAGAAGGAGTTGAGCAGGATTACCAGCAAGCGTTACGGTGGTATTTGAAATCTGCCGAACAAAATAATAGTGCAGCTCAGAATAATCTTGGCGTGTTGTACCAGTATGGAAATGGTGTTGAACAGGATTACCAGCAGGCGCTACAGTGGTACCAGAAAGGTGCAGAACAAGACAATGAATTGGCTCAATTCAATCTAGCACAAATGTATGATAAAGGATTAGGAGTTAGACAGAGCAAATCAACTGCTAAAATTTGGTATAGCAAGTCGTGCGATAACGGTAATCAAGATGGGTGTAAAAGAGTTCTAGAACTAAAAGATATCAGTGAACAATAAATAGGGAGAGCCATTGCCGACACTGTAAATAATTCGGTGTATTTGCCTTTTATTAAATGTGGCCGTTTAGGCGGTCACCGAACTCAATAATAATGCCTGTTTCCAGTTTTGAATTGGCATACTCCATTTTTTAGAGGCCGATTCAATCGCTAAATAAATCACTTTCTGTGCAGAGTCTTGGTTTCCAGTCATTTGCTAATGCACTCATTTATCTACGCCTGTTGGCCATGTAACTAGGCAATTGTCACATGTTTCTTTTATTGCTTTTAGCGGGATTGTATCTTTTTCCCAAACCTCTCATGGCCTGACCGCTTGGGTAAATCGGATATTTTCTGGCTTAACCCCTTGGCGGATCAACGAGTCTGCTGCTGATGCCTCAGCACAAGCACCAACAGTATTTTTACAAAATGTTGTATATTCACCTATTTTAACACCAAGTTGTTTCTCAACATAAATTACAGTGTTCTTGCCCAGCATTTCAGCTGAAATTTTACCATCGCTGTCTCAAAAACAGGGAAGACTTCTTCATTTGGTTTGGGCACCCTTTCGGTTTATTTTTACTTCCTATCTACCGTATTCTTTATATGATCAGCCATTGATATCAAGCTGTCAGAGCCCTCATGTAAAAATGTCCCATTTAGGATCATGTGAACCACATGAAATTTGAATTCAGGAAAATAAACCTGTTTTCATGTTTTAACGTTTAGCCCATACACCCCGTGCTGTTGATAATTTTCAATCCATCACCAAGTCGTATCATGATTACGTTTAAATCTTTTATCGAGTATTTTACCCCCTCTCACCATTTAGGTAGGCCTGAATAATTTCAAGTTTAAACTCTAGAGTATGTTTTAACATAGAAAAGCACCCTTCAAATTAGACTAAAAGCGTCTCACTTTTGGGGTGCAGTTCAATATTGAGGGATTAGTTTATCAGTAAATCTACTCTTCCATTACACTACTTATTTGTGCGCTCCATCGCGTCAGTTTCAACCTCTTTTTTCCATTCCTCTGATATTGGTGCAGCATTTTTCTTTGACTCAACGGCATTATTAATCGCTTTATATGCTTTGTCGTAACCAGTTTTATCTTGCACATATCCAGTTGCTTTAGAGCGACTAATACCAATACTATCGGCAGCAGTGATCGCATCAATATTGGCGCCAAGGAAGATAAAGTCCCATTTATCCTCCATTTCTGCCGATTTGATCATAGATTTAATTTTCGATTGACTATATTTGTGGCTACTATTTTCTTCACCATCAGTAATGATAACGAATAAAACGTTATTATTTTTTGTTATCTTCCGGTTTTCTTGCATTTTGCTAATGGTGTCACCAACCGCATCTAATAGTGCAGTATTACTGCCAACCTGATAATCTTCTAAAGTTAAATTTGGTACTTTATCGATAGGCTCTCTATTGTGTAAGAGGGTTGTTTTATCATTGAACAGCACTGTCGTAATAAAGACATCCCCTTTTTTATTACGATTTTCTGTTAACACACGATTAAAGCCGCCAATCGTATCAGATTCAAAACCTGACATTGAACCACTTTTATCCAGTATAAATACAAGGTCTAAGACTTCAGGCTGTGTTTTTTCTACAACGATCGATTTGCCGTTTGCTATTGAAGAAAACATCAAAAAGATAGAAGCAAACGTAATACCAAGAAATGGCTTTAATATTGCCTTCATATTATTATTCCTATGCAGATGATCTTATTTGATGATAGCTATCATCCGTTTATCACAATCATTTCACATAAGAATCCTCTGGTTAGTTTTCAGGCAGATTCTTAAAAAGAAAAGGAGACAAAATCCCCCAATAATTGATTACCCAACGATTGGGGGGATTTTATAAATACAATCTTTTTTTGATTATTTAAAATTTATTATTATTTTTCCCAAATACCATAACCTCTCAATTCACCAACCTGATGAACAAAATTATTGTATTGCTCGTTATCTGAAACTGAATTAGATGCCGAGTTATTAGCATGAGCTTTCACTAATTCGATACTGAGCTGGTGAAATTGTTGATTTAATTTTTCATGGATAGCAGTATCATTGGTTTCTTTCAGTTGTTTTAGTAAATTCACCAATTCTTCGGCTATTGACTGAACCGATTGATCCGTAAAGTCTGCTGTTGGTAGCTCATAACTAAAGGCCATATTGATGGAGTCATGCAGTGCATCTTCCGGCGTATTAGGCTGTAAATCTTCACCATATTCATTGGCAATATATTCAATTAATTCAGCCTTATCAAAACACTTTGACTTAATATTACCGTCTAATTTTTGATCATGTGTCGTGATTGATTCAGGGAAAGGCTCTCCCAATAAATAGCTACACTTAAATAAATTAGCATCAATGACAAACGCATTTGCGCTTCTTACTGCCATATTGACATCATGGCCGTTGATAGTTACGTTATAAGTGGTAGGTTTGAAACGATCAGCTTTACCTTCAACAACATAAGCCTCTGAAAGGGTATAATAAACAAGGTTATTTGGGTTAATAATCCCCCCGTTATTGTTGTCAAAAACCATAAACGAAAATAATTCACCTTGGCTGTTTTCTAACGTATGTTTACCCGATGCAAGTTGAATAATGCCTCTTTGCCCTGGTAGCACATTATAATCGTTATTATCGACCTTAAATGAAATATTATCGTTTGTTGGATTACTATAATAAAACTCACCTTTATGGCTCATTGGATCAAAATCATCACAAGCAGATACAGCAAACATCGCAATAGCTAGCAATCCACTTTTACATATTGTTTTCATTATCTATTTTTCTCACTATTGGTGTATGTATTATCATTTTCTAATAGAAAAATATTAGCATATTAAAAATAGAAACATATTTTAAACTAAGCTAAACCGCCTACCTTCTTCATAATATTTATAGCACTTATATTCAATATTTATCTTATTTAGAATAAGTCGCCAATATGATGAATATTGTCTGATATTTACTATGGTTAATAGCGGCAATTTGTCAATGATGCTATCTTGTCGAATTATCAACGGATGAAACGATGAAAAATAACTTAAGGGAAAAAAATGATAATTCGTTTATCAAAATCACTCTGTGTTTGTGCTATAGCCTTATTCATTTCATTTACTGCCTTTAATAATTTAACCGATTACAACACAAATTTTTTATTTGTACAGCATGTCCTAACAATGGATGCAATATTCCCTAATGCAAATGTGAAGTATCGGGCTATCAATTCACCTCCCTTTCACCATCTTGTCTATATCACTATTATTAGTATTGAAATTATTGCGGCTCTCATTTGTTGGTGGGGAGCTTTCATCTTATTTAAAAATATCAACAAAAATGCTGTGGCTTTTAATCAAAGCAAAAAATGGGCAATTATCGGATTAACACTGGCATTCTTATTATGGCAAGTCGCATTTATGTCTATTGGGGGTGAATGGTTTGCAATGTGGATGTCAAAACAATGGAACGGTATACCCAATGCATTCCGTTTCTTTATTACCATTTTGTTGGTACTCATGTATGTCACGGCTCGTGACAGCGATGATGAAAAACCGCATGAGTAATTAAAAAGCAGCTTATGCTTTCAGTGTCTTAAGCAGCACTGTAAATGCGGATTCTACCATTGGTGTTAAGATTTGGCTGGTTCGCATCAAAGACACCGTGCGAGTCAATGCCGGTTGCTGTAACTGCAAAACCATTAAGTCAGGGTCGCGTAAATGTACGGTATAAAGGTGAGGAAGAATAGCAATCGCCAATTTAGAACGGACTAAGCCATATAGCGTTTCAATGTAATCAACTTGATAACGAATATTGGGCTTTAAGCGGTGGCTTTCCAATGTGGCTAACACTAAACGTTGGATGTTGCCTTTAGAAAACACCGCAATATCGCGATTATTAAGCATTTTCCAAGGCAAATGGAAGCCTCCCGCTAATACATCTTCTCGATGTACGACTGCGACAAAAGGGTCATCTTGTAACGTAAACAGTTGTAACTCTCTAGGGACTGAGCTGTCTAATACACCAACCCCAAAATCAATCTCATTATTCATTAATTGAGAAACTAATGAATCATTGGTTTTATCGTAAAACTCCACATTCAGCCGAGGAAAGTGCAAATTAAGTTGTGTCGGCACATCAGGAAAAAGTAGTGAACTCACGGAAGGCACCAAGCCAATACGCAACGTGCCGTCTCCGCCTTCGTCAATTATCTGTTGAATATCACTAAAAGCACGGTGTGAAACACTCAGTATACGTTCAGCATGCGGTAAAATAGCAGCACCAAGCTCTGTTAGCGTTACAGAGGAAGCGGTTCGATTAACTAGTTTTCCTCCAATCACACTTTCAATTTGACGTAATGCACTACTCAACGCAGGTTGACTAATGGCTAGTCGGCTCGCTGTATCAGTAAAATGCCTTAAATGTGCCAAAGTCACAAAATATTGTATCTGTTTTAACGTCAATGCAGGCAGGCGCTGCCATGGTTCACTCATGTTCTCTATTCACACTCTATTTTATGATAAGGCGTTGTTATAACCCTCTAATTAACCATACAAAGCCTAACCTAGCCTTAATGCTCTTATTCACCATTATAACCCTTTCTTATGATCTGATAAGTTTTATCATCTTGGCAAACGTTTGCGTAACTCATAAAGTAGCAGCAAAGGATCATTTATTGATGGTATTTTATGAGCGAAACCAACTACAGCAGACGCAGAGCAGTGCAAGCGGCAAAAGGTGAAATCCCTTTTGACCTGCTTCTCACACAAGCCAATATTGTCGACATGGTCACTGGCGAGATCCGTGCCGCCGATATTGGTATTGTCGATTCACTCATTGCGAGTGTCCACCCAACAGGAAGCCGAAGTGATGCCAAGGAAATCCATGACCTTAACGGGTATTTTATTTCACCAGGGCTGATTGACACACATGTTCACTTAGAAAGCTCCCATCTTCCTCCCGTGCGTTACGCCGAAATAGTGCTAACACAAGGAACCACCGCGGTATTTTGGGATCCCCATGAATTGGCTAATGTATTAGGCTTGGAAGGTGTCCGTTATGCGATTGAAGCAAGCCGCAATTTACCGCTGCATGTCATGGTAGCTGCCCCCTCCTCTGTTCCCTCAACACCAGGCCTTGAAATGTCAGGAGCCGACTTTGCCGGAAAAGAAATGTCAACCATGTTAAGTTGGCCAGAGGTCCATGGTGTTGCAGAAGTGATGGATATGTTCGGCGTTCTTCATGGTAGTGAACGAATGGAGGAGATTTTAAACGCGGGGCTTACGTCGGGGAAACTCATTGAAGGCCATGCTAGAGGGTTAAAAGGAGCCGATTTACAAGCCTACCTCGCTGCTGGCGTGACATCTGATCATGAGCTTACCTCAGCAGAAGATGCTTTAGAGAAATTGCGAGCTGGTTTAACACTCGAAATTCGTGGCTCTCACCCTTATCTATTGCCAGACATCGTCGCTGAGTTGCAAAAGCTACCTCATCTCTCATCACAAATCACCGTATGCACCGATGATGTTCCACCTGATATTTTAATCGAAAAAGGGGGGATCATTGCCCTACTGAATCTATTAATTGAGCATGGTATGCAAGCGACAGATGTACTCCGTTTTGCAACCTTAAATGCAGCCATTCGCTTACAACGTCACGATCTGGGGTTAATTGCCGCAGGGCGTCGCGCTGATTTGGTGGTCTTTGATTCACTCAAAAAATTACAAGCACACCGCGTGTATGTTGCAGGTCAGCAAATTTCCGAAGATGGAAAACTATTTAAATCACTAGCCACAGATCAAACCGTTTTACCACCTAGAGATACCATGTGTCTGTCACCTATCACAGCCGCTGATTGCACATTACAAATTGATAATATTATTAATGGCAGTGCTCGATTACGCCATATTCGAGGAGCTCGCTTCACACAATGGGGTGAAATTGATGTGCAAATTACCGATGGCAAAGTTCAAATACCGAATGGCTTTAGCTTGATCCGCGTACAACATCGCCATGGACGCCATGATGCCAAGCCACAAATTGCACTATTAGAAGGCTGGGGTGAATTACGCGGTGCTATCGCAACTAGCTACTCACATGATTCTCACAATTTAGTTGTACTGGGTCGTGATGCAGAAGATATGGCACACGCGGCTAATTTGCTTATCGAAAGTGGCGGTGGTATGGCTTTAGTTCAAAACGGTAAAGTCCTCGCTCACGTTGCGATGCCAATTGCTGGCATGCTATCCGATCTGCCTGCAAAACAGCTTGCCGAACAGTTTCGTCAATTACGAGAGCTTAGCAGTGAAATAGCCGATTGGGAGCCGCCTTATCGTGTTTTTAAAGCTATTGAAGGCACCTGTCTTGCCTGTAATGCAGGCCCTCATTTGACTGACCTAGGGTTGACTGACGGTACAACGCGACAAATTGTTGATCCCGTGATTCAAACCAGTAAACACTCGCACAATCACAATAATTAATAATAATGATAGGAGAGCCAATTTATGGCTGACAATATGATTAATGCGCCAACATCAGGGAGTTGGCTAGAAAAACGTTTTGCATTGCGCGCTCGAGGGAGCACCGTCAGAACAGAGTTCTTAGCAGGGGTAACAGGTTTTCTTGCTGCCGCTTATTTGTTAGTTGTGATCCCCGGGCTGCTCGCCGCTGGGGGAATGGATAAAGGTGCCGCAACAACAGGCACGATCATTGTTTTTGTGCTGGCGAGTCTGCTAATGGCTTTCTATGCCAACCTTCCTTTCGTCGTTGGACCAGGCATTGGCGGCTCTGTACTGGTAGGTATCACACTTGCAGGTAGCGAAGGGATTAACTGGCAAATTGGTTTGGGCATAGCTTGTTGGTCAGGCATTTTATTCTTCCTGCTCACTAAATTTGGTTTACGCGAAGTTGTCACTCGTTCGGTTCCTCAATCGATCAAACTTGGGCTAACCGCCTCTATCGGTTTATTTGTTGCCGTTCTCGGTTTTCGAAATGCAGGTTTAGTACTTGCTAACCCTAAAACCAACGCCTTGATGTTAGGTGATTTTTTATCACCGGGGGCATTAGTGGCTTTGGCTGGTTTCTTTGTCGCCATCGCCTTGCAAGCACGACGTATACCCGGAGCTATTTTATGGGCAATTTTATTTGCCACCGTTATAGGTATTCCTTTTGGGGTCACAAAATTACCCGATAGCTTTATTGGTATTCCTCATTCAGTAGGCCCTGTATTCGGAGAGGTTGACTTAATTGGCGCCTTAAACATCGCCTTCTTACCCTTTTTATTTGTATTTTTTGCCGCTGAATTTTTCTCGACGATGGGCACGACACTGGCTGTCGGTGGTGAAGCGGGGTTACTTGATAAAGAAGGCAATATGCCGAACATTAACCGCCCATTTATCGTTGACTCAATTGCAGCCGCACTCGGCCCATGGGTAGGCATTCCTGCGGCAACCGCTTTAATTGAGTCTTCAGCGGCTGCGGAAGCCGGCGGTAAAACGGGACTTACGGCTCTTGCAGCGGCCTTTATGTTCCTATTAATGCTACTGTTTACACCAATTGCTTTAATGATCCCAGCGCAAGCCACCGCGCCTGCATTAATTTTGATTGGACTAAATATGTTCAGTGGACTACGTAAAGTTGACCTTGCAAACTTTACGGATGGTTTACCTGTTTTAATGATGGTGATGATCACATTGATCGCCAATAGTTTCGGTACGGGTATTGCAGGTGGCCTACTGTTCTATATTCTGATTAAAGCTGTTGCAGGGAAATGGAGAGAGATCCCTATAAGCTTATGGGTATTAGCTGTACCACTCGTCTACTATTTTTCTACGCTGGTCAAACACTGATCATATAAGCACCCAACAACTGTTGGGTGCTTTCCCATTAATCAACCTTAATTGAAAAGCAATTACAGCCACAGTGAAAACGCACAATTTGAGATTGTTTAGGCTGTTTACCTTGACGCTTACTGATTGAATTTTCAATTTCAACCGCACGCTTAATTTCATTGATTTCGAGCCGTGACAGACGCTTATTATTCCCTGTTGCACTTCGAATACGTTCATTCCCTAATTTTTCACCGGACATTGCAATTTCCTTTTCTCAACTCGCATTGATCGCACTTATTAGCACCACCAATAAAACCTGTAAGTTATTTTGTCTCACTGACGACCATTTGTGAAGGGGCGCCAATCGGTACATAGTCATCAACAAACACCAACTCCCCTGTATTCGGTTCAACCTTAAAACGGGTAATATTGTCACTACGTTGGTTCATAACATATAAATATTGACCGTCTGGAGACAATGTTAATGTTCTTGGGTAATCCCCTCGTGTCCATGTTTGTGATACTTTGCTGAGTGAACCCTCTTCATTAATACTAAAATGTGCAACACTATTGTGTAAACGATTTCCAACATAGAGATGTTTACCATCTTGGCTCTCTACAATACCCGAAATAAAATTTGTGCCTTTATAATTTTCAGGTAACGTCGAAACTGTCGCCTTCTCTTTTAAAGTACCTTTTTGTTTATCAAATTGATATTCAGTTAATGTTGATGCTTCTTCATTAACCAACCAAACTCTGTCTCCTAATTTAGAAAAAACAAAATGGCGAGGGCCAGCACCTTTTGATGATGCCATAATGTATGGGGGATCATTTGCAATTAATTTTCCATTCTTTCCATCAAAGCGATATTGATAGATGCGGTCAAGACCGAGATCTGTGGTAAACACATATTCCCCTGAAGGGTCGGTTGCTATCATGTGAGCATGAGGCCCGTTATGATCACTGATAGCAAAGCTCCCCTCAACTGCCGCTTCAGGATAGGCGGCCCCAGCAGGGCCATCATGTTGAATAACTTCACTTGCAGGTAATAGACCGCCATCATCTCGAATAGGAAGCACCGACACAGCACCACTATGGTAATTCGCAACCAATAAGTAGCGCCCATCTGGGGTTATCGATAAATAAACAGGGCCATCCCCTCCAGATGAAACATTATTTATCGCCTGTAACTCCCCATTATCCTTAACCTGCCATGCATGAACCGTTCCCTTTTCTGTTTCACTCCCTGCATACAGCACTTTACCATTTTTTGATAAAACCAATTGTGCAGCATTTGTAAGTGGAGCGGCTAAAACTTTACGGCTTAATTGCCCCGTTTGATTATCGATATCAAAACGATATATTCCTTCACCATTAGGGCTATAAGTTCCAACCCACGCAAATTGAGGAGCGGCAACCAAAGAAGTACTCGCAAACATAAATGACGCCGCCCAGATAGATAACTTATTTGCCATGATAAATTTTCCTAGTTAAATAACAATACACGCTCATATCTTGGTATATGACCGAATATGAGTATTAAACTTAACCACTACATTGGTAGAATAGAAAAATCATCTATGACTGTGCAGCCACATTATTTCCATTTTCTCGTGGAAATAATCTACTAACTAGCGTTATCCATTTCCACTTAGCTGGTGTTACACATTAACAACTGGCTTTGTTGATAAAATTGAATTTTAAAATCAATCTGGATAGGTAATTTAACTTTAGTATGTATTTTTATTTTTGAGATAAGCGTCGCGCTATTGAACAAAAATCATCATTATTTAATCATCAATAACAGTCTGTATTTCACCTAGATTTTATTGAGTTGGCGAAAACCGATAATTAATATTATCGGTTAATCTCATTTAATTAAGCACTGCATGGGCTTCAATTTCAATCAGCCACTCTGGCAATGATAACCCCGTAACGATCACCCAAGATGATGCTGGTGGCGCCGAGGTAAACTTTTCTTTTAGTGCCTGAGATATCGCATTTTGCTCTTCATCACTATCACAACCTTGCTTAATATAAATCCGCAGCATAACAACATCATTCAGCGTTCCGTGGGCTTCTTTAAGGACATACTCGATATTTTTAATTGCTTGAATGGTTTGCTCATAAATACCACCAGCCACGGTTTGTTGATTCGCATCAACACCAACTTGCCCAGAGAGAAAAAGCTGCCGAGTACCTGTAGTTTCAATAGCTTGACTAAATCCATACTGCAATGAATTAAAAACAGATGAAGGATTAATTGATTTTTTTGACATATTATCTCATTTTAAAATAATCGTATTTTGAATAAAATACCTTTTCATATTTAAACAAAGCTTGAACAAACTAGTTTTCAGTGTTAGTAAATTGGCACAAAATATTCTATTTCAATTTCTTTTATTGGTAATTCTACATTTTCTTTATTATTAATATATTTTTCAATATCCACCCCTTCACGACGAAGTAACCCTAGAGAAGGCAAAGAATAAAGATAAAGATTTAAGCTAAAATCACGGTATTCAGCCAAAGAGCCTTTAAATGAAAACTTTGCGTACTTTCCACTAGGTAAATAAATTTCTTTAAACTGGTTGTGATCAACAATTGGATCTATTGCTTTTAAGCCAATCTGGTATTTCACTTGCACCATGTGTGATCTTTTCTCTGTTTTCTGATAATTGATCAACACATAGCATTCTTTTATTTTTAAATTTGTCGCCTTAAAAAAATCATCCCAAAAACTTCCCCTAATATTTTCATGCAATAATCCAACCTCATCTAATGAAGATAGATACTGATACTCTTTAATATGCAAAGTATACTGTTCACACTCAACAATTTGAGGAATTGCTAAATAATCAATATCGAAATTGATAGGTGGCTGCATTGCCTCCAATTCCCATAATTTATTACGCCGATAATAACTTGGTGTAACCTTAAAAATGTACTTAAATCGACGTGTAAAAGATTGTTGGGAATCAAATTGATATTTTAATGCGATCTCAAGGATAGTTTTTTTCGTCAACCTCAACTCAACAGCCGCTTTCGTCAAACGACGAGCACGAATATAGCTAGCCAGTGTGACCCCTGTTACTTTTTTGAACAGCCGCTGAAAATACCACTTGGTATAACCCGCTTTATTCGCCACATCATCAAGCAGTAAAGACTGATCTAAATTATGTTCAATCCATAATAGAACATCTTTGATAACCGTTGTATGAAACTGCTTATCATCATATCTTAATTGGATGTTATTAGCTTTATTTTGATAGCGAGAATGCTGTTCAATATACATAAAATAACCTAAATGTTCTTAAGATTGTCACGACCACATCATCATGATACCATAAACATACTGACGGTATGTTATTTTAGATCTATCATGGAAAATAAAAATCATCAACAAGAAAATTTTAAGAGTACCTATCAATCACTGGTTAACTCAGCACGAATATTGTTTGTTGAAAAAGGCTATCAAGCTGTTTCAATAGATGAGATCTCGGGAAAAGCGTTGGTGACCAAAGGTGCCTTTTATCATCACTTTAAAAATAAAAAACAATTACTCAGCGCCTGTTATAAGCAGCAATTAATTATGATTGATGCCTACATCACAACAAAAACTGATTTAACAAATGGTTGGTCTGCCTTAGAAAGTATATTTGAACATTATCTTGATTATATTATTGATAATAATAAAAACCTTATCCCTATCCAAGAAGTGATGCCTATCATTGGTTGGAATGAACTTGAAAAAATTAGCCTTGAATACATTACTGGTAAGGTAAACGCCATTGTCAGCAAATTGATCCAAGAGAACCAACTTAAAGCTTATGATGATGATGTGCTTAAAAACTTACTCAATGGCTGGTTTATGCATATCGCAATACATGCGAAAAACCTAAAAGAGCTTGCCGATAAAAAAGGCCAATTTATTGCTATTTACCGCGGCTTTTTATTGAGCTTGAAAGATAAATAAAATAGATAGGTTTTATTTGAAGCTAAATCTTCTTTATCGTAAAAAATGCCCTCTTGGGTTATCAAGAGGGTCATTATATTTCGCGGAATAACATCATTTGGTGACGAAATAACTAAGCACTTGTCTCCTGTTTACTCCCCTGAGCTTGAGGGGTTAACATGAAGGTCATCGATAGCAGGATAATAATACAGTAAAACGCTAAACCAATAATCCAAATCCAGCCATCCCAAATTGGTAGTGAATGATTATAAATAACAGCAAACAGTAATGGGCCAATAACACCGGTTGCATTGGTAAGGCTCACCAATAATCCCTGTAAAGCACCTTGCTGATGACTCTTTGTTTGGATAGACATCACTCCCTGTAATGCAGGTAAAGCGATCCCACCACCAGCCAATAAAATTAAAACAGGGAAAACTAACCAACCTTCAGATATAAACGCTAAAAAGGCAAATGCACTACTATCTGCAATAAATCCGAGCAGTACTGCCGTTTTTTCGCCCCATTTAGTGGCTATTCTTCCTGCCACAAAGGCTTGGAATACTGAGTGTAAAAGACCAAGACCCGCTAATGAAAAGCCAACCATCATGCTATTCCATCCAAAACGATTTTCGGTAAATAGCACCCACACCGTTGCGGGAATTTGGCCTATCAATTGCGCTGAAAAATAAATAATCAACAAAATGGGCATCGTTTTAAATAAAGTGATGTATACCGAATTCGATTGCGTCTCAACCCCTACTTCGGTATCTGTATTATCACGCGTATTTTTGGTTTCACGGAACCAAAACATAACCACAAGGAAAGTGACAATATTTAGCAACGCAGCGATAAAAAAGGGACTATGCGGTGAAATCTCTCCTGCAAAACCACCAATAATAGGCCCCGCTATTAAACCAAGCCCAAAACTTGCCCCTAACCAACCGAACCACTTCACGCGTTGAGAAGCTGAGGTGGTATCGGCAATGACCGATGCCGCGACAGCCCCAGTAGCTCCTGTGATCCCTGAAAGCAAACGGCCTAAATACAGCATCCAAAGCGCACTTGAAAAAGCCAGCAATAAGTAATCCAGCGATGCGCCTATTAATGACAACAACAGCACTGGGCGCCGACCAAATCGGTCAGACATTTTTCCAAGCCAAGGAGCAAAGATAACCTGCATTAACGCATAAAGTGCAAGCAATACGCCAAAGTGGTTAGCGATATCTTCCGAAGCAATAAATTCACGTAATAACGTTGGCAAGACTGGCATGATAAGGCCAATCCCCATGGCATCGAGTAACGTAATTACCAATGCGATCTTTGTCGAACTATTCATTTCACTTTTCTCTATCACTGATAGGGAGTGGTAAAATAACTCTATCGATGATAGAGTGTCAACAAAAATTAGGAATTAATGATGTCTAGATTAGATAAAAGTAAAGTGATTAACAGCGCATTAGAGCTGCTTAATGAGGTCGGAATCGAAGGTTTAACAACCCGTAAACTCGCCCAGAAGCTAGGTGTAGAGCAGCCTACCTTGTATTGGCATGTAAAAAATAAGCGGGCTTTGCTCGATGCCTTAGCCATTGAGATGTTAGATAGGCACCATACTCACTTTTGCCCTTTAGAAGGGGAAAGCTGGCAAGATTTTTTACGTAATAACGCTAAAAGTTTTAGATGTGCTTTACTAAGTCATCGCGATGGAGCAAAAGTACATTTAGGTACACGGCCTACAGAAAAACAGTATGAAACTCTCGAAAATCAATTAGCCTTTTTATGCCAACAAGGTTTTTCACTAGAGAATGCATTATATGCACTCAGCGCTGTGGGGCATTTTACTTTAGGTTGCGTATTGGAAGATCAAGAGCATCAAGTCGCTAAAGAAGAAAGGGAAACACCTACTACTGATAGTATGCCGCCATTATTACGACAAGCTATCGAATTATTTGATCACCAAGGTGCAGAGCCAGCCTTCTTATTCGGCCTTGAATTGATCATATGCGGATTAGAAAAACAACTTAAATGTGAAAATGGGTCTTAAAAGCAGCATAACCTTTTTCCGTGATGGTAACTTCACGGTAACCAAGATGTCGAGTTAACCACCCTTTAGATTCATAAAGCGAAAATAATGCGGCTCCAACGTACCCACCTAAATGGAAACGGCGTTCACTCCAATCTAAACACGCACAACAGATTTTACGTGAATGTTTGGAAGGAACGTCAATTCCCATTTCATGAAAATATTGAATACCACTTAATGTGATCATTGAACCATTTTCAGTGATCCATTGCTGTTGACAAAGGGAATCATAGATCTTAACGGCAACTTCACCAGCTAAATGATCATAGCAAGTACGTGCTTTTCGTAAATGCACTGGCGTGGAAACTTTGGCATGTACGCCATGGTTTAAGGAGATCCCCATCATACTTTCCATCAATTCAGCAATATCTTTTCCTGCTAGCCGAAAATAACGATGCTTGCCTTGAGCTACTACTGTGATTAGCTGGCAATCTAATAATTTAGATAAATGACTGCTCGCCGTTGAAGCTGATATATTCGCCACAGAACTTAGCTCAGTGGCCGTCCAAGCTCGCCCATCCATCAAAGCACTGAGTATTTTAACTCGTGAAATGTCAGACATAGCCGCCCCTATCGCGGCTATTGAGGACTCAAAGGTAACCTCTTTTCGTATTAAATTAGCCATCGCAAGTTCACTTTATTGCCCAAGGGAGCGTAACAGATGCAGCCATACTATCATTGTCCGTTATTAATATCAGTTGGTTAGCATGGTCACTGTATTGCACTAAAATATTAATGTTATTCTCCGCCAATACTCGTGCTATTTCGCCAAGTTCCCCCGGTTTTTCCTGTTTTAACTTACGAATTAATGGTGTCCGGATCGCAAGTACTAACAGTCCAGCTTGCTCTAGCGCTATTTTAGCTTCCTTTCCTTGTTCAACAAGAAAATGAGCATGGCATTCATCACCAACCGTAAATATCCCTCCCCCTTCCAATCCAATACCTTTATTACCTAATGTTTTTCCTAGTAATGCTAATTGTCCTATTTGATTGTCTAAAACAACGTGAACATCAAACATTATCCTTGTCCTTTTTAAATGAATATTCGCGAGTAATATGAGCAATACTAATTTTGTAAAAATCAAATATTGACTCTCGCCCTTCTTGTTGAGCTTTCGCATGTAAAACATGATTTTTCCATTGCAGAACTGCGTATTCGTTTTCCCACCAAGATAGCGATAATATTTTTCCTTCTGTAGCTAAACTTTGAAAACGTTCAATTGAAATAAAACCAGCTACATGACTTAATAGTGGTCTTAACTCCTCAGCTAAAGTCAAATAGCGAGTTTGTTGGTCGGGTTGTATTTGCACCTCAAATATTACAGCAATCATATTTTTCTCCGTTATTAATCAACAAACAGAGTAATCCACCCGAAAATTAACACTTCGATAAGCAACGAAATATAGAAAGGTCATGCTGCTGTTTTATGTTGTATATCACACTTCTTTAAATTGCTCGGCCTGCGCTTATCATGTTCCCCTTCTCTTATAATTTTGTTTATTATTTATACTTTTTTATTTTTTGCTATCACCGAAAATAGTGCGGATCCCGCATGGTATTCAGGTTTACCCATCATTAAATACCATTGTTGTTATTTTAACCTTTTTAATATTTCATGATTAAGATCACACTTAAATTATGACCCTATTAACTAAAAGTTATGGATACCCTAATAAAACTCATTGTTAAAAATTAGTTAACCAAAGTAACTTCATTTTTCACTATTGTTAAATTGTTATAGTGAAAATTCTGGTAAACTAATAGAGGTAAAAAAATGATCCTAGATGCCAGTTATACATTATTAGTCGCATGTATCGCGCTACTCATAGGAATGTTTGTCGTAAAATTTACCCCGTTCCTACAAAAAAACCACATACCAGAAGCCGTCGTTGGTGGCTTTATTGTTGCAATTGTTCTGTTAATTATTGATAAAACATCAGGTTATTCGTTTACTTTTGATGCTTCATTGCAAAGTTTATTAATGCTCACATTCTTTTCCTCTATCGGGCTAAGTTCTGACTTTTCTCGACTGATTAAAGGAGGAAAGCCGTTAGTTCTATTAACTATTGCAGTAACGATCCTAATCGCCATTCAAAATACTGTCGGCATGAGTATGGCTGTCATGATGAATGAAAGTCCATTTATTGGCTTAATTGCAGGTTCAATTACTCTAACAGGTGGTCATGGTAATGCCGGAGCATGGGGCCCTATTCTCGCTGATAAATATGGTGTAACAGGCGCCGTTGAATTAGCGATGGCTTGTGCAACACTTGGATTAGTGTTGGGTGGTTTAGTTGGCGGCCCTGTTGCCCGTCATCTTTTGAAAAAGGTCTCTATTCCTAAAACAACCGAGCAAGAGCGCGACACTATCGTTGAAGCTTTTGAGCAACCAAGCGTCAAAAGAAAAATCAATGCAAATAACGTTATTGAAACCATTTCAATGCTGATTATCTGTATTGTTGTTGGTGGCTATATCAGTGCATTGTTTAAAGATACTTTTCTGCAACTGCCTACTTTTGTCTGGTGTTTATTTGTCGGTATTATTATCCGTAATACACTGACTCATGTATTTAAACACGAAGTGTTTGAGCCGACCGTCGATGTATTAGGTAGCGTTGCTTTATCGCTTTTCTTGGCAATGGCGTTAATGTCATTAAAATTTGGTCAATTGGCAAGCATGGCAGGGCCAGTATTAATTATCATTGCTGTACAAACTGTTGTCATGGTGCTATTTGCCTGCTTTGTCACCTTCAAAATGATGGGCAAAGATTATGATGCTGTCGTGATCAGCGCGGGTCACTGTGGCTTTGGTATGGGAGCAACACCAACAGCAATTGCGAATATGCAAACAGTCACAAAAGCATTTGGACCATCACATAAAGCTTTCCTTGTCGTTCCTATGGTCGGTGCCTTTATTGTTGATATTTCAAACAGTATCTTAATTAAAATATTTATTGAAATTGGTACATACTTTACCTAATAGCTACACACTACTCGGCGTACTTCTCCTAACAATTTATTATAGGGCAGTATGCCGAGCCGCTTTCTTACCCCGTATATTCCCCTAATCAATCTATTTAGCTTGCACGTTTACGAATTAATTCTCGTGACAACTAAACCAAAATTTGAATTATGACGAGTATATCTGATTATTTATACTTTATTCGTTAGAATAGTCCGTAGAAATAAATAATCAGTAGGCTACATGGAATGAAATTAAGACATCTCGATATCTTTTATGCTGTAATGACTTGTGGTTCCTTAACGCGTGCGGCTGAAGTTTTACATATTTCTCAACCCGCGGCGAGTAAAGCACTCAAACATGCTGAGCAACAATTAGGGTTAGTATTATTCCAACGAATTAGAGGGAAATTATTACCAACCGATGAGGCTTTACTACTTTTTGATGAAGCAAAAGAAGTTTATCGAAATTTAGACCGCTTAAGAATATTAGCGCAAAATTTATCCAAAAACCCTCAGGGAAAATTAGCGATTGGCTGTTTACCAAGCCTAGGTTTAAACTTAGTACCTGAAGTCACCGCTCTGTTTATTAAAAAACACCCCAATATAAAATTAACGATTGGCACCCATCATACCGTCGATATCATGCAATTATTAACCCAACAAGACCTTGATATTGGTATTGGTTTCAATTTGGCTATTGAAGGCGGAATTACGGTATTACCCATCGCTGAAATCCCCCTTGTTTATGTTGATACGCAAAAACATGAAGGTCCTGTTTCATTAGCTGATATTGACCAAGATCGTTGGATACATCCAGGTTCAGACTCATTAGCGCAATTATTACAGCAATACCATGAGTTCTCGGTTTCAAATATTAGTGTGCATACCTACCACATGGCGGCTGAATTTGTTCGAGCAGGATTAGGTTGCAGTATTACTGATATTTTCTCTGCTGAGCACACATTACCAAAATCGATGATCTATCCACTCAAAGAGGATCTGCATTTAGCTGTTTCAGTTTTCCATCGTGCGGATAGACCATTGACTAAAGCGGCTCAAAACTATGTAAATACTTTGTCACTAACCCTCGAAAAAAGAAATAAAGTAGTTAACCAAAGGTTATACTCTGGCAATGAAAACTCAATTGTTTAGTTAACTTATTCGCCGTTAAATAATAACTCCTCAGTTATTATTGGTTGCGGATAATTATGAAAAAACATGTGGTGGTTATTGGTGCAGGTGTCATTGGCCTTAGTACTGCATATGCTTTAATCAAAGCGGGTCATGCCGTCACTTTATTAGAATCAGAATCTGATGTCGGCATGCAAACAAGTTTCGCCAATGGCGGACAACTTAGCTATCGCTATGTTTCGCCGTTAGCAGATGCAGGAGTACCATTACAAGGTTTAAGTTGGATGGGGAAAGATGATTCACCATTGAATTTAAAAATACAATTTTCCCTGCAACAATGGGCTTGGTTAACTCAATTCACCTTAGCTTGTAATCGCAAAACAAATAAAATTAATGGTGCTCACCAACTACGCCTCTCTTTACTCAGCCAAGAGATCATGAATATCTGGCGTAATAATGGTGATATCGGTGACTTTGCTTGGGAAAAATCGGGTAAACTAATTATTCACCGTGACCAAAAAAGCTTTAATAAAGCTTGCGAAACCATCGACAGTCAATTTCAAAAGGTTTTAAATCCGACTGAAATTACCGCCTTAGAGCCATCATTAAAGAATATTCAATCACAGTTAGTGGGCGCAATTTATGCTCCTGATGATGAAAGTGCAGACTGTTATTTATTCTGTAAAAACTTACTCCAATATTTATCAACTCAAGCAGATTTTACACTATGCTTACAACATTCTGTTGTTTCATTTATTAAAGATGATAAGCGAATTACAGGTGTTATTACTCCGCAAGGAACAATTTCTGCTGATGATGTCATTGTATGTGCCGGAAATGGAAGCAGGAAACTGCTAAAAACATTAGGTATTCATGTACCAATGCTTGGCTTAAAAGGCTATAGCCTTTCTATTCCTTATCCAGAAAAAGAACATGTGGTGCCTAAAATCAATGTAACTGATTATGGAAATAAAATTGTTTATGCAAAACTTAATCAGCAACTTCGCATCGCCGCAATGGTGGATATCGGTTATGACAAATTAGGCTTGCGTGATAACCGAATTTCCGCCTTAAAAAATATTATTAAAAACACATTCCCTGATGTAACAAATATTGAAGATGCCGAAACATGGTGTGGATTACGTCCATCAACACCAAAAGGGCCACCAATATTAGGCAAAACTGGATATAACAATCTTTGGTTAAATATTGGTCATGGTAGCTTAGGGTTTACCTTAGCCGCTGGCAGCGCTCAAATTCTCAGCCAATTAGTTTCAGGAGAAACATCTCCCATCTCTTTAACTGGATTAACGAGGTAATACAACAATATGATCAAACGTAATAATCCAAAGCCACGTTTAGCTGATAGCGTTGAATATGCAGGCTTAGTTTATTTATCAGGACAAGTTCCTAATGATTTAAATGGTGATATCACAGCTCAGACACAAGATGTACTTGCAAAAATAGATACTCTATTAGCTGCAAGTAACAGTGACAAAACACGTATTCTTTCAGCCCAAGTTTGGATCAAAAATATGGAACGTGATTTTGCTGCTTTTAATGCTGTTTGGGAATCATGGATGCCAACAGAGAATAGCCCTGCACGTGCTGCCGTTGAAGCAAATATGGCTAGAGAGCAAGTGCTTGTGGAAATCATGGTAACCGCTGCGCAACGTTAGTGCCGATTTCAATAACGATACTTTGGCCTAAAAAAGCGCTTTATATTCCATGGGCGTTTGACCTTTGCATATCACTCTCAACAGGTTAATCCCTACCTAAAAAATAACTAAGTTGCATCGTTCCCTTTTAATAAAGGGTGAATGATACAACTTAGTTTAATGATTATTTTTTATATAAGCTGGCCGTTACCGAAACATCGTTTCCACTTCCTTCAGACTCAACCGAAGTAATAACAAAATATTCAGCACCTTTCTCATCCGCTTTTTGAGAGATTGCCTTTACATAATCAGCAGATACACCATCATTCATAACAACATTGACCGTGCCTGCAAATTTCAAATACAGAGATTTTGTATAATTAATTTCTGTCGCCCCAAACGCTAATGGACTTAATAATGCAAAAGATAATACAAGTATTTTTAGTTTTTTCATAATAAAGCCACCTTAACAATAATTTTTTGTTTATAAACAATAAAAAACGTTAATGACTTATATTTGTTCTGTCAATGACTACACTATCTAATTCGTTTATTCCTTTCTAGATTGAAAATATTGTTAGCTCTTAATAAACAAAAGATTACCCTACATTCTCATTTTTAAGCTTTATTATATTATTTTATTTATATAACAGCGATCACATAGAGCAGTTCCATTTAAACTCATCTACAAATGATATTTCATTATTCATTACCGACTGTCTTAAAAGCATAATGGAGAAAATGATGAAAAAAACAGTGGTACAATATTTATTAACTCGATTATACGATATAGGTGTTAGCGATATTTTTGGTGTTGCTGGGGATTATTCATTTCCAATTAATGATGCCATTTGTGAAAATAATAAAATGCGTTGGGTTGGCTGCTGTAATGAATTAAATGCAGCATATGCTGCAGATGGGTATGCGCGAATAAAAGGTATAGCTGCATTATCAACAACATTCGGTGTTGGTGAACTCAGTGCTATCAATGCTATTGCGGGCTCTTACGCTGAATATTTACCTATTTTTCATTTGGTAGGTATGCCATCTAGCGGTGCACAGGAAAGTAAAAAAATTCTTCATCACTCTTTAGGAGATGGGGATTTCACTCTGTTCTATAAAATGTTTCAACCTATTAGTTGTGCGCAAGCAATTCTTACCCCTGAAAATTGTATTGAAGAAGTAGAACGGCTGATCACATACGCTTTATTTAAGCGCCAACCTGTCTATATCGGTATTCCATCCGATTATGCTGAAATGCCTATTCATACAAATAAACGGTATTCAGTATGCACTGATATTCCCCAAAGTAATAATCAAAACCTAACCAAAGTTATTAATGTAATTTTAAATAAACTATTAACTAGCCAAAAAATTAGCCTACTTCCGGGAATTTTAGCTTCTCGTTTAGGATTAACCGATGAGCTTCAAACCCTAATAAATAAATCAAACTTACCTTATGCTACCATGATTATGGATAAAGGGGTACTCAATGAAACAGCATCTAATTATATGGGCATCTATTATGGACATTTAATAAATACCCCTGTTAGTGAATATATAGAAAGCAGCGATTGTATTATTAGCATCGGTGCAATGATGACGGATATGAATACGGGCTGTTTTACTGCCGCTATCCCTTCAGAATATCATATCAATATCATGCCTGATTATGTCAAAATTGGTTCTACAGTATACTCTCAGGTGTATATGAAGGATGTACTCGCTAAATTGAAAGAGCGAATTCCCTCATTTCATCAAAACCACCCTAAAGTTCAATGCTTAGATGAATCATTGTTCACCGGCTATCAATCAATATCGGCTGAATATCTATATTCTCGATTCGAAAAGATGTTTAAAGAAAATGATATTATTTTTACTGACACAGGAACCCCATTAATGGGTTTAGTCTTTGCACAACTTCCTAAAGGGGTTCAATTCTGTAACCAAACCTTGTGGGGGTCTATTGGATGGTCTACTGCCGCCGCTTTCGGAGCGGCTTTGGCAGCACCTAAGCGCAGAGTGATCTTAATTACAGGGGAAGGGGCTCATCAGTTAACAGCACAAGAAATTTGCCAGTTTGCACGTTTTCAATTAAAACCGATTATTTTCATTATCAATAATGATGGGTATCTATTTGAGCGCTTAATATGCAAAGATCCGGAAGCTTATTACAATGATATCGCTAAATGGGATTATGAAAAATTACCCGCTGCATTAGGTTGTCATGATTGGAATTGCCAAAAGGTAACACGTTGTAATGAACTTGATATCGCCATCAATCATGCAGAGTCATCCCCTTTTGCATCCTACATTGAAGTGGTCACTGATAAATACGTTGCACCTGAGCTTGCACATAAATTACGGGGAGCATTAGATTCGTTATACTCTTCTTAATATGAAATAACTATTATGATAAGAACTGGCAGCTGGTTATTAAACAATCAAAACCTTGCCAGTTAAAGAAATCTCTTCACTGGAGCAAACGACCGAATACCGCTATGACTATAAAACTACACTGCGCCCCACCGTCCGCATTGATGCCAAACAGGGGCGCAGCGAGTTCCTCTGAACAAAACGCGGACAATTACTGCGTCATACCGACTGTTCTGGCAAGCAGCACTACTGGCATTATGATGATGAAGGTCGTTTGGTTTCTCACACTAACGCCTTACATGAAGCCACAGAGTACTACTACGATAATGCAGGACACATCACGCGCATTGTGTTGCCGGATAATTCTACCGTTCAATTGGCCTAGAATGCCGCGGGGCTCCTCACCCATCACCAACGCAATGACAATACTCCGCGTCAGTGGCAATACAACGCCTTCGGTCGCGTCACAACGGAAATCGATAAACTCGCTCGACATATCCATTACCATTACAATGCTGAAGGCGTATTAATTTCAATTGAAAACGCCAATGGCGGACGTTACCTACTCAACCGTGATGCCGAAGGCCGACTCATCGAGGAAATCAGACCGGATGATACGCTGCTTCAATATCGCTATAACAGTTTCGGACGTTTAGCCGAGGAAACTCGTTTAGGCGACCGCGTGTTCCCTTCCCCAGCTCGCACGGTGTTGTTACAGTATGACCCCGCGGGTAACCTTGTTCAACGGGAAACATTAACTGATAGCTATCAATACCAGTGGGATAGCCTAAACCGCCTGTTGGTGGCGTCGAGGCAACCGAATCAACTCGGTCTTGAAATGGGCTTGCAAGCGAACCAAGTTCACTTTACCTACGATGCCCTTGGGCGTATTACCCGTGAGCAAACGGGCGATGATATCGTCGAATTTGCTTACGATGAACTCAATAATCTGAGCTGTCTGACGTTACCTCAAGGTGACAGCCTAAACTGGCTCTATTACGGTTCAGGGCATGCCACTGCCATCAATCACCTTATCGACGGCACCCCGCACTTAATCACCGAATTTGAACGGGATGACCTGCACCGTGAAATCAGCCGTACCCAAGGTGCTCTAACCCAATATCGACAGTACGATAAGCTGGGACGGACGATAAGTACCTTCAGCTCACGCAATAAACCGCATCCACTCAACGGCATTGCCTCATCACGAAAATGGTTTTACGACGAGCAAGATAATCTCGGTGCGATGGAAGACCATTATCGGGGTTGGGTGGAATACCTGTATGACTCTGAGCAGCGGCTGAAGAAAGTCTCCAGTGGCGAAAACATGGATGCCATGCTGTTCTATGACCGTGCGGATAATCTGTTAGAGCGTCCTCAGTCAGAAATCGAGGTTCAAACGCCATCAACGCCAGTCCTAAGCCCACAAGGGGATAGGCTACTTCAATTTCAAGGCTGGCAATATCGCCATGATGCGTACGGTAACGTGATTTCACGCGAACACCCTAACCAAGTCAAACAAACGTATCAGTATGATGGGGATAACCGTTTAGTTATCGCCCAGACCAGTGACGTGAAAGCCCAGTATCACTACGATGCACTGGGTCGGCGCATTCATAAAGTGGTCGAGTCACGAGCTCATGGCAAGCTAACACGCCATGAAACCCATTTTGTCTGGCAAGGGCTGCGATTGCTGCAAGAACAGGATATCAATACCGGTAAACACCAAACCTATTGCTACGAAGAACACGGCAGCTATACCCCACTCGCCGTTATCGTGAAGCAACCCAGTGGATACCACTATTACTGGCATCACTGCGATATTAACAGTGCCCCACTTGATGTCACCAACGAACAAGGCAATACGGTGTGGTCAGGGAAATATGAACGCTTTGGCTTTGTTCGCAGTAGCCCATTGAGTTTCTACTCCGACCCAGATCGCAAGATGGAGTCCTTTGAGCAGAACTTACGCTATGCTGGACAATATTTTGACAATGAAACCGGATTGCATTTTAATACGTTCAGATTCTACGACCCACAGATAGGCCGTTTTATCATGCCCGACCCGATTGGGTTATTGGGTGGGATGAATCTGTATGCTTATGCACCTAATCCGTTGGGATGGATTGACCCATGGGGGTTAGCTGCTTCTGGTGATTATAAAGAAATGCCTGTCATGCCTGGTTTTCAGAAACACCATAACATTCCACAATCGATGGCAAATCATCCAGCGATTATAAGTTCAGGCTATGATATTAATAATAGTCAAAATATTACTCAATTACCATCGTCTAAAACTGCGATTGAGCAAAATCCAGAAAGGACGGTACATCGAGGGAGGCATAATAAAGCTTACGATAGTTATATTAGCAATGAGCTTGATAAGATACATGCTAATAATGCAAGCCCAGAGATAAAAAGGATGCAGATTCAAGCTCTGTCAGATGATGTAGGTAATCGCCTAAGAACCAAACAAATAAAACTTAACAATGCCTGTTAGTAGGAAGATAAAATGAGTTATATAATTTCTAGTATTACAAATACATTTAACTTACTTGAATATTGCCATAATACCTCTGTGGACTACACTCTATTCCGTGAAGGAATTAGTTTAAAAGGAAACTGTTTTCAGATTAATTATAAGGCAAAAAATAAAGCTAGCTTGAATAAAATAAAGAAAAACCATATTTTATTTACCACAGGCATTGAATTAGTTAGTTCAGAACTTCGAGAAGTTCTAGAAAAAATAGCACCAACCGAGGTTGAGTTTTTTGATGCAAACATTTTTTTTGGAAATTACGTACTACATAGCTACAGTGCTATCAATGTGTTAACAAAGATAAATTGTTTTGATATGGAAAAAAGTGAATTTACATTAACTAATTTTGACCCCCATAATCCCCAATATGCATTTTTATATACAGTACTGTTAGATGAAATACCATATTCTTTCGATATTGTAAGAAGTGAAGAAACTCCCAATACAATAGTTGTGAGTGATAAGCTAAAAATAGCTATCATTAATGCAGGGCTAAAAAATATTGAATTTTGCAAATCAATTGATTTGACCCCTAAAAATAGAAGTTCCTGTGAAACTAGTTAAATATTTGTTTTCCAATTTAATCATGATACAGCGGATGATAACCACTACTAAACGAATTGCGTCACAATCCTATAAAGATAAATAAGATTATATCAGACACATATGGATGATATTCCGGATCAATTGATTAAAATAATGCAGGAATAGTTAGACATATAGAAGGTGGCAGACAAGCAGGTACTAACGTTGAGTTGCGGGAAACCTATTTACCACCACTAAACCCAGCTGAAACAGGTCGTAAGGGAGGATCTTACACCGACATGACATTTACTGATGCTAAAGGTCGCACGGTTTACATTCAGACTGTAGACAAAGGCAAAGTCAATGGTATGACGCAGTATGAATGGGATAATGCCGTTCGAATCACCCAACAAAATCCAAACGCTGTTGTTATTACCGTGCCTAAAGGTAACACTTTACAGCCGGGAGCATTGAATGTTGACAACATGCTTGCTGGCACAGTCACACAACGCTAAAAAGGATTCTATATGACAGCTAAAGTTAAACTGCCTGGTATTGAAGTTTTTATGAGTAAAGTAGATGAAGATAACTTTTCAAAAGCCTTGGGTGATTATTTTAAAGAAATTAAATTCATTGACAATTATGTTTGGGATACTCTTGATCCCCCTGTAAGAAATTCGATTTCCTTATGTTATGGTGCAATAAATTCAAACGTTACAATCATCAATAGTGATATAACTAGTATAAGTGATTATAAAAATAACTATGTATTTCCACGCCCAAACAACGCTGGTTTTTCGGGTAGTTTCGTCGGTAAAGGATTAGTTCAATTTATTCACTCAAAGGAAGCTGATTTTGCAGCAGGATGCTTGAGAAATGGGACAATATCAGCTTCTTATAAACCAGCAGAAGACCCTGAAACAGAGGCATTCGTTAAAGGAGTTTGGAAAATCTTCAAAAAAGGAGCCAAAAAGGTTTATGCTATTAACAGGGAAACGGGTGAATTGTATCGTGACAAACCTGAAACTCGGTATTTTGCTTGGCCTGATGCTGCAAAAATTTATGATGGTACAGATGGTCGCTACTTAACAGCTACCGCATTTAATTTTTATATTGCTAAATAACAAGTATAGAAGGCAGTTTTACCTGCCATCTCAGACTGCTAACAAACATATTATGTTTGGCGGCAAGTCTAATAGGTTTTGAAAATAAATTACGAAAATCAATTTATTGATTTTCGGCTGATAACACAAAGTGGGAAAAACCACGCTTTTATCCCGCTTTGCCAACAACCTCACACGGTGTGCGACCAGACCTTTTGAATAACCCAACGCTTTTCCGATCTCATCATAAGTTGGGGGTGCCCCGTCTTCTTTGATGCATTTAACCAAATACCCACCATTAAGCCCACATTCTGATTATCAGGTTAAAGAATTATTAGGGGTTACCTAGACTTACAGGAGGCGCTCTACCTTCATATTTTTCATAACGATCAGCAGGGGCAACCCTGCTTTTCAATATTTGCCTTACAGGCATAGCCTTCTTGAAATAACAATGCACTGAGTCGTCATATTCATAAAGTGGTTGAATCACGGGCTCACGGCAAACCAACACGCCACGAAACCCATTTTGTCTGGCAAGGACTACGGTTACTGCAAGAGCAGAATATCAATACCGGTAAATGCCAAACCTATTACTGCGAAGAACACGGCAGCTATACCCCACTCGCCGTTATTGTGAAGTAATCCAGTGGATACCACTATTACTGGCATCACTGCGACATTAGCAGTGCCCCACTTGATGTCACCAACGAACAAGGCAATAGGGTATGGTCAGGGAAATATGAACGCTTTGGCTTTGTTCGCAATAGCCCATTAAGTTTCTACTCCGACCCAGATCGCAAGATGGAGTCCTTTGAGCAGAACTTACGCTATGCTGGACAGTATTTTGACACTGAAACAGGATTACATTTTAATACCTTCAGATTCTATGACCCACAGATAGGCCGTTTTATCATGTCCGACCCAATTGGGTTATTGGGTGGGATAAATCTGTATCAGTATGCACCTAACCCGCTAATGTGGGTGAATCCTTGAGGATTGACGGAGGCTTTAATTTATAAAAATCCCGGACATCATGAACCCGGGTATTTACCAGGTAGACAAGTGCCATTCAATAGCTCCAAAAGCATAATACCACCTAACGCTGAAGAGCTCTTTAAACTTAGTCAGTTAGACCCTAATGACTCAAAAACGAGTTAGGTCAAAATTGGGGAAGGTAAAAAAGCTGTTTGGCATAGATTCCAAAGTAGTGCTGCTGATGGCTCAGGACCATTCCATTGGAATGGTTCAACGGATGGTGTTGATATTAGAGGCAAACCTAGAGCTATAGATCCAAGAAATGTCCCTAAGTATGCAAAAAATATGGAAGGTATAAAACCGTGCAAATGAAGACAAGACTTATAGGAAAAAAAAATACTCTTGCAGTCGAATATTTTTTTGAAAATAAGGAGAAATTTATTGGCCGAGCAAAGTTTTGGATTAATGACTTATTTTTTGGAAGCTTAGACGATACAATTTTTTTTGATGGCTACTTAATCGGTGGGCTCAATGAAATTTTAAACAAAAAACACTTAAATCAAAGATATTTGCTTGATAATTATTGTTCTACTTATGAACTATTAGAAGCAGATATCTTAGACTTTAATGGTGAAGAGTATGAGTTAGCCGAAAATTTTAATGTGAATTTAGGAACTTGGTCAGATTATTTTAATATATATTCATACAAATTAACCGATGAAATTGGTGCCATTTTATGGAGATTTGTTGATACTAGTGAATCATTGAAGGATTTAATAGATTATCCTAAAAATATCTTCTATGAAGAGTTTAGATATGATGAATTGCGTCATATAGTGAATGATCTAACCCTACTAAAGCTTGACCAGTAAAGAACTTTATCGTAGTTAAGCTAGAAGATATTTCAATCTTCTAGCTTAACTATACTGATACACGTGCTGA